>JANYCI010000360.1 GCA_025360325.1 Limisphaerales bacterium | reverse complement strand
TGAAATTGCTCGGCCAGCCAGCCGGTGAGCAAGCCAAGCAGAATTCCGCCGAGGCTGATGAGCACGAATTGTCCGCCAGCTGTCGCGATGGAAAAGGAACCGGTGGCCACTGCGATAACAGCGAAACGATAAACGACGAGGGCGGTGGCATCGTTGACGAGACTCTCGCCCTCGAGAATGGTGACGATGCGACGCGGAAGTTTTAACCGTTCGGCAATCGCCGTGGCGGCGATGGCATCGGGCGGGGAAATGATTGCGCCCAAAACAAAACCCACGGCGAGCGGCAGGTGCATGAAGTGATGGGCGAGATACGCCACGATCACCGTGGTGAACAGCACGAGGCCGATGGCGAGCAATGAAATGGGACGCAGGTTCGCGCGGAAATCTCGCCACGAGGTGAACAGCGCCGCCGGAAACAAGAGCGGCGGCAAGAAAAATAGAAACACCAGGTCGGGATCGAGACGCACTTTGGGAAGTCCGGGAATCCAGCCGAGCAGCAATCCGCCGAGCACAAAAAAAATCGGGTAGGGGATGTGCAGCTTGCGCGCCAGCAGCGCCAGCACGGCGACCGCAACCAGCAAGCCTACGAAAATTTCTACGACTCCATTCATGCGCGCGAACATTACCGCTGAAAGTGCCGTTTGAAAAGCGCAGGCTTAACTTTTCACCGCGCTAAATGCCCAGCTTGAAGTTTTTCGACTGCCGCAGAAATTTCTTTGGATTCTGGAAAATAATTTTCTCAACGGCGCTGGCGAGATGTCCGCGCTTCTTCATCTCCAATGCCGTTTTCGGCACGGCCAGCGGATCGCTCACGCCCCAGTCGCAGGCGCTGTTCATCCAGATGTTTTCGCTGCCGTAAGTTTCCAAAATGTCAATCGCCCGCGCTGGCGTGCATTTCGTTTCGGGATACAACGTCATGCCCGCCCACATGCCGCAGTTCAAAACCATTTCCACCGTGTGTTCCTCAACATGATCAATGATGACGCGGCCTGGCTGAATTCGTTTGTCGTTTTTCAGAACGTCGAGAATCAATTTTGTGCCCTTGAGCTTGTCTTCGAGATGCGGCGTGTGAACGAGGATGAGTTGATTAAATTTCGCCGCGAGTTCCACCTGCATTTCCAAAACGCGCAGCTCGTTGCGGGAATTTTTGTTCAAGCCGATCTCGCCGATGCCTAGGACGTTCGGACGCTTCAAAAATTTCGGGATGAGCGCGATGACTTCCTCGGCGAGCTTCACGTCTTCGGCCTCCTTGGAATTGATGCAGAGCCAGCAGAAATGTTTTAAGCCAAATTTTGCGGCGCGCTTCGGTTCGTGCTCGGTGAGCTGGGAAAAATAATCAAAAAAACCGGCCGGCGAACTGCGGTCAAAGCCCGCCCAGAACGCCGGTTCGCAGACCGCCTCGCAGCCGGCGAGCGCCATGCGTTCGTAATCGTCCGTCGTGCGGCTGACCATGTGGGCGTGGGGTTCGATGTAGCGCATATCAATGATGTCCAGAACTTCCGCTGGTATAATTATCTGCAAGATCACTTTCGTAATAAGATTTATCACCAACGCCTTTGGCAAAACGAACCACTGCGCCGCCTTCAAAATCACTGATCCCGTTGAAATATTTTTTTGCGATAGCTTTTCGCAAGCTGTCGTAACTGGTCTTCAATTTCAACCCGCCGAAGTATGAATCAAAATCATTGCGCGAGCAGAGCAGGGCGTAGGCATACGCTGAAAAAGCCCGGTCATGCTTGCCGTTTTCCAAAGTGTGCTCAACTTGTTCAATCGAATAAAACCGCTTGTCACCAAAACGCCGGTGCAATTCCAGCGGGAGCTTATAGACGAAGCTCTTGATGGCATTGCGGCGTTTGAGGAAGCGAAACATTTTCTTATTTTATTTTCTGCCACGCACCCACGGCACCTTTACCCGTGGCTTTTCCAATTGGCTTGGTCGTCAGATCGCTGAAGATCATCAACACTTCCTTTGCGCGGTTTTTCTTTTTGTCGTCCAGTTTGGCGAGCGCAGCACGAAAACTTTTCAGCCGGAAGTCATCCTTGCCCTCCGCGCGCTCAACGCGGTCGAGGAACGCGGCGATCTCAATGAGCTTGTGCCGCGCGTCGAGAAAATAGAGGTCGAGGATTTGCTGCCGCGTCATACGAGTTAAAATATAAAACGGAATCGCTCTGCGGCAAGCGAAAGGATTGTGGTCGAGTTTTCAAAATTAACATTTGGGCCCGTCGCTTCCCCTCACCCCGGCCCTCTGCCCAGCGGAGAGGGAGAAACGTTCCCAGCGTCCTGGCGAGACCACGGCAGAATTCTGCTCCACGACTAACAAGTTTTAAGCATCGCAACCTACGGCTGTTCTCTCTCCCCGGGGGAGAGGGTCAGGGTGAGGGGAAGGCACGCTAACTTAAACCAGCCTGCGCTCCCAAAATAATTTTGAAAACATGCGCTAGGTTTCCACCCATTGCAAAACCTGTTGCGCCGATTTTTCCGGGGCGGTGTTGAGAACGATATGGTCGGCAGCCGGGACGATTTTACAGTCGCGCAGTGCCGGGCAATGACATTTCAACCAGTGCCGCACGAATGGCCAGGGCACGATTGGATCAATGAATCCGCTCAAGTAATGCACGGGAAATTTCGTTTCGCGAGCGATGGGACGCGGATCGCTCCCGGCAACCAAATGCAGGCGATGCACGGCGGCGGCACGGTCCAGTTCGGTGCGGCGGGCGACGAATTCATCCACGTCCGCCAAGTTTTCCGGCGAGCGACGAAAGCGCCAGCGCAGATATTTCATGAAGGCGAACATCGCGAGCATAAGCAGCGAGAACGGCAGCCATCCGAAAATTATTTCGGTGAGCCGCACGGCCCAGTGCCACGGGTGTTTGACAAATCCTCCAGCCAAAATGATTCCTGTGATTAAAAAGTTTTTTCGTCGGGCGAGCGCCCAAACAATTTGCGAGCCGAATGATTCTCCGAGCAGCCAGCCTTGCGTGATGCCGCTGGCGGCGAGCGATTTTTCAATCGCGGCGGCGTAGTCATCGAGCGACCATTCCAGCGTGCGCGGGTAAGTGAATTCCACAAAGCGGACGCGGCTACCAAGACATTTTCGGAATCCGCCGATCAGCGTCCAATCGCCGTGCAGACCGGGGAGATAAATCAAAGTTGGTTTTTCCGCCGTCCCGTGTATTCGGATTTCCAAGTTTTCAGACATTTGCTCCGGCCATGATTCATGGCCGGAGCAAAGCGTTCAAGCCGCGAGTTTCAAATCAGTCGTAACGAGCAATCGTGGCGAGACCTTCCGGGCTGTCCGTGCCGTTGCCCTGAAGGAACACGACGTGATCGTAGCCGAGCGTGCGCAGGCCGATGAACCACGGCGTGCTGCGGTCGCGGAATTCATTGCCAACTTTTTCCTCGTTATAATTTTCGAGGATGACGACGGCGGTCTTGGGGCCGGTCATGGCGGAGACTTTGCCCATCACCTTGCTGTTCGCTTCGGGGCCGGTCGGGGTGGGCGCGATCAATTCGCTGTTGCGGTTGTCAACGCACTTGATGACGACGGCGTTGCTATCCGTGGCGTGAAAAGCCACGGGCGGTTTCGGCGAGGCGCAAGCGGTGATGAAGAGCGGTAGCGCAGCGAGGGCGAGGATGAAGGATTTTTTCATGATGTATGTATTATTGTTATCGTTGTGACTTTTTTGTTGGTGAAACGTTGCTGTCTCGCCACTCTCTTTCGCAACTGCGATGCCAACTGGAAATTTTTTTTTGCGGTCGAGAAAACGTTGGAATAATCAAATAAAACCGGGGTGGCGGTGGAAAACGGCGGGCGCGGCTGTCCTGAAATGGACGGGCGTGCTCAATTTTGAGGCGGGCTGAAGCGATTATCCCAATTCAAAAAAACAATCGGTGCGTTTGGTAGGGCGTCGCTGCCGCGACGCTGGCGTGAATCGCAGTCGGTGCGGGGGAAGGCGGCGCAGCAACGCCGCCCTACCTCGACAGCTTGGGAAAAAATTCGTGCGCGGTGCGGCAGGTGGCGTCGCTTAATTGTTCCAGCGAACACAGCTTTACCCGCGCGACGGTCTCGGAAATTTCCTTCACATACGCCGGCTCGCAGCGTTTGCCGCGATACGGCATCGGCGCGAGATACGGGCAATCGGTTTCGAGCATCAGTTTGTCCAACGGCGTCGCGGCCACGGCATCGCGGATGTTCTGTCCGTTTTTGAAGGTGACGATGCCCGTGTAGCTCACGAGCCAGCCGAGCGCTAAAATTTTTTCCAATCGTTCAAGGCTCTCGCCGAAGCAGTGGAACACGCCGCGCGTTGTTTTTGCGAACGGCTGAATCTGCAAAAAAATATCGTCGAACGAACTGCGCTGGTGGATGACGCAATTCAAATTCAGCTCTGCCGCGATTTCTAATTGCTGTTGAAAAATTTCCGCCTGTTTCTGTTTATAACGCGCATCGTCATCCGCGCTGCCGCCGTTCGCGCTGGGCAATCGGTAGTAATCCAAACCACATTCGCCAATGGCCACGGCCTTGGGATGCGCGGCGAGTGCGCGCAGAGTCGGGCGGATGTCCTCCGGCGCTTCGTGTGCGTTGCCGGGATGCCAGCCGACAGCGGCGTAAATCATTTCGTGTTTTTCGGCCAGTGCGAGCGCGCGGCGACTGCTGTCGAAATCAACTGCGATGGAAATAATTTTCGTGGTGCCCGCCGTTTGCGCGCGGGCGAGGACTTCCGAAAAATCTTTTTCGTAGTCGGGATAATCGAGGTGGGCGTGGGTGTCGAAAAAAACGGGCAGGCTCATTTTTTGTTCGCGGCAATTTTTCGTTCGAGGATGCTCAACCGTTCGCGCGTGGCGAAAATGTCTGAGTAGTCGGGCGCTTCGGCGATGAACTCACGCAAGTTTTCCGCCGCGTCTTCATCGCGTTCCGCGGCCACCATTTTCTCCGTGAGCACGCGGCGGATGCGGATGCGCTGCTGCGGCGACGGCTCCAATTTCAGTGCCGATTGCCACGCGGCGATGGCCGAGCTGGGCTTGCCTTGGGCGTCGTAAAGTTGCGCGAGTTTTTCCATCAGCACCGCGCTGTTGGTGGTTTGCGGGATGTTTTCCAGAAACGTGGCGAGTTGCGGCGCACGGATGCCATGCGCCAAATCCAGATTGATCAACCGGTCGAACGACCATTCAAGTTTGGGATTTTTTTCGCGCGTCAACTCTGCGTGCCGTTGCGGGAGCGGTTTATTCAGCGGGCAATAGAGCGGATCGCCGATAACCGTGATCATCCACGACAGGCCAAGTTGCGAGGACCACGCCGCTTCGCCGAACGTGTAGCCGTTGCCAAACTGTTGGATGAAAAAAGTGAGGTTCGGCGTGAACTGCAAAAACGGTTCATACACGCAGCCCAGCGTGCAGGTCGCACCCTTGGCGAGCAGCGGGCCGCACCAGCTTTTTTCCGCGCTGCGCAGGCTTTCCGCGCTGAAGGAATAAAGATGATACGCAAACGCGCCGGGCATGAACTCCACTTGCGGCAACGCCAAAGGTCCGCAGATGCTGCCAGCATACCAGCCCGCATAAATGGCAATGTGGCTCATGGGTTGCCAGTTCGGAATCGTTTCGGCATTGGTGTCCAACTCGGTTTCAAAACCTTGCTGACGCGCGACAATCGCGGCGTTGGCCAACCACGCGTCGCCCAAATAATAATTATCATTCGTCTTCAACCCGCGCGTGTCAAAATAGGCGCGTCCCCAAAATCCATCGCGCTCGGCGGCCATCGCCTTGTCCACGAGGTTGCTGGCGATCTGCGCGGTGGGGCCGTCCAGCCGGGCGACCATGAGCAGGCCGTTCGTGCAGGAAAGTGCCGAGCTGTTAGTGCAAAGATAAAGCGGGTTGATGAGCGGTCCGGTGAGCATGACGGAACTTTTAATGCGCGGCAGCCAGGCGAGTTCAGAATCCACCGCCGCCTCGTTGTGTCGCAATCCGGGCGGCACGTTTTTTTCAATGCCCGTTTCGCTGATGCTCGCGGCGTCAATCCGCAGCGGCATCCCGTAGCACAGCACGGCGTAGCGGATTTTGGATTCCACCACGACTTTATCCGTGTGCGCTGGCTGGCCGTTCGTCGCTGGGATATTCACTTTCCCGAATTTCCAAAGCCCGGAGTCTTCCAGTTTTTTTGCCAGCGGTCGTTGCAAAAAATCGGCGAAGTCCGCGCGCGAAATCGTTTCGTTGGTGGCGAGTGCGAAGCTGAAAATTTGTTGCGCGGGCACCTGTCGCAACGCCGCGTAATGTTCCGCCACCTGCTTCGACTCCGGCACGCGCGAGTTGTAAAGCAACACGACTTCTTCGCCGCCTGCCCGAACGAGCTGCGGCGAGAAAAACACCAGACAAAATAGCGTCCGTAAAATCTGGTTCATATTTTTCAATTTCAAAAAATCACGTCTCACGTTTCACTCATCACTTTTAATCCGTCCCACGCGAACCACACGCCCGGCGGCAGTTCCGCCTGCGCCACGTCGTGATCGTAATCATGGGTGAGGTGGGTGAAAAAAGTTTTGCCCGCGCCGATGCGCCGCGCCGCCGTGAGCGCGTCATCGTAGCACATATGTGTGGGATGCGGTTTGTAACGCAATGCGTCCAGCACGGCGATTTCCACGCCGCGAATGGTTTCCATCACCGCGTCGGGAATTTCCTGGCAGTCGCTCAAATAGGCGAGGCGTTTTTTTCCGGCTTGCTCGAACAAAAATCCCGTCGTCGTCATGCTGCCGTGCGGCAGATCAAGCGGCGTGATTTTCAGATCGCCCAGCTCGAACGCGCCGTTGATGATGCGTTCTTCCGGCATGAAATAACCTCTCGGCCATGGGCCTTGGTGAAAGGCGTAAATGAAAACACGGCGCAGATGCACCATCGTCGCCTCGCTCGCGTAGATCGGGAGCGTGTGGCCGCCATTGAGATCGCAGAAGCGGCGGCAATCGTCCATGCCGAGAACATGATCCGCGTGCGCGTGCGTGACCAGCACGGCATCGAGGTGCTTGAGGTTTTCGCGCAGGCATTGGATGCGGAATTCCGGCGGCGTGTCCACCACGAGTTTTACTTGATCCGTGGAAACATAAATGGCCGGGCGCGTGCGCCAATTTTTTGGGTTGGCTAAAAATTCCGGCGGATAATCAACGCCGATGAGCGGCACGCCCTGCGACGTGCCGCTGCCGAGAAAGGTGAATTCAAACGCCATGCGGGCCGTAAATTAACAGAAGCGGGAAATTCGGCGAATGAAATTGATTTGGTCGGATGGCGACGGTTCCGCAGAATTTTTTGACCCAAAAAAAATCTCTATTCCCGCCAGCCGGGAAAACGGTAGCCCTGATAGACATATTCGTAATCGGCTCCGGGGTTGGTTATGGGCGCGGTAAAGGCAGTGTTGCCCGCCGCCGTGGTTTTGCCGTAGGACGTGATGGCGGCGTCAACCCACTTGTGATGGACTGCATGGCCGTCCAAAAACGAAAACGTGCTGACATTGCCGTGATACATCGGCAAGGGATCATTCCAGTTGAATGATTGCGGGTGACCATTTTTGGCCGTGCCCAAATTCCACAGCAGCACCCAGGTGCCGATATTGTAGCCGCGCGAATCCACGTCTTCTACAAACCCAAACGTGGCGGTGGGCGAAGCGACTTCGGACATTTTTGTGTAAGTGGCACCACTGCCCCAATAGTTGATGTAACCCTCGCCAGCGACACCGTTTGGTTTTGAATAACTATCGAAGGCCCAACCTTTCCCCGGCATATTTTGTTTATACCGCACGTCACCGGGACAATGCACCACGCCCGCATTGGGCGCAAACGGGTAGAGCGGGCTGTTGGCTTTTAATGCCAGCTTGAAAGTTTGCTCTGCGGTATCAGCTGAAATACCGACCACGTTCCAGGGTGCCGTCACGCCGTTGTAGACCGGACTCTAGTAACCATCGGCACTGCCAAAGGCCACCAACTTATCGTTGAAATCCGTGGCATACATACTGAGTGCCAGCGCCAATTGGCGCTCGTTGCTCAAGCAAGTCGCCTGCGTCGCCTTCATTTTCGCCCGACCCAACGCGGGCAACAACATCGCTGCCAAAATGGCGATGATGGCGATGACCACGAGTAGCTCAATTAAGGTGAAACCGTTTCTCACTTTGCGGTTAAAATCAGGGCAGAGTAGGGGAGTGGTGTTCATGGGACAGGTGGTTGGTGTCACGCTAAAGTAGAACCTTTGCGGATTCAACTCGGATTATTCGCCGCCGTTTTCCAACTTGATTCACTAGGTTCAGCTTGACGTAAAGCGAATTTCGTAGTTTTCTTTATTTAATGATCTACGTTCCTTCCCGCATGGGGCAATTGAACCGTCGTGCGCTGCTGCGGCAGTTGCAACGGTTGGGCGTGGCCTCGCGCGCGGAACTGGCCAAGGCACTCGGCATGAGCCAGCCCACAGCGGGCAAGATCGTGGATGAACTGCTGGAGCTTTCCGTTTTGGAGGAAGTGGATTTGTCGCTGACCAATGGACGTGAACCTAGTCCCAGCCCGGAAACTATTTTGCGCGGACGCCCCGGACGGCAGTTGCGTTTGAACCAATCCGCCGCGCGTTTACTCGGCATCCAACTCGGCGTGAACGAGACGAGCATAGCCGGCCTCACCCTCGGTGTGCCGGAACGCGACGAATGGCATTTTAATTTTTCCAGCAACGGCGGCTTGCACCCGGAAAAAAACTGGGAGCAAAAATTGCGCGCAGCGGCGGCGCAAGTGGATGCCGAAAAATTATTGGGCGTGGTCTTGAGCGTGCCGGGCGTGGTGGACGAGGCGGCGAACAAAGTTTTGTTCTCACCGAATTTGCATTGGACGGAAAAGGTGGACTTGGTGTCGCTGGTGCAGCGGATTTGGGACGTTCCAGTTTTGCTCGTGCAGGAGGAACGCACGCTCGCGCTCGGCCATCAGCTCGCGAATCCGGGCGAAGATAATTTCTTACTCGTGGATTTTGGCGATGGGGTAGGCGGCGCGATTGTCGTCGAAGGCCGTCCGTTCGTCGGCACGCTGCCCATTAGCGGCGAAATCGGCCACACGCCCGTGCTCGGCAACCATCGCAAATGCGGTTGCGGCGCGATTGGCTGCATTGAAACGCTTGTCTCCACCGGCGGACTGCTGGAAAGTTTCGCCGCCGCGAGCCGCAAAAAAAATAAATCGTGGACGGATTTGTCCGCGCACATTTTGGAAAATGGAATTGAACCTTGGCTCGCCCAGACGCTCGATGCCGCAGCGGTGGCGATTGCGGGCGCGCTGAACGTGCTCGGCCTGCGCCGCGTGGTCATCACCGGCAGCCTCACGGAATTGCCGCCTAGCGTCATCACGCATCTGTCGCGCGCCGTTCAAGCCGGTTCCATGTGGGCGAAATTTGGCAGCGTGGAATGTCTCGCCGCGCCGCGCCGCCGCGCCGCCGGCCTCGTGGCCGTGGGCATTGACCGTTTGGTGGTGCCCGACGCGATACCGCAGAAAATTTCTTCCGAAAAATAATTTCCGCCTGCAAAGTCATTCCGAATTTTTTTAACTAAGCACCTAATTTTTTACATGAGCATCAATCTAAAACAATACGAAGTCTGGTTCGTCACCGGCAGCCAGCATCTTTACGGCCCCGAAACTCTCAAGGCCGTCGCGCAACATTCGCAGGAAATTTCCAAGGCGCTCAATGCGTCTTCCGCGATTCCGGTCAAAGTCGTTTTCAAACCCGTCATGGTTTCGCCGGATGCGATCACGGAACTCTGCCAGTCGGCTAACAATGCTGCGAAGTGCATTGGCTTGATTACTTGGTGCCATACATTTTCTCCATCGAAGATGTGGATCAACGGATTGAAACAACTTCGCAAGCCGGTCGCGCATCTGCACACGCAATACAACCGCGACATTCCGTGGGGCACGATTGACATGGATTTCATGAACATGAATCAGGCCGCGCACGGCGACCGCGAGCACGGTTTCATCTGGAGCCGGATGCGTCTGGCGCGCAAGGTCGTTGTCGGTTTTTGGCAGGAAAAAAGCACGCAGGAAAAACTCGGCGCGTGGGCGCGTGCGGCGGCGGCGTGGGCGGATTGGCAGACGGCGAAGTTCGTCCGTTTCGGCGACAACATGCGCGAAGTGGCCGTGACGGATGGCGACAAAGTTTCCGCACAAATCAAATTTGGTTTCTCCGTGAACACCCACGGCGTCGGCGATTTGGTGAAAGTGGTCAACGCCGTTTCTGAAAAGGAAGTGGACGCACTTTGCAAAACTTACGCGGACATCTACGACATGACTGCCGATTTGAAAAAAGGCGGCAAACGTCACAAGTCCGTCCGCGACGCGGCGCGCATCGAACTCGGCCTCAAAGAATTTCTCACCGCTGGCGGTTTCAAAGGCTACACCGACACGTTTGAAGATTTGCATGGCCTCGCACAACTGCCCGGCGTCGGCTCGCAACGCATGATGGCCGCTGGTTTCGGCTTCGGTGGCGAAGGCGA
>JANYCI010000339.1 GCA_025360325.1 Limisphaerales bacterium | reverse complement strand
GTGGCTTGAATCGTTCGGTTGCAATTTGCGCGCCCCGCCGGTTTCGGGCGGGACGCCCGAAACAACAGGCCGGAGGCCTGTTCCACCCAAATTCATTGGATACCTCGCGTTTGTTACCACGCCTTCATCGCTGATGAGTCCACACAATTCGGGATTCGCTAAAACTTCTGTCACCGATTTTTTCTCGCCGTTCACGAGCATGGTTTGCGAGACGAGTCGGATGCCGTGGCTGTAATCCACCCACGCCGTCGTGTGACCGAGATACAGCGGCTGGATCGCAACGCCGTTCGTTTGGTGCCAGCCGTAGATAGCAACCTTGTTGGTCACGCTCGCGAGCCGCGCGGAAATCACCACATCCTTTTTATGCCCGGCCACGAGCGTGCCAAGCGGATGCGAATTCAAAGCCGCTGCGCGTTGCGCGCGAATCGTCTCATTGATTTTCGCGAAAATGGGAACGGTCGTCATCGCCGCGTTCGGTGAAATTGGCGAGGGCGGGAGCTTCACTTCTGCTGCCGCATAAATTGCGTCCACCATTTTGCTCGTGGGCAAAATACAATTGAGTTTGTCCGCGATGAGTTGCGCCGTGTGTGGCGAAATGGGCGCGAGAAAATAATTTTCATCCGCACCGATCGCGAGATAATCCGGCGCGGCGAAGAACGTGGCGATGTTGGTTTTACCCTCAAAAACATTGCTGACGGTGACGGGACAAAGGTTTTGCTGGAACGCGGGAAGGTTGCCGGAAAAAACTTCATCAACCACCGCCTGCTCGCGCTGGGCAAAATCCAGCGCGGAAATTTTTTTAATAAAGTCGCTGCCATTGGCGGCGTTCATGGCGCGCGGCGGCAGTGAAATGGTTTGGGCAAGGACGCTGCTGGCGAAGCAAACTAAAATAATTTGCAGCAGCGTTTTTAGATGGCGGTTCATGTGGCGGCTGTTTTTTTTGATTCGGCACATCCGGGTTTGCAATGCCAAAGCTCCAGAGGGCTGGAGCACTCCAAGACGCGAGGCGTTGCCGTTCGGCTTCGTGCCGCGCGGAGCGTCTTGGACTTCCGCCTTCGTCAGACTTCGGCGAGACGAGTCGGCAGCCCTCTGCCGCTTTTCCTCAAACTAGCCGAGACTACCAAAGTTCAAACATCTTTGCGCGGAAACAGCGGCGCGGGTTCACCAATGGATTGTCCCGGTTGCAGGCCACCCCAAGTCGCATCGGCGAGTTTGTCCGGCGAACCAGTCAAGCCAAGCTGCGAATAAATTTTTGCGGAAGTTCCGGGCAAAAACGGATTCAGCAAAACTGCCAGCACGCGGCAGGACTCGGCGAGGTTGTAGAGAACTTCGTCGAGGCGCTGTGCTTGCGCGGGATCTTTCGCGAGTTTGAACGGTGCAGTTTCATCCACATATTTGTTGGCGCGGTTGACGAGGCACCAGATGCTTTGCAGCGCGGACTGGAGTTGGCTTTGCTGGAATAACGCGCGCGTTTCATCCGCGGCTTTCGCGGCGTCGGCAGCGAGTTCATTTGATTTTGCGGGAACAATTCCATTGCGATAACGCTTGAGCATCGAGAGCGAGCGATTGACAAGATTGCCGAGTCCGTTGCCGAGTTCGGCCTGATAACGCGAGCGGAAACCGGCCTCGGTCCAGTTGCCGTCCGGGCCGATGTCGAGTTCGCGCAAAACATAAAAACGAAAGGCGTCCACGCCCCATTCGTTGATGATCGCAATCGGGTCAACGACATTGCCCGTGCTTTTGCTGATGCGCGCGCCGTCCTTTTGCCAAAAACCATGCACGAGAATTTGTTTCGGCAGCGGCAGACCCATCGCCTTGAGCATGATCGGCCAATAGACGGCGTGAAATTTCACGATGTCTTTGCCGATGACGTGGATGTCGGCAGGCCAGAGCGAAGGTTGAAGGTTGGAGGTTGAAGGTTGAAGGTTTTTATTCGCGGATAAAATTATTTCATCGCCGTGGGCGGCAGCGACGGAGGTGTAATTCACCAGCGCGTCGAACCAGACATAGGTGACAAATTCTTTATCGAAGGGTAGGGGAATACCCCAGTTCAAGCGCGCGAGCGGACGCGAGATGCACAAATCTTCCAGCGTGTTGTTTTTGAGAAAGCCCAGCACCTCGTTGCGACGATAACTCGGAGAAATGAAATCAGGATTCGCTTCGATGTAATCAATCAGCCATTGCTGGTGCGCGCCGAGCTTGAAGTAATAATTGTCTTCCTTGAGTTCAACGACCTCGCCGTAGCTCGCGTCAAATTTGCCGTCGGGCAAACGGTCTTTCTCCGTCAAAAATGTCTCCTCCTTGGCGGAATAATAACCCGTGTAACTAGCCTTATAAAATTGTCCAGCGTCGTTGAGCTTCGACAGCGTGGCCTGCACGAATTCCTTGTGGCGCGGCTGCGTGGTGCGGACGAAATCATCGTTCGTCAGTTCCAGTTTTTTTGCGAAATTTTGCCAGTCCACCGCCAGAGCATCGCAATATTCCTGCGGATTTTTTTTCTCGGCCAGCGCCGCCTGCTGGACTTTCTGGCCGTGTTCGTCGAGGCCGGTCAGGAAAAAAACTTCCTGTCCCAGACTGCGCCGCGCGCGGGAAATGACGTCGGCGATGATTTTCTCGTAAGCGTGACCGAGATGCGGTTGGCCGTTGACGTAATCAATCGCCGTGGTGATGTAAAACCGTTTGCTCATTAATGAGCAATGATGTTAGCGCAAAACCAAAACGATGCCAGCGTGGAAAAAATTGGTTGTGGGTCAACATGGTGGGGCGAGCGTCTTCGCGGGCCGAACGTCGCCAGCCCAAGCGGCTCGCGATGACGCTCGCCTCACCATGCATTCTCCAATTGGCCCGCTACCAAAAAAACGCCCTCTGGTTAGTGGCACCAGAGGGCGTTTGAAATCGGTCAGGTCAGGGCACCGTCAGCACTCCGTTACTGCCCACATTGACAATGTTTGTGCCAGCGGCGGTTGCCGTTCCGTCGCTGACGGTGTAGGTGAATTGATCCGCCGTCGTCAACGCGCTCGCGGCATAGATGATGTTGGTGGTGTTCATAGTAATAGCCACGCCGTTCTTGCTCGTGGCCGCGACCGCTGTGATGGTCAAAGTCTGGTTATCCAAGTCTGTGTCGTTGCGCGCCGGAAACGTGCGCGCAATGGTGATGCCTTTGCCGGTCTGCCGAGTGACCGTGTCCGTAACGGCTACGGGCGCATGGTTCACAAACGTTACCGTGAGTAGGAAGTTAGTAGTCTTAAAATTACCGGCGGGGTCGGTCACGCCGATGGTCACCAAGCTCGTGCCGAATATATATTTGACGGGATTGAGGGTCACCGTGCGATTCGAACCGCTGCCGCCGAAAACGATGTTGGTGGTGGGCAACAGCGTGAGGTTCGAGGAAATACCACTCAAGGTCAGGCTGGTGGCGGCGGATTCGCGGTCGCCAATCTTAAACGCGAGCGCGGCGGTATTGGTGTCTTCCTTGATGGTGACGGGGGCGATGGTGGAAATGCTCGGGGCCGCATCCAGACTGTAATTTAAGTAGGCGGTGCCGGTCGCAGCCGCGACCCCATCAAGCATGATGAAGTAATTCGTCTTTGACGAAGCATACCAACTCACCAGGCTCCATTTATTAGTGCCATAGTCATCGTCGCAGTTCACGGAAACCAGGCTGGAGTAACCCAGGTTCCGGCCGTCATCAACATAGATGCCGAGCACCGTGTTGTAGCTGCTGCCGCTCGTGTTGAGGGTGGCCAGGCCGTTGGTCGGCGGCTGGTAAGTGAACCAATAAGAGGAACCGCCGACCATGCCGCAGGCGTTCGGTTCCGCCGGGTCTTTGCCCACCGCCGTCACAAAGTTTTGCGTGCCGCTGTAGCCGGAGACGGTGGCCGCCGGTGCGATGGTCGGCCACGCGAGCGCAAGCACCACCAAGGCCGCCACCGATTTCCCGCCGACTTGCGCCGCGAGCTGAATTAAGACCGATAGATTCATTTTATTTTTCATATGCAGCTTTTGAGTTGAAGTTTATTGACCGCTCAGTCCGGTGCTGACGGCGTCGGCAAGTTTTTTGCGGGCGGCCACTTGGGACAGCCCTTCGGTGTTGAACTGGATTTCAACGGGCGCCAGTTGATAGACCCATTGCGCCGAGTTCAACACCGCCTGATAAGTCCCCAAATCCGCCAGCGACAATTGCGACCATTGCAGGGAATTTTGCGCGGCACCGGTCATCAGTTGTCCGTTGTGATACCACTGCACGGTG
>JANYCI010000338.1 GCA_025360325.1 Limisphaerales bacterium | reverse complement strand
CCGGTGAATTGGCAACCAGTTCTGACCAATCCGGCTGACAATAACGGCAACTGGCAGTTCACAGATACAAATTTGAACAACCAACAGAAGTTTTACCGTGCTGCCGGGCAATAGCCGGCGGGGTCGTTTCGAGGCGGTTTTTGACTGTTTTTAACTCTTTTTGCCACTTTTCAGGGTTTTCCCCTCATATCCCAAGCTTTGTTTGTCATAAACCAAGTTTGGGTTATTGCATCGGACGCTTGGTTTGGAATAAACGACGCTTCGTTTGTTCCATCCCAAGCTTGGGTTGTGGCATTTGACGCTTCGTTTGCTTCATCGGGAGCTTGGTTTGTTCTATCCCAAGCGTCGTTTGTCATAAATGGAGATGCGTTTGTGGCATTTCAAGCTTGGTTTGTCGCGCCCCAAGTTGCGAATGGAACGATTTTGCAGGCGGCTGTCTTGTCTCCCTCTCTTCGCGGACGAGGAGAGGGCGGGGGTGAGGAGGATTTAATTCATTTCCAAAAGTTGAACCTCTCACCCTGACCCTCTCCCCGCTGGGGCGGGGCGAGGGATTTTTTCCAGTAACACCTCGCTTGACAAATTTCTTTTCGGGCGGATGTTCGGTTTGAACCAGAACCCCACCGACGCGGCCAGATGACTACGCCAGCGGTTCAAAAAACTCCAAACGAAAGGACGTTTATGAAAAATCGGGTCTTGCGGGATTATCCGGGGAAAACGGACGGGCAGTTGGGCGACTTCGGTCTGCACATCGGCACGTCACTCACGGGCAATGCAAACTTCACCACGCCGCCCATCACGCCGGCGGCGCTCACCACGCAGTCAACGGCGTTCAACGGCTCGGTCGCCAACGCCGTCAACGGAACTCCGGCGCAGACGCTGGATAAAAATAACAAACGCGATGCGCTCATTGCCACGCTGGATCAACTGGCGGCGTATGTGGAACTCACGGCGAATAACGATGCGGCCAAAATAATGTCATCGGGCTTCAGCCTGAACAACGCGCAGCGCACTCCGGCGGTGCCGGAAATGACGAGCATCCTGTCGGTGCGTAATGTGGCGTCGGGCAAGCTCGGTCTTGACCTCGCGGTGGCGGCAAATGCGTGGGCCTACATTGTGGAATACACGGCGTTGCCGAACGGCCAGACGAAGTCGGCGACGTTCACGAATCCGCATGAGGTGACGCTGGAAAGCCTGACGCCGGGGACGACGTATTCCATTCATGTCCTGGTGATGGGTTCGGGCAACCAGATGACGGAATGGTGCGACACGGTGCAGCACATGGCGACGTGAGCGTTGAGAAATTGAAATTGTCGTCGTTTTGACTAATCGCAGCCGGGGCAAGCCATTGCCCCGGTTTTTTGCTGGCCACCAATGCGAGGGTGCAGCTTGACACGGTTTTTGTTTTCTCCCTCTCCTCCATTCGGAATGGAGGAGAGGGCTGGGGAGAGGAGGCGTTCCGGTGCCTGGGCAGTCCGTTGGCGTCCACGAGTTTTCTCAAATAACCATCCCCTCTCCCCAACCCTCTCCCAGTCCGACGGGGAGAGGGAGTAAGCACAGGGTCAAGCTGCACTCCCAATGCGAAAAAAATTATTTATTTTATTGCGTTGGCATTTTTTCCGCGTATTATCTGCACTCCGTTTCGTCTGAATACTATGTTCATTCAAAAAATGATGCCGCCAAGTCGGCATTTTCTTGCGCCCAGCCGTGCAATCGGTGGCGTGAAATTTTAAGCAGCTTTTGGCTTGAAATGTTGGAAGTTTCCATTTTTCAAGCCGGGAAAACAAACAGCAACAACCACAACGTAAATCGTCGGTTCGCAAGCCGTGAACTGAAAATTGCCGGGGCGCTGGCAGACGACGAGACGCAATAAAGAAAGCAAAAGAAAAAATTATGGCAGACCTCGGAAATCTTGTAGAAGAATTGAGCAAATTGACGGTTATTGAAGCCGCCGATCTCGTGAAACAACTGGAAACCAAGTGGGGCGTTTCCGCTGCGGCATCTGTCGCAGTGGCGGCTCCGGGCGCAGCGGCAGCCGCTCCGGCGGCTGAAGCACAGACCACGTTCGACGTGGTGCTCGTTTCCGTTCCGGCGGATAAGAAAATCGCCGCGATTAAAGCGGTGCGTGAAGTTAAAGCGGGTATGGGTCTCGCCGAAGCGAAAGCTTTGGTCGAAGGCGCTCCGAAGACGGTGCTCGAAGGTGCCAACAAGGCGGACACCGATGCGGCCAAGAAGAAGCTCGAAGAAGCTGGCGCAAAAGTCGAAGTCAAGTAAGCCGTTCGTTTTACGGGGCGGCGGCAGTTTGCCGTCGCCCCTTTTCCACCCGCGAAAGGCGGGACAAGTTTTTGACAAAATTATTTTGGTAAGAAATTCGGGTGAGAGTTGGGCAAGCTGGCCGTCGTTAATTGAACGCGGCGGGCTTGCCTTGTGTCGTTAAGTGTCGGTGAAATCGGTGCGGCGTGAGCCGCTCCCAACAGAGAAAGTAAAAAATGCCATCGCGAGCCACAGAACGTATTAATTTCGGCAAGATCAAGGAAATCGTCATTCCGCCAAACATGATCGAGTTGCAGACGAATTCCTATAAGGAGTTCATGCAGGCTGACATTGCGCCCAAGAAGCGCAGCAAGCACGCGGGTCTGGAATCCGTTTTCCAAGAAGTTTTCCCCATCAGGAGCTACGACGAAAAGGTCGAGCTGGCCTATGATTCCTACGACATTGGCGAGCCGAAGATTGACTGGCTCGAATGTTTGCGCGAAGGCTTGACCTACGGCGCGCCGCTCTATGTCACATTCCAGTTGAAGGAAGAGGGCAAGGGCGCGAAGGAAGAAAAAGTTTTCATGGGCGAACTCCCGCTGATGACGCCGCAAGGCACCTTTGTCATCAATGGCGCAGAACGCGTCGTCGTCTCCCAGTTGCACCGCTCGCCGGGTATCGCGTTTGAGGCGACCCAGCATCCGAACGGCAAAATGCTCCACAGCTTCCGCGTCATCCCTGATCGCGGCTCCTGGTATGAAGCGCAATTTGACACGAGCGATCTGCTCTACGTTTATCTCGACCGCAAAAAACGCCGCCGCAAATTTTTGACGACGACGTTTTTCCGCGCTCTCTCGTTCCTCCAACATGAGGACAAGGAAAAGGGCAGCAAGTCGAAGGACAATGGCGGCCTGACGCGCGGCACGGACGCGGAAATTTTGAAGCTGTTCTACACCATCGAAGAATTGACGGTGAAGGAAGCAGAAAAGATTGAAGATTTGCAAAACCGCGTTTTGGTGCAAGACGCCGTGGATGAAGAAAAAGGTCTGGTCGTGGCGCGCGCTTTCGAGCCGCTCTCGAAGGCCGTCGTCAAGCAGATCGCCGAACTCGGCATCACCAAGATCAAGGTTGTGGACACCTCGGTGGACGAGGGCAACATGATCAAGTGCCTCAAGAAAGATCCGGCAAAGAACGAAGAAGAGGCGCTCAAGGATATTTATCGTCGTCTGCGCCCTGGCGATCCCCCGACGGCGGCGAACTCACGCGCGTTGATCAAACGTTTGTTCTTTGATGAAAAACGTTATGACCTCGGTCGCGTGGGCCGTTACAAGATCAACCAGAAGCTTGGCATGAAAACGGACAGCCGCATCTTGACCAAGGAAGATTTGGTCGAGGCGACGAAGTATTTGCTGAAGCTCAAGAAGGGCGAAGGCTCGTTGGATGACATTGATCATTTGGGCAGCCGTCGCATCCGCACAGTGGGCGAATTGCTTTCCAACCAGTGCCGCGTGGGTCTTTCCCGCACGGAACGCTTGGTGAAGGAACGCATGACGTTGTTCGATCAAACGGTCGAATCCATGACGCCGCAAAAGCTCATCAATCCGAAGGCGCTCTCCGCCGTGATCCGTGACTTCTTTGGCCGGAGCCAATTGTCGCAGTTCATGGATCAAATTAACCCGCTCGCTGAATTGACCCACAAACGCCGCTTGTCGGCGCTTGGACCAGGCGGTCTCTCCCGCGATCGTGCTGGTTTTGAAGTCCGCGACGTTCATCCGTCGCACTATGGTCGTATTTGTCCGATTGAAACGCCCGAAGGCCCGAACATCGGTTTGATTGCGTCGCTCGCAACGTTTGCGCGTATCAACGAATTCGGTTTCCTAGAAACGCCTTATCGCAAGGTTAAGGACGGACGCGTCTCAACGGAAATTGAATACCTCACCGCTGATCGCGAAGAACAGTTCACGGTGGCACAGGCAAATTCCGTGATGGATGACAAAGGTCATTTCACGACGGATCGCGTGGTTTGCCGCCAGCGTGGCGAATTCGTAGATGTGGAGCCGACGAATGTTCATTACATGGATGTGTCCCCGAAGCAGCTCGTTTCGATTGCAGCGTCGCTGATTCCGTTTCTCGAACACGATGACGCGAACC
The DNA here is from genome assembly GCA_025360325.1 of Limisphaerales bacterium. Taxonomy (GTDB): domain Bacteria; phylum Verrucomicrobiota; class Verrucomicrobiia; order Limisphaerales; family UBA11358; genus UBA11358. Next base: position 1,333 of record JANYCI010000338.1, on the reverse strand, counting down.
GCGCGTTGATGGGTTCTAACATGCAACGCCAAGCCGTGCCGCTCCTCGTCACGGAAGCACCGCTCGTCGCCACCGGTCTCGAAGCTCGCGTCGCGCTCGATTCACGCGCTGTGCTCGTCGCCGAAGAAGGCGGCAAAGTGGCATCCGTCAACGGCAATCAAATCATCATCACGGACAACGGCCACTTGCCGGAGACCAAGAAAAAAATCAAACACGATCCGGCGAACGGCGTCTCGATTTATCCCGTGCGTAAATTCATGCGCTCGAACGCGGCCACCTGCATCAACCAGAAAATTTTGGTTCAAAAAGGTGACACTGTCAAAAAAGGCCATATCCTCGCGGACGGGCCTTGCACGCAGGGCGGCGAACTCGCACTCGGGCGTAACGTCCTCGTGGCGTTCATGCCTTGGAACGGTTACAACTTCGAGGACGCGATCCTCATCAGCGAGAAAATCGTGAAGGACGACATCTTCACTTCGATTCACATTGATGAATTTGAAGTCGCGGCCCGCGATACGAAACTCGGACCGGAAGAAATCACGCGCGACATTCCGAACCTCGGCGATGAAGCGTTGAAGAACCTCGGCACCGATGGCGTTATCCGCATCGGCGCAGAAGTGAAACCCGGCGACATTCTCGTCGGCAAAATCACTCCGAAGTCTGAAACCGAACTCGCTCCGGAAGAACGTTTGCTCCGCGCCATCTTCGGTGAAAAGGCGGCGGACGTGAAAGACACATCGCTGAAAGTTCCGTCGGGAACTTACGGCATCGTGATGGATGTTAAAGTCTCTGCGAAGAAAGACGGCGAGAAAACGAGCCGTTCTGCTTCGAGCGAAGAAAAACGTCACGCGAAGCAGATTGAAGATGATCACAAGAAAAAAACCGGTGAACTGGAAGACCAGTTGACGGAAGCGTTGAGCAACATTTTGCTCGGCGAAAAAATTCCGCTCGACGTGGTGAACAGCGAAACTGGCGAGATCATCATTCCTGCCAACCGCAAGATCACGAAGACGCTGCTGCGCAAACTCGCGACGGTCTATGATCGTATCGAAATCGATCCGTCGCCGATCCGCAACAAGATCAGCGAAATCATCGGCCAGTTTAAGAAGAAATTCGACGACTTGCAGATGCAATACGACGAAGAGATGGAACGCGTGGAAGCCGGTGAAGGCTCCGAAGCGGGCATCGTTAAGTCGGTCAAAGTTTACATCGCCTCGAAACGGAAATTGTCAGTCGGTGACAAAATGGCCGGACGTCACGGTAACAAAGGTGTCGTCGCCAAAATTGTTAAAGAAGAAGACATGCCGTATCTCGCGGACGGAACGCCGGTGGA
>JANYCI010000237.1 GCA_025360325.1 Limisphaerales bacterium | reverse complement strand
CTCACGACAACGGTGTGGGTGCATTTCACCTTGGGTGAAGCGATCACGCCAACATTTTGCGCCGCGATGACCTTGATCGTTGCGGGCGTTTTGCTGGGGCAAATGGATTGGTCGAAAATTTTCAAAGTGCCGGAGAGTTTTTAATTTTATGGACATCAAAAACCTAAACGAAGTTCCCTCCTTCATCACCGCCGATGGCTCGGAAATTCGCGAGTTACTGGCGCATCGTAATTCCGCCATCCGCAATCAAAGTCTTGCCGAAGCGCGCATTCCCGTCGGCAGCGCGACACTGGAACATTATCATCCTCGGTGCGAGGAAATTTATTTCATCACCCACGGCACAGGAAAAATGCGGATTGAAAATGAAACGCGCGACGTGAAAATTGGCGACGCCATCGCCATTCCGCCGGGACTGAAACATAAAATCTGGAACACCGGAAACGAAGTGCTACACCTGCTCTGCTGTTGCGCGCCGAGCTACGAACACAGCGACACGATCATCACGGAAACGGCCTGAATTGTTTTCGCTCGCAACGGCGTTAGCGCGGTTTCAAAAATACTGCGCGACTTAATCGGATTGGGTTGAGCGAATCGCGCGTCAGCGTCTTGGACTGCGGCAGTCCAAAACCTCGCGGAACGTTTGAACCGGCATTGCAAAATACGGCCAAAGTTTTTTTAAACCGCTCGAAAATTTAGCGACCAAGACTTAAACCCGCCGTCAGTCGAATGATATCGCGCAAGGTGGTGCGCGGATGAAATTGCACGAAGCGTTCCAATTTTTCCACGAGCGGTTTACGACGCCTCATGTCATCAAAGCCCGGTGAATAGGCTTGATCGTAAGGTATTAATTCAATTTCGGATTTCGAGCCGAGCGTTCCCACCACGAGTTTCGCCAGTTCCAAAATGGAAACTTCCTCCGTGCCGCCGATGTTGAAAATTTCTCCGCGCGCATTTTCGCAATGTTGCAAACGCACCAGCGATTCCACGACATCATGCACAAGGCAGAAGCAGCGCGACTGTGCGCCATCGCCAAAAACGCGCAACGGCTCCCCTGCCCTTGCCGCCGCGATGAAGCGCGGCAACACCATACCGTAACGCCCCGTCTGACGCGGACCAACCGTGTTGAACAACCGCGCGATGACGACCGGCAAATTTTTTTCCCGCGCATACGCCAGCGCGAGAAATTCATCCGTGAGCTTCGAGCACGCATAGCTCCAACGCGATTGTCCCGGCGGGCCGATCAGTAAATCATCGTCCTCGCTGAACTCCGGCTTGGCGCTTTTGCCATAGACTTCCGAAGTCGAAGTGAGCAGCAGCGGCGTGATTTTTTTTTCCGCCGCGCGGAGCAAAATCTGCGTCTCATTAAAACTCGCTTCAAGAACGTGCAGCGCGGATTTCACAACCAGTTCGACGCCCACAGTTGCGGCCAGGTGAAAAATAAATTCCGCTTCCGCCGCGAGTTGTGGTAATTCCGCGCAATCAGAAATTTTTGATTCAAGTATCCGCAAGCGTGGATTGGTTTTCACCGTCGCCAGATTTTCGCGGCTGCCCGTCGAGAAATCATCAATGACGACAACGGTTTTACCGTCTTGCAATAAACGCTCGGCTAGATGGGCGCCAATAAATCCTGCGCCACCCGTTACTAAAATATGTTTTCCATTTTTCATCGCAGTGCGTTGGCGACCGCTTCCGCCAACTGCTGGCGATACGGGCCGCTTTCAATTTTGTCCGCCTCACGCGCGTTGGAAAGATAGCCGCCCTCGATCAAAACCGCCGGACGCCGCTGCCCCAATAGCACGCCCATGAAACGCGCGCGACGAATGCCCCGATCTTCCGCACCACTCGCCGATAACAGTGCCGCGTGCAGCCGCACCGCGAGCTGGAGATTTTCGAGATCATAGGCGTTGTTCGGATACGCGTCCGTCCACGAATCGGTGTAGCCACGCGTGAGCGTCGAAGGCATCCCCGTCGGCGTCAGGCAATACGTTTCTAAACCGGACTGGCGATGATCCGGCGCGGAAGAATTGAAATGCAAACTCACAAATAAATCTGCGTGATGCGCCTCGGCCACGGCGACGCGATTGGATAAGGAAATATCCGTATCGTTCGTTCGCGTCAGATAAACCGTCCAGCCGTTCGCCGAGAGCAACGAGCCGAGCCGCCGCGCCCAGTCGAGCGTAAATCCTTTTTCCGCGCGGCCATCAATTGAAACCGTCCCGCCGTTGATGCCGCCGTGGCCAGGATCAATCACGATGGTTTTGTGCGGGCCAAAATTCGGCGACGGATCAAGGAGCAAGGGCGACAAGGTTTTGATGATGTCGAGGCCGTGGACGAAAATTTGGCCATCAATCATTTCCGGCGTGAAGCCGAGATGCACGCTCATGCCGCGCCACGTCGCCTCGCGGCTGCCGATTTCCAGCACGCAAATACCGTTGCGCGAACTGATGGAATACGTCACCACGGGCGAGCCGGTGAGTCGCTGCGGCGGATTCAACTGGTTGTCCACCGCCCAGTTGTTCAACGACGTGAACGTCGGCGGCACCGGGCGATGCGGCGGTTTTGCGGGGGCAGAAGAATTTGTTTTGGTCGCCGCCGAAAAATTTGTGTGCCAGGTCGGCAGCACCGCGTTGGTGATTTGAAAAATCGTCTTCGGCGGCGAGGTTTGGAAAACCGACGGCGGCGTAAAACCTTCCGTGGGACGCTCGACAAATTGCGCGTTTTGTTCGGCAATAAGCCCGCCACTGTTGTCGCGCGGCGCTCCAGCGCAACCGGCCAGCAACACCAGCACGCCCAAAAAAATGATCCGTATGAAAGTGAACACGCGCCAATGATGCGGAAGCCGAAAGCGGACTCAAGCTGTTTCGGTAATTTACGATTTACGATTGACGATTGACGCACCTCAAACCAGTTCGCTCGTAAATCGTGTATCGTAAATCGTAAATCTTTGGCTAGTTTTGCAGACTTGCCGCTGCTGCTTTATGCCGCCATTATTTTCCGCAGTGAAAATCTTAGTCGCCATCACCGGGGCCAGCGGTGCGCTTTACGCGCAACGGCTGCTCGACAATCTGAACCCGCGCGAACACGAAATCCACGTCGTGATGAGCCACTACGCGCAGCAGGTTGTCGCCGAGGAATTGCCGGGCGGATTGAAATTTCCCGAAGGCGTGAAGCCGCATGGTCTCAAAAGCATGAACGCGCCCTTTGCCAGCGGCTCAAATCCGCCGGACGTGATGGTGGTCATCCCCTGCACGATGGGCACGATGGGCCGCATCGCCCACGGTTTGAGCGAAGACGTTTTGCTCCGCGCCGCCGACGTAATGTTGAAAGAAAAACGGAAATTGATTTTGGTTCCGCGCGAAACGCCATTGAGTTTGATTCACGTCAAAAACATGGAACTGCTCTTGCTCGCGGGCGTGACGTTGATTCCCGCGAATCCAAGTTTTTATTCTGGCGCGAAAACCATCGTCGAACTTGTGGACACCGTCGTCGCCCGCGTGCTGGATCATATCGGTGTTTCAAACAAACTAGCTCCGCGCTGGGCGGAGGAGAAAGAATAAAATGGAGAAACACCGAACATCGAACATCGAACATTCAACATCGAACAAAACCGGCGCGCGGGTGTTTGACCTGGAAGACCGGCTTTTGGAATTTGCCTCAGTGGTGATTGATCTTTCGGAAAAACTTCCCGGCACCCGTGCGGGCAATCACGTTGCGGGACAATTTTTACGCAGTGGCACTTCGCCTTATTCGAATCACGGCGAAGCGGAATCAGCGGAATCGCCGGATGATTTTATTCACAAGCTGAAAATCTGCCTCAAAGAACTGCGCGAAACCCGCCGTTGGTTGCGACTGATTCATCGCAAGCAATGGCTGAAAGATGACGCCCAACTAAAGTGGTCGGCGGGTGAAGTTGAAGAATTAATCCGCATCTTCGTCGCCAGCATCCGCACCGCCCGGCAAAATCAACTGCGCGGAAAAACCCACGCAACCACCGGCGGCGACCAAAGCTGAAACCTTCGATGTTCGTTGTTGAATGTTCAATGTTCGATGTTTTCCTTAATTAACAAATGGGCTTCGTTCGTGCGCTTCTCGCACACGGTTTTTGCGCTGCCGTTTGCGCTGGCCGCGATGCTCGTGGCCGCGCGCGACCATCGCGGCTGGCCGGGCTGGAAAATTTTCGGGCTAATTCTAGCGGCAATGGTCTGCGCCCGGACCTGTGCGATGGCTTTCAACCGCATCGTGGATCGCAAGTTTGACGCGCTGAATCCGCGCACCAAAAATCGCCACCTGCCCGCCGGGGAAATTTCCCTGACCAGTGCGGTTCTGCTGTGCGCGCTTTCCGGCGCAGGCATGATGGCCGCCAGTTATTTCCTGAACCCACTGTGCTTCAAACTTTCCCCGGTCGCGCTCGTAGCCATTTGTTTTTACTCGCTCACCAAACGCTTCACTGATTACACGCATGTTTTTCTTGGCATCGCGCTCGCGCTCGCGCCAGTCGGTGCCTGGCTGGCGGTGAAAGGTGCGGACATTTCCGCGCCAGAAATTTTTCAAGTCGCCGTGCTGTCGCTGGCCGTGATCGCATGGCTCATCGGCTTCGACATCATCTACGCGTTGCAGGATTACGAGTTCGACAAATCGCACGGCCTGCGCTCGCTCGTCGTCGCGTGGGGGCCGCAGAATGCGCTCGCCGCCGCGTTTCTCGCACACATGGTGATGTGCGGACTTTTGCTGGCCTTTGGTTTTCTGTGTCATTTCCGCCTCGCCTATCTCGTCGGCTGGCTGATTATTTTGATCTGTCTGGTGCTGGAACATTGGATTGCACGCCGCCGGAGTTTGAACTGGGTCAACGTAGCGTTCTTCAAATTGAACGCACTGATCGGCATGGTGTTTCTCGTCGTGGTCGCGGCGGAAGTGATTTTTCAAGGCGGCTTTAGGCTGCGATGAAAAAGCATTTTGAAGTGAGATTGCTGTCGTGAGTGAGCGAGCCTTCCCCTCACCCCGGCCCTCTCCCCAGCGGAGAGGGAACAGCCGTTGATGGTTTTCGTAAAATCGAGAATCGCCAAGCAGAAGCCAGCCGTGGATTTGCCAAGAGGCTGAAACAATTCTCCCTCTCCGCTGGGGAGAGGGCCGGGGTGAGGGGGAACTAACCATCCAAATGTTCGTTTTGCAAACGCGCCCCTGACGCCAGCTAGATTTGCCGAACAAAATTCTATTTTGAATTGAGGATGATTTCCGTAAGCTCCCGGCATGAAATACCGTTCTCTTGGTCGCACCGGCTGGAAAGTTTCCGAAATCAGTTTTGGCGCGTGGGCCATCGGCGGCTCGTGGGGCAATGTGAGCGATGCGGAATCGCTCGCCGCACTCCACGCCGCGCTGGATGGCGGCGTGAATTTTTTTGACACCGCCGATGTCTATGGCGATGGCCGCAGTGAACGGCTGCTCGCTAAATTAAAACGTGAGCGAAAGGAAAATTTTTACATCGCCACCAAGGCTGGTCGCCGGTTGCCCGCGCAAACAACCGAGGGTTACAGCCGCAAAAATCTGACCGCGTGGATCAATCGCAGTCTAAAAAATCTCAACACGGACGCGATTGACTTGCTGCAACTGCATTGCCCGCCGACGGAATTGTTTTATCGCCCGGAAATTTTTGGCGTCCTCGATGATTTGGTTAAGTTAGGCAAACTGCGGCATTACGGCGTGAGCGTGTCGAATGTGGAGGAAGCGCTCAAGGCCATCGAGTATCCGAACGTGCAGTCGGTGCAGATCATCTTCAACATTTTTCGGCAACGGCCGGCGGAATTGTTTTTTGCACAGGCGCAGAAAAGAAAAGTCGGCATCCTCGCGCGCGTGCCGTTGGCTTCCGGTCTGTTGACTGGGAAAATTTCGCGCAGCAGTAAGTTTGAAAAAGACGATCACCGGAATTTTAATCGTCACGGCGCGGCGTTTGATCGCGGCGAAACTTTTTCGGGCGTGGACTTTGAGACGGGATTGCGTGCGGTCGGGCAGTTGCAAAAACTGGTTCCGCCGGGCGCGACGCTGGCACAGATGGCGCTGAAATGGATTTTGGAATTTCCCGCCGTGACGTGTGCGATTCCCGGCGGAAAACGTCCGGCGCAAGTCGCGGAAAATATCGCAGCGTCGAACTCGAAAAAATTATCCCCGGCAACGATGAAAAAAATCAGTGGGCTTTACACGAAAGAAATCAAGCCGCTGGTGCAGCATTATTGGTGAGCCGATTTTAATCCAGATTTTTTCTTTGCCGCAATCATCTGAACCGCTTTCTGAATCCGTGCATCGCGCGTCGCGGGTTTCTTGGCCTCGCCAATCCATTGTAAATACTCGCGACGGTGGGCGGCAGTGCAACCGGCGAAAAAATTCGCAAGCCCGGCGACTTTCAATGCGGCCGCAAATTCGGCCGGCAGATCATTCATTGGCTCAATAAATTTCAAGGCGTAACTAGACCAGTTTCATTTATCTCGTAGCCGCCATTCCAAGTCGAGCGTTCTACCTCACCCCTGCCCCTCCCGCTGGGAGAGGGAGAATTACAGCCAGCGTTTCAGTTAAAATTGCCGTAACTATTCGCCATCCGCTTTTGCTACAATCGGTTTGGCGCGGTAAATGACGGCAACATTGCCGACGCGCATAATGAGTTCGCCCTTCGCCTGTTCGGCCAACTGCGGGGCGAGCGTTTTTTTCTGATCTTTCAAATCGCTGAACTTCACTTTAACGAGTTCGTGATGCGCGAGTGCGGCGTCGAGCGCACTGATGAAGGCGGGGGTAAGACCGTCATGCCCGACCTTGAGCATGGGTTTCATTAATTGGCCGCGCGCTTTCAGTTCGCGAATTTTAGCATTGGTCAAATCGGACATAGTTAAAAGTATGCCAAAGCCGACGGCCGAGCGCAGGGAAATTATTTGGACAGATAGTTGGTGGTAACCGGCTCGGAAGTGGAGACTAACAGTCGTTGGCACGCGGCCTAGCAGGCCACTTATCCTGTTGACTTGACCGGGTAACTTACGGTTAGCTTTGGAACCTATGAGCAACCTCACTAACCTAACTGCCATGCAGCTTCGTCAGGCCGCTGGCTTGAAAGACAAAATTCAGGCATTAAATAAAAAACTTGGTCGCATCGTCGGCAGCTCCGAGGCCAAACCGCTCGGCCGTCCGCCGGGAACCACGAAACGCCGCCGCAAGATGAGCACCGCCGCCCGCGCAAAAATCGGTGCGGCCCAACGCCTCCGCTGGGCCAAAATTCATGGCGTGAAATCTAAAGCCATCAACCGGGTGCCGAAGTTTCGTCCGGGCAAAGGCCTGAAGTATTCTGTGAACTGAACGGACTTTTTTCCACACGGCAGCCTGCGCCAGCGGGCTGCCGTTTTTATTTTTTGCGCGAGCGGAAAGCCGTCTCGTGTTGGTGCGAATCGCCGCGCGGCATGATGAGTTTAGCGATGAGTCCTGTCCAACCGGTCTGGTGTGAAGCGCCGACGCCGCGTCCGTTGTCGCCGTGAAAGTATTCGTGGAATAAAATGTAGTCCTTGAAATGCGGATCGTTTGCGAGCTTGGGATGATAGTTCAAGACGGGGCGAACGCCGTCTTTGTTCGGCAGAAATAATTTGGTTAGTCGGTTGGAAAGTTCGTCGGCGATTTCGCTGATGGAAAGAAATTTGCCGGAGCCGGTGGGACATTCCACTTTGAATTCGTGGCCGTAATAGTGATGAAATTTTTGCAACGACTCGATGAGCAGAAAATTCATCGGCATCCAGATCGGGCCGCGCCAGTTGGAGTTGCCGCCGAAAAGTCCGCTCTCGGATTCCGCCGGCCAGTAACGGACTTCGTGCGCCGTGCCATCGGTCTGCAAGCGATAAGGCTCGCGTTCGTGAACTTTGGAAAGCGCGCGGATGCCGTAATCGCTCAAAAACTCCGTCTCGTCGAGCATCCGGCGGAGAATCGCCTTCATGCGGTGGCCGCGCAAGAGCGAGAGCAGGCTGCGTTCGCCAGAACCGTGCTGCTGCCAGCGCGAAACTAATTTTGCGAGGTCGGGACGATTGGCGAGATACCATTGCAACCGCGCGTTGAACTCCGGCAATTGTTCGAGTAGCGCGGGATCCAAAACTTCCACGGCGAACAACGGAATCAGCCCGACCATCGAGCGGATTTTCATCGGCTTGTTTTCACCGGGCGCGAGGCAAAGGTGGTCGTAATAAAACTCATCCGTTTCATCCCACAAACCGAGCGCGCCGTCTTCGACGCCATTGATCGCCGCAGCGATGTCGAGGAAATGCTCAAAAAATTTCGTCGCAATACTTTCGTAAGCTTGGTTGTGCCGCGCGAGTTCGAGCGAAATGCGCAGCAGGTTTAGGCAATACATCGCCATCCAACTGGTGCCGTCGGCTTGATTGATGAAGCCGCCGGTGGGCAGCGGCGAACTGCGGTCGAACACGCCGATGTTGTCGAGGCCGAGAAAGCCACCTTGAAAAATATTTCGCCCCTGCGCGTCTTTACGATTCACCCACCAAGTAAAATTCAAAAGCAATTTGTGAAACACGCGTTCGAGAAATTGCAGATCGCCTTCGTCATCCGGGTTGGTTTCGCGCCGCTGCTTGCGATCCATTTGATACACACGCCACGTCGCCCACGCGTGGACGGGTGGGTTCACATCGCCGAACGCCCATTCGTAGGCGGGCAACTGGCCGTTCGGGTGCATATACCATTCGCGCGTGAGCACATCGAGTTGGCGCTTGGCAAATTCAGGATCAATCAGCGCGAGCGGAATACAATGAAACGCCAAGTCCCACGCGGCAAACCACGGATACTCCCACTTGTCCGGCATGGACATGACGGTAGAATTATTCAGGTGCGCCCAGTCGGCGTTGCGCGCGCGCTTGCGCTCCAGCGGCGGCTTCGGCTGCGCGCTGTCGCCGCCCAGCCAATTACGAACGTCGTAGTAATAAAATTGTTTTGACCAAATCATTCCCGCGAACGCTTGCCGCTGCACGCGTCGTTCCTCCGCGTCGGTAATTCCTTCTTGTAACTCGGCGTAAAAGTCATCCGCCTCGGTGATGCGCTGGGAAAAAACCGCATCGAACTCCGTGAGTTTTTTTTGGCCGCCCGCCGGCGCGAGCCAGAGACGGATTTGCACCGAGCCGCCCGCCGGCACCGTCAGGTGATAATGCGCCGCCGCTTTCGTGCCGGTGCGCTGCGGATTCACCGCCGATTTATTTCCGTGAACCAAGTATTCATCAAACGCGTCCTTGAAAAATCCAGGTGAGTTTTTCTGGCCGAAGATACGTTCGCCATTGGTTTCATTTTCGGTGCAAATAATTTCCGGTTTGCCGTCGCAAAATAATTCGTAGTTACCAAGCTCGTGATGCGTGGCGCTGATGGAATTTTTTCCCGCGACCAGCTCCGGCTTCGGCGCATCAAAACCCCACGACCAGGTGTTGCGAAACCAGAGTTGCGGGAGCAAGTGGATGGACGCCGCCTCCGGGCCGCGATTGTGGACGGTCACGCGCATCAGCGTTTCTTCCGGCGCAGCCTTGGCGTATTCCACGAACACATCGAAGTAGCGGTCGTCGTCAAAAATTCCCGTGTCGAGAATTTCAAATTCCATTTGGTCTTTGCCGCGATTTTTATTTTCCGCGACGAGTTGGCCGTAGGGAAATTCGCGGTGGGGATACTTGTAGAGCGATTTGAGGTAAGAATGTGTCGGCGTGGCATCGAGGTAATAATAAATTTCTTTCACATCCTCACCGTGATTGCCCTCCTCGTTGGCCAGGCCGAAAAGACGTTCCTTCAAAATCGGGTCGCGACCATTCCACAAACCGAGCGAGAGACAAAGACGACATTGATCATCCGAAAAACCGGCGAGGCCATCCTCACCCCAGCGATAGGCGCGGCTGCGCGCGTGGTCGTGCGGAAAATAATCCCAGGCCGTGCCGCCCGCCGAATAATCTTCGCGCACCGTGCCCCATTGCCGTTCGGCGAGATACGGCCCCCAGCGATGCCAGCGTTCCTCGCGCCGGTCATTGGCGGCCAGGCGTTTTCGTTCGGCGGAAAAAGTGTGAGCCATGAGTAGTGCGTAATGTGTATCGGCGGGGTGATAAAAAGGCGAAGGAAAAATTACGAAATAAAAAGTGGTGGCAGGAGCCGGAATTGAACCGGCGACACAAGGATTTTCAGTCTTGGTAGAGATACACTTTGGAAACCTTGAAAACTAGGTCCAAATCTGTATGTTAGTCAATTTTAGCAATGTGTTTATGGTTGTTTAAGACTTTATATGCCCGGACTTGACCGGACAGCAAAACGAGTCCAAAATGAGTCCATGAAAACATTCGCAAAAACGGATGTCCGATACTGGTCAACCAAGCTTGTCCAGCGCACGAACACGGAATGGCACGCGCGAATCCGTTTTGGCGGCAGACAAAATTGGTGGCCGCTAAAAACCGCCAACCGCGACCAAGCAGCCATGAAAGCGCGTGACCTCTGGCTATCATTGCAGGCGCAAGGTTTTGAGGCAACCGAGGCGTCGTTCAAGCCGTGGACGATTGTTCCTCCCGTGGCTGCCTCCAAACAATTGACCATCGGTGAATTTATGAAAGCCGTGTCGGCCGTGGCGGTTGTGCGTCCAACCACGCTTACTACTTACGGGCGCAAGCTGCGTTTTCTGGTCTCACAAATCATCAAAGTCAAGGGGACGCGATCAAAACACGATTACGTCCACGGCGGCGCGGCCAAATGGCGGGCAAACATAGATGCAACACCCCTGGCGGCGCTCACGCCGGAAAAAATATTGCAATGGCGCACGGGTTATATCTCACGGCATGACGATCAGCCATTGAAGCGGGGTAGTGCGCAGCAAACAGCGGCAAGCATTATTCGGAGCGCGAAAGCTCTTTTTAGCCCAAAAATTATTCGCAACCTGGGAATTCAACTGCCGTCTCCTCTGCCCTTTGACGGTGTAGATCTGGGGAAGCGTCCCCGCACCCGTTACCGTTCCAAGATCAACGCCGGGGAGTTGGCCCGAGACGCGCACGCCGAGTTGAAGGAGGCGGAACCGGAACAATTCAAAATTTTTCTGCTGGCGTTCGGTGCCGGATTGCGCCGGAGCGAAATTGACCGGCTGACTTGGCAGCATTTCAATTGGAGTAAAGGCACAATTTCAATTGAGACGACTGAATATGGGATGACAAAAACCGCCACCAGCGCCGAGGAGATTGATGTGGGCACGGACTTGATTGACTATTTCAGGCAAGCCAAAATGGAGAGCAAAAACGAATTTGTGATTGAGTCAAAAGCATCGCCAATTGCCGCGCCACATTGGAACCACTATCGAGCTGACTGCCATTTCAAATCATTGCTGGCGTGGCTGCGTTTGAAGGGAGTCACTGCGAGAAATCCGCTGCACACGCTGCGAAAGGAATTTGGAAGCCTCATCAATCAGCAGTTCGGCATTTTTGCCGCTTCGGTCGCTTTGAGACATTCCAACATCAACATCACGCGCGAGGCCTACGTTGACCGCAAAGAGCGCATTGCATTGAACATTGGCGCATTGATGAAATCACAGGCCAAGTCAGAAAGTGGCTCCTAACAAATTTTACGCGCGATCAAAAAATCCTGCCAATTTCCATGGTGAACTTTGGCAACTCGCCCTTGATTTGAGTGCAGCGCCCCACCCGTCTGAAAGCCCAAGTGTTATTGGCTCGGAGCCTTTACGCGGCAGAGGCATGCTTGGTGCGCGGCAACAAAAGCACATTTGCACTTGGCGCAGCCGCCGAAAAATCGCCGTTCAAAATTTTTTGGATGTCGGTGACGCGGTAAACCACCGATCGGCTGTTTAGCTTGATTGGCCGCAGAATTCCGCGTGTTTCGTATCGCGCCAGAGTGCGCGGAGTTTTGTCGAGAATTTCAGCGGCACGGCTGCGCTTGATAGTCGGCTCAAGCACTGCCGACGAATCGGCTTGATTCAGATTTGTTTTTTTCATTTGCGGCAATCAATCTTTCGTGTCTTTCAAAGCTGTATGCGGCTGCTCCAAAATCCGCACGGTCAAACTGGTGATGAAAGGCCGGTCACTGTTTGGCTGGTGAAATTTCTCCGCGCAGGCGCACAGCCAGCACAGGTCGCGGTTGAGAATGGCGTTTTCAATCCGGCGCAACTGATGGCCAACCAGCACAATTTCGTGCGACAGGAAAACCAATTTGAGCGAATCCATTCCATCGTCCGCCGAAAATTCGGCGAAGGCAAAATGCTCATGCGGCAGCACGAGGGATTTTTGCGGTGAGAGGTCAACGCGCACGCCGCGCGCCCTCATGTCGCACGCGTAACATTCAGGGAGTTTGTTTTCCATAATTCTGTTCCATCGCTGGCGGGCGTTTCGTGGTGCGCCAGGCGCTGACGAAATACATCTGCGCCCGCGTGCTCCATGCTTTCAGCCAGCGGCCCCAGCGATTGCCACCGGCGCGGTGGAGCAGCATTTCACGGACGCGGCCGGCGGCCAAATCCAGCGCGAGCGGCTGGTTGCCGGAGCGAATGACATGCTCGCGCAGTTGTTCCTTGTCCGGCGTGAAGATGCGGATGCCGCGCCGCCCGCGTGAAATGGTCACATACCATTGCCGCCGATCCGTGGCGGCGC
>JANYCI010000310.1 GCA_025360325.1 Limisphaerales bacterium | reverse complement strand
AAGGAAAAAGATGAGCTGTGGCGAAAGATCATCACGGAATCGCTGGCGTTTTCGGCGACGGCCACGGCTTCGACCTGTGTCGGCTATGTTTTTCTCCGGGGCATGGGCGCGCCGGAATTTCAGGCGGAATGGGCGTTTTACCTGTTGGCGGCTTACTATTGGATCGGGTCATTCTTTTTCTGGTGGAGGTATCGATGAAAAATCGTCTGCGCGAACTGCGCGCGGCGAAGGAATGGTCGCAATCCGATCTGGCCGACAAGCTCGGCGTCTCGCGCCAGACCGTCAACGCCATCGAGACGGAAAAATACGATCCGAGTTTGCCGCTCGCGTTCAAGGTCGCAAAGCTGTTCAAAAAATCCATCGAGGAGATTTTTGAACTGGGCGATGATTGATAAATTAAAGATTGGCGGGGAGAATTTTCCGACCGGTTGGCCGCCGCACAGCGGAATATACATTTGTCCGGGCTTCGCTAATTCCGAAAAATATTTTCTCAAGGATTTTACACCGCCGCCGATGCCATTGAAATACGGGCGTGTGTCACGCTCCCAAAATTATGAGCGTTTCAATGATTCTGTTTACGGCTTGGCTGACTATCACCGTGCTGGCGTTGCTCGCCTTGATGTGGGTGGCGACTGAAATCAAAGTTCCCAATAATCGCGGCAACGGCGAAACCACCCTGAATGGTAATTCGGTGAACTGGATTGCTGGCATTGCCGTGACGACGGCCATTTTCCTCTGCTGTCTAGCGACTTAATTGTCAGCTAAATAATTCTTTGCGCCTCCCCCTGCTTTGCATGAAAATGCAGGTATGAGCGCAGTTGCCAATCTAAATTTACCCGACGCCACCGGCCACTTTGGGCCGTTCGGCGGACGTTATGTGCCGGAAACGTTGATGCACCCGTTGCAGGAGTTGGAAGAAGAATACTTCCGCGCGCAGCAAGACCCGGAATTTCAGCGCGAGCTTTCCTATTACCTCAAGGAATTCGTCGGTCGCCCCTCGCCGCTTTATTTTGCCGAACGACTGACCAAAGAACTCGGCGGTGCAAAAATTTATCTCAAGCGCGAAGATCTCAACCACACCGGCGCGCACAAAATCAATAATGCGATGGGGCAAATTCTGCTCGCCAAGCGCATGGGCAAGACGCGCATCATCGCCGAGACCGGCGCGGGTCAACATGGCGTCGCCTCCGCAACTGTCGCGGCGATGTTCGGCATGAAGTGCGTCATCTACATGGGCGCAGTGGATTGCCAGCGGCAGGAACTCAATGTTTATCGCATGAAAATGCTCGGTGCGGATGTTGTGCCGGTTCACGCGGGACAAAAAACTTTGAAGGAAGCCGTCAACGAAGCCATGCGCGACTGGGTGACGAACATCCGCAGCACGCATTACATTCTCGGCACGGCTTACGGCGCGCATCCGTATCCCGTGATGGTCCGCAATTTTCAGCGCATCATCGGCGACGAAGCCCGCGCGCAAATTCTCGAAAAAGAAAACTGTTTGCCCGACCTGCTCATCGCGTGCGTTGGCGGCGGCTCGAATGCCATCGGACTTTTTTATCCGTTCCTCGATGACGCGAGCGTGAAGATGATCGGCGTGGAAGCCGGCGGCCACGGCATTTTGCCGGAGCAACACGCGGCGCGGTTTCACGGCGGTTCGCTTGGCGTGTTGCAAGGCACGCGCAGCTACATCTTGCAGGATGAAAACGGCCAGATCCAAGGCACACACAGCGTCAGCGCCGGATTGGACTACGCCGCCGTCGGGCCGGAACACGCGTTCCTGCATGACGCCAAGCGCGTGGCCTACACCTACGCCACCGACGACAAAGCGCTTGAAGCGTTCATGAAACTCGCGCGGCTCGAAGGCATCATCCCCGCGCTCGAAAGCGCGCACGCCGTCGCCGAGTGCATTGTCCAAGCGCCCAAGCTGGGCAAGGACAAGGTCATCATCGTGAACCTCTCCGGCCGCGGCGACAAAGACGTGGCGCAGGTGGCGGCGAAGGTGAAGCTGGAAATGCCGAAGTGAACTTGATTTCCATTTATCTCAAGATTATCGTCGAACCATGAATTACCGAGTCACATTGATTGAACATGAGGATGGCGTTTCGGTGAGTTGTCCGAGTCTGCGCGGCTG
This sequence comes from Limisphaerales bacterium, assembly GCA_025360325.1. Lineage (GTDB taxonomy): Bacteria > Verrucomicrobiota > Verrucomicrobiia > Limisphaerales > UBA11358 > UBA11358. Next base: position 18,347 of record JANYCI010000310.1, on the reverse strand, counting down.
CCATTCGCAGGGCAAGACGCGTTCGGAGGCGTTGACCAACATTCAAGAAGCCATCCGCGAATGGCTGGCGGCAGAGGCGGACGAGGCCAAACTTTTCAAGGTCAGCGAAGTGGAAGTAGCTATTTGACCTATGCCGAAGCTGCCTGGCGTCCGCCACCAAGACGCGTTGCGCGTTTTTGAAAAGCTGGGCTACCGCATCATCCGGCAGAGCGGCCACATCGTCATGTCCAATGGCGAAACCCGACTCATCATTCCCCGCGCCAATCCGGTTGACCCTTTCACGATGGGCGCAATTGCCCGCGACGCCGGACTGACGCCCGACGAATTTCGGAGGTTATTGTGAACCTCTCTGGTCGCGGCGACAAAGACGTGGCGCAGGTGGCGGACAAGATCGGTTTGCAAATGCCGAAGTAATTTTGCCCAAAACTAAAGAATTAAAAAATTATGTCACCCGAACAAAAGCGGCAAATCTTGTCCAAAGCGAAAAAATTCTTTTGCGAGAAGATAGCGCTCCCCCACAAGGCAAATATTGAAAAGCTTAACGACCCAGCCGAGTTCAACATAAATCCATTCTTACAAAATTATTTGGCAAAGATTCTCTGTGGAAACACGTCGTGCGAGAGCGTTGCCCGCGCGCTCGTTTACCCGCGAGTGTTGGGAACTTCACCGACCACCACTTTTGGAACGCAGATGCAATATTTTTGCAGCGAAGTTCTTGGAGGTTTTGGAAGTGCTATTCCGGGAATTGATTTGGAATTCACAGATTCTTTGGATGGCCGTAAAAAATACTGCCAACTCAAACTTGGCCCGAACACGATTAATAGTGATGACGTTGATACCATCGTCGGTAAGTTCGTAGCCATTAAAAATCTGGCACATACTAACAAGCTAAAGGGTTTGCAACTGACCGATTTGATTGTCGGGGTTGCCTATGGAAGCGATGACGAGTTGAACACCAGCTACCGAAGCATTCGTGACGACAATCACTTCCATGTCTTTGTTGGAAAAGATTTTTGGCATCGCCTGACCGGCGAAGACGGTTTCTATGGTGAACTGATTGGCGCGTTCGTGGCTGTCGCAGAAGAGACGGACGCGAACAGCGTGATTGAAGATGTGGTAAAACAACTCGCTCAAAAATTAGAGGGCAAGGTCTGATTGTAATGACGGTTTTGTTTTACCGCTGTGCATGGCCATAGTTTTTTGGTCGAGCTTTCCATCCAGCATGGCGATTAAGCATCGGCCAACGTGATAGCCAAGATTTACAGGAACTGCGTTTCCAATCTGCCGATAATGTGACGAAATTGAGCCGGAAAATTGCCAGCGGTCTGGAAAAGTCTGGATGCGTGCATATTCACGGACATTGAGCGGACGGTTTTCTTTTGGGTGCCCGCGTTCTGTTTGCTTCTGCGCTGGATTGCAGGTGAGCGTTAATGACGGCTCGTCCCAAGATAAGCGCCGAGCCATTCCTGTGCGTCCACCTTCATGATAAAAACTCGCACCCATGTAGCTTTGTTGTAACTCCAGAGGCAAATCTCGCCAGTAGCCGCCCGGTGGAATGAGCGCCATAATCTTCGCCTTCTTTTCGGGATACTTTTGTCCCGGCGCGGGCGGGCAGTTAGCTAATGCTTCGCGCATAGAAACTGTGTAGTCACGCTCCTTTGGAAAAAAGGCAGGGTGCGAAAATGACTTATCCAAGGCGATGATAAAAAGCCGTTCACGTTTTTGCGGCACATCAAGGAACTGGGCGCGGAGAAGGCGCGTGTAAACATTGTAGCCCAAATCTTCCAGCGTCTTGACCATCGTTTCCAAAGTCCGTCCACCATCGTGCATCAACAAGCCGCGGACATTTTCACCTACTGCAATTTTTGGTCGGACTTCCTCGACACAGCGGGCAAATTGAAAAAATAAAGTCCCGCGCGTTTCGCCGAAACCTCGACCTTGCCCCGCATAGCTAAAAGCCTGACAGGGAAACCCGCCGGAGACGATGTCCACTTTGTTTTTCCAAGGCCGAAAGTCAATCTTCGCAACATCGGTGCATTCGCTGCGAACATTCGGCAGATTCTTTTTTAAGGTTGCGACACAATCTTTATCAATCTCTACCAGCAACTCGGCTCTTAACCCGGCATTCTTGAAGCCAAGCGCAAGCCCTCCGCATCCAGCAAAAAGTTCGATGACTGAATAATCCGTCGGCTTGCTTTTGAGGATTTGAAATTTTCCACCGCCGGTTTCGCCACCAAGATATTTCTGGTTTGTCCGCTGCAATTCCTCCATGCGGAACAAACGATGCCCATTTCCATTTCGCTCGCATTTGATTAACCCCTTTTTTTCCCATCGCCGGATTGTGTCAGGCGAAGTGTTTAAAACTTTTGCCGCTTCAAAGACTGAAGCAAGTTGTTCAGTTTGGAAATTGCCGTCAATCATATGCAGACCATATCAAGTAACCATTGCATAGGCAATGGGTTTAATTCGGTTTTAGCCGAAGAAGTCCGCAAATATCACATCCCTGATTTCTTCAACTGGAAAAACCACGACACCTTTGCGTCGGGAGCGATTTTCAAATCAGCTTGCCGCGAACCTGTAATCGCGCATAATAGTGCCTGATTAAGAGTGGCGAACGAGGTTCGCCATGGGCGTTTTTTCAACGAGCGTTTTATTATCCGATGAATTGGTATTCAAGCGTGTAGTATAGGAAATCAGTATTAAAAACGTAAGTTTTGAAATGTGTAAACCAGCATTTCAACCAGTAAAATCAATCTAATGGAAGGGTGGCTGAGTGGTTAAAGGCATCTGACTCGAAATTGTAAAACTCACTTTTTGCTATCTTTAGCTTCGGGATGCAATCGCTGATTCGCTCAATGCCAACAATGGTTTTATTCATTTCAGCTTTTGCTGTGCTTGGTCGTTTTTGGCTATAAAAAGTGCATATAGTATAGAACAGCAGTATAGAACAAAATCGACAAAATATCTGGCCTGGATTCAGGTGCTTTTAATAATTGGATTTCGTCCCGAAGTCAGTGAGGTCTCACATTTGAGCCGGTTCAGATTTCCGTCCAATGTTCACAATGGTTTTATCCATTTTTGCTTTTCCAATCCGTTTGCCAGTAAAGAATATCGAAATTTGAAAGCTTAGAACAAAAGTATAGAACAAGAATTTATATATGCGCTTAAATCTGCTTACCACGACTGTGATTTTGTCCGTGCGCTTTAATGAGTTGGTGTAACCGCGCCGGGAATTCCAAGCCTTCGCGCTAAATTCTAACGCCGTGACTTTGATTCTGGGCAACGGTCTCTCGCCGTGAAATGTCTCGGGCCAGTTTGATGTCAAACGATTCGACGACAATGTTCATGTCTTGGTGCGGATATTTTTCTTCAAGGTGTTCCCTGATCTGCGCTGTCACATCGTTTTTCCAAAGGGTCAAAACTTGCCGCTGGTCACCCGCGAATGTCTGCAACACTTCGCTCGCATCGTGACCGCTGTTCAAAACGTCTTTCATTTCCCCGGACTTCAAGGGCAGACATTCGACAACCGCGAATTCCAAGCCTGCCGCCGTGCGACGATGACATACGGAAGTGATTTTCGTCAAATCAATGGCATGTTGACATTGTGTGCCGTCGTCCGTGTGAATGACGCGGCCTGACGATTGATGGGCGGCACTGAATACGTCGTTGGCTATCGTTTGCAAATTGGACTCAATATGGTGAATGGCATCACAGTTTGCCTTGAACTGTTTGAGATGTTCGGCGAACTGCTGTTTGGCCTCGGTGTAAGCCTGTTCTTGCAGTGCGGTGGGTTTTTCGTAGTAGTTCATAATTTAACTCAAATCGGTTTGCAGAAGTTTTATCAATTCGGTTCGTGGCACGAGTAATTTGCCCCGGAGCGCCCGGCAGGTTTTGAGTTTGCCGCGCTGAATCAGCCGGTAAATGCTGAAATAATGCACGCCCAGCATATCGGCGGCTTCCTGCACCGAGTAGGCGAGCCGTTCAACTGGCGGCGTGGCGGTTTGTTCTTTGCTTTCTGGAATGGTTTCCATACGTCTTTTACGGGTTTTTCATGGAGAATAAATTTGAGTTTTGACCGGCTTGCTCCAGTCCATTTTTGGCAGGAAATGGATTGGATGAACGCGGAGCGCCACCGCCAGGTAAAACAACTGCGTCAGATCAATCCGCAGCGAGCCGTCTTCAATTTTGGAAACGGTGCTGCGCTTGGCATTTTGCCAGCCAGCATCCTCCAACCGGTCGGCGAGATAATCCTGCGTCCAGTCGAGGTCGTTACGCCGCTTACCGACCTGTCGCCCGATAAAATTCCGTTTTTTCATCGCGAATAAAATTATGCCGCTGTTTTTACCAGAATTCATTTCAGTAGGTTGTAATGAATTCGTTACAGTTTTTTTGAATTCAAAAAACGACCTCCCAAGGCATGGCAAAGCCATGCAATGGGAAGTGGGGGTCATCAAACTGACAGCTAACCGGCGTCAGTTCTCGCCAATAGAACCTCAATTGAGGGAAAAGCAGGCGAAATTGCCTGACCCATTATGGGATTAAGGGCATTATCGAGTCAGCTTGCGCCGACTCTAGCGAAGATGGAGAATCCAGACTTTCGTCCTGTCTCAAGAAAACCATTAGCATAGCCGAATCAAAATGCAAGCCCAGCAGGGTGAATAAATTTGCCGAGTGAATGGCAATCTTTTGTCCGTCATATCTTCACCGTGAAAATGCTCCGCGCGCAGAATCCTAGAGGCAAATCCCCGGAGCCGGGCGGCGGGTGCAATGTGGAGCGCAGCCGGTTGAGGCGAGCAATACATTGACGCGCCGACCGGCGACACATAATCACGCCTCTGATTCACGCGCACGGAACCAGCGCGACTGCGCCCCTCAAATTAAAAAGTTGGTCTGGGTTCTGTGGACGTAAATGCAAATCAAGGAATTGGTGGGCGGAGTTTGGGGCGGAAATTACCGCCCCGGTTGCATGGCTCGCTCGTGGATTTTATGAAGCGAAAGCAAAGCGGTGCGGAATAAATTCACAAGTGAGCGCGGAGGGGCGAGCAGAGTCTTCCCTGTTGCCGACAGCGGAGGCAAGCTGGGAAGTCTCTGCGAAGGGATGTCTTCCGGTTTCCGAACCTTGTTGCCTCATGAGCTGCGATGTGGCAACACTGCGTTTTTGTCAAACGATATGAGCCGACATAAAGAATCCTTCGGTGAACTTTTATTGAAATCGCCCTGGTGGGTAAGCGTGGTGCTGTGGTTGTTCTCGAATGGAGATTGGAACGAGCCTTTGGTTTTAGAAATCAAAGACCGAACCACGATTTCAAGCAGCACCACCCTTCCACTAGACGAACCGGATTACGAAGCAACTCTAACCTTTATGTTGAGCGAAGCTAATCAACTGATCGGTCAGTTCGAATCAAAACCACGATGACTGGACAATCCGCAGTTGTAGTTCGTTTGGCGTTTCGGTTTCAACCGAGCAGTAGAATATGCGCGCTTTGGTCGGATGGTTCATGTCTGAGTCATACAAAATCTGGTTTTTTGAATGAAGAGCTAGGACTCTAAAAAAACAAATTCCCGGTTCAAACCCTGTCGTTCAACGAGCAGGCGCGAATTGGTTTGCAAGATGGAGATTATGAGAATGCGGTAAAAGGAATTTTAGCTCTCGCAATCGGCTAATCCACCAGTTCCTTTTCAATTTGTTCCAACGTCTTGCCTTTGGTCTCTGGCAGCTTCCAACCGATGAACAACAAGCCCGCGCCACAGATCGCCGCGTAGAGCCAGAACGTGCCAGCTGACCCAAGTCTTGCATTTAGGATCGGGAAGGTGTAGGTCAAGAGGAAACAGGCTATCCAAAGCGCGGTTACTGCCACGGACATCGCCGCGCCGCGAATGCGGTTGGGGAAAATTTCCGAGATCACCACCCAAGTCACCGGGGCAAGCGACATCGCATAACAACCAATGGACGCGAGCACGAGCAACAGCACGGGCAATCCCTTCACACCATTTGCGTAACAAAGTCCCATCGCGAGATAAATCAACACCAAACCGCCCGCGCCAAACAACATTAGCGGTCGCCGCCCCAACCGGTCCACCGTGAACAATGCCACGAACGTGAATACGAGATTGACCGAGCCGGTCCACGCGATGTTTTTCAATACGCTCGAAATGTCATACCCCGCAGCGCGGAAGATCTCCTCCGCATAATTGAAGATGACGTTGATGCCGCACCACTGCTGGAAAACCGCCAGCACCACGCCCAGCACCATCACCTTGCGCATACGGGGATCAAGCAAATCTTTGAAGCGCACGCGCTGGGTTTCCTCGCTGGATATCGTGGATTGGATTTCAGCGACGGCGGCGTTGGCATAGCTCTCGCCCCCAATACGTCCCAAGATTCGCCGCGCTTGTTCGGTGCGTCCGAACTTGGCCAGCCAGCGCGGACTTTCGGGCACGAGAAACATACCGAGCAAGAACACCAACGACGGAGCCGCCGTCAGACCGAACATCCAGCGCCAGCCTTGTTGACCGAACCAGGAGTTCTTGATGAATTCATCCGTCGCTCCCGGCGGCAGCTTGCGCACCAGATACCAGTTGATCACCTGCGCCAGCAGAATGCCAACGACGATTGTGAGCTGATTCAAAGAGACCAGCTTTCCACGCATCTGCGCTGGCGCGACCTCCGCGATATACATTGGTGATAAACTTGACGCCAGACCGATGGCCACCCCGCCCACCATCCGCCAGACAATGAATACGGTGAAGTTATGCGCCAGGGCGTTGCCGACGGACGTAACAGCGAATATCAGCGCCGCTAGAATCAGCAGCCGCTTGCGTCCGAAGCGGTCGCTCAACGTGCCCGCCACCAAGGATCCCACCAGACAGCCGATGAGCGCGCAACTGTTGGCCCACCCGATTTGCGCCTCGGTGGTCAAATCGAAGTAGCGCTGAAAAAATGGTTTGGCCCCGCCAATCACCACCCAATCCCAGCCAAACAACAGGCCGCCCATCGCGGCGACGCTAGAAATGAGCCAGACGTATCCGTAGTTACAGTCGGCTTTAAGATGGGTAGGCGTGGAGGTTGTATTGGTGATCATGTTCTAAAAATGTGGTCGTGATTATGTATGGTCGGGTTCGTCAATTATTCTGCAGGCCTTCGAGCGTGCCTTTTGCCAAACCTGTTAAAAGCATTTCAGGTTTTAAAGTAATGGGTTTGCTTGATGATGGTTTAAACTGTCACTTCGCGTCATTGAATCCCGGGACAATTCCCAAATCGCGCACGTCCGGGCTGACTTCCTCGGAAATCAGTTCGATCTCCGCAATTGCGGCCTGATTCGCTTCGCCATGATCGGACTTGGCCGTGAGCCGGAAAAATTTTGCCCGCACTGGTTGCGCGAATTTGACGGTTTGCTTTTCAGCGGTGTCTGGGAATTTGTCCGGTGATCCCCACGGCAGCCACTTCTTTCCATCCAAGCTGACTTCAATCGAGTATTCCGCAATGCGTCCGCGATTCATGTCGGCGCGCGGCGTGTAATAGAAGCCGCGAAGCAACGCGATTTCCGGAAGTTCAATGGCAAAGGTCGCCGGCAGCCCGTCACCCATCATCCAATCGGAATGCCAGAATGTTGCCGGATTTCCGTCCACCGCAAGTTGCGCGGGGTAGTCATCATGGGAACTGCTGACCTCGATCTTGTAATGGGCGGCATCAAGATTGCCTTGAACAAACAAACTTTGGAGGTCGGCCTCGCTGAGTGATGTTTTCGGACGGAACGCCGCGCTTGCCATGTAAGCAAGGATGCTCCGGCGCAATTGCCGCGCGGCGATACGCGTGTCCAAATTCTGCGTGATGTCCAGAGTGCAAACCAGCAACCGGCCGGCGCCAACCTTCGCCTCAAAGATCGCGGCGGGCAGCGCGTTGCGATTGTATTTGTCCACGAAGCGGAATGGCATAGCGGGCCGGAGCGGAAGCGCATCCAGGTCAAGCGCGAAGGAGCGGCTTGTCAGCTCCCACCACTGCCAGTCGGTATGTTTGTCCGTCGGAAAGTCGCGCCACACCGGGTGCGCAGCATCAATCATTGCCCCAAGCGTGCCCGGCTGATTGGGAAAATGCAGCGGACTCCAGAACACGGGAATGAACCGTCCGTCGAACGGCGTTTTCGCGCTCTTCTTGTCCGGCAGGAGGAGAACATTCTTGCCAGCGCGCAAGGCCGCGAAGCACTCGTCATTCGCCGAAGTGAAGATGCTGACATCCGAGGCCGGTTCTTCTGATTTCGCGGGATAAACCCAGATGGCCCAATCGTTGCGGATGGCGGTGTTTGGAATCTCTACCGATACCTCCAGCTTCGCGGGGCGCTGAACTACAGCCAGCGGCTGAATGATTCGTCCGAGCGGGATGCCATTCCCTAACGGAATGAGCGGCACGTTCCACTTGCCTTCACCCACTACCTTCTTCCCGTCTCGCAAGTGCCAGACGACCGTGGCATTCGTCAACGGCGCAACGCCGAAGTGCGCCAGCTCCACAGCTGCGTCAAACACTTCACTATTTTGGAAAACCATATTCGGCATCCGCAGCAACGGCACGGTGGGACTGCAAAAGCGGCGAAATTCCGCCGGCGTTATTAGCCCCTTGCTATCCCAGAAGGCATCAAGCAAGCCAACGGTCGCGGTGCTTTGGCCGGGAAAATCCTGGAGCTGCAATAGTTGGATGCCCGCAAGATCTTTCGTGCGCAGCGCGCGTTCAAGGTCTTCCTTGTAAAGCAGCGCGGCGAGTTTTCCCGAGTCCCGCGTATAGGTCGGCGCTTCATCAAGGCGATGTTTCTTTTCCAGATCGGCCTTGATGGCTTCCCACGCAGTGGCGCGGAGCGGTGTGGATTCATATTTCGGCAACTCGGCGAGATTGGGATATACCACATATTGCCCGACCTCATGGGTTACGAGCGGCACAGGAATACAGGCCGCGCCTTCCGCGTAATCGCTCGTTGTATTGGGCTTGGCATTATTCAGAAAACCCTGGCCGCGCACCCAGCCGCATTGCGTTTCCTGAGAAATGAAATAGTCATCCTTTGGCCCAGGTTGTTTGCCGCGAGGCGCGAATGCGAACGTGGTGCTGGTGAAAAGCAGATGCGGTTCAAGCTGCCGGTATTCAGCGATGCACGTGTCGAGATAATCGAAATCACCGTCCAGTTCGTTGCCGAGGCTCAACATCACGAACGACGGATGGTTGCCGTATTCGCGGAAAATGTTTTTGGCCTCGGCTTTCAACCATTCATCGACGGCCGGGTTCTTGCCCATCTTGAACGTCCAGTTCGGCAACTCGACTTGCAAATAAAAGCCGTGCCGGTCAGCAGCGGCAAACGCCACCTCAGGCGGACACCAAGAATGAAACCGCATGTGATTCAAACCGTAGGCTTTCGCCGTAGTGAAAATCTTCTCCCATTGCTCGCCGGTTAGATCAGGATGCCCCGTCTTGGGAAACTCGGCGCACTGCACCGTGCCGCGCAGAAACGTGCGCTGTCCATTGATGGTGAAACCGCGGCCCGCCGCCTTGAACTCGCGCAAACCAAAAGTGGCGCTGACCTGCGACACCAATTCACTTTGCCCCAGTTTCGCCGTGACAGTATGCGTGACGGGATTAAACTCGGACCAGCGCGCAGCGTCCACCGGGAGTTGGATAAAGAAAGTTTGTGATGATTCGCCGACCGGAACCTCGATGTTTTTGGTGAGCGCGTTGCCACCGGCGGAGGAGATTAACGACAGCGGCTCGGTCTGCGCTGCGCCAGAATTATTGACAAGCATCGCGGTGATGTTGACGCCGTTACGCTCCAGATCAGGCCGCAGCTTGAGCCGTTCAACGCGCAGTTTTGGTTTTGCTTCCAACGCGATGCGGCCAACGATGCCGTTCCAAATGGTTTGCGTTTCATCCGTGTAGGAATGCCCCAGCACGCCGATTGGAACTTTCTCCCGATTATCAATGCGGATAGTGATGGTGTTCTCTGCACCGGGTTTGAGCCATTGCGCAACTTCGTGGCGATGCGGCGTGGACAGGCTAAGTTGCGGCGTCCCGACTTCGTGACCATTCACCCACACGCGGCTTTCCCAAATCACCCGCTCCAGCGTCAGGATGACATCCTGATTTTTCCAGTCCGACGGAATTTTGATCGTGCGTTGATACCACGCCGGCCCGACATAGCGGAAGCGTTGATGCAGACTTTGCATCGCCGGGCGTTCGAGATTGATCGGAATGGAAAGCGGTTCGCCCTTACCAGCAAGCGCCGTCGTGCCGGGAAGGGGAATCGTGTCAGCGAACGGCTTCGTCCACTGCTGCGCGGCAAGGCCCTCGTCTTTGGGGTCAAGCTGTAGCTGCCACGGACCAGCGAGGTCAAGCGAAGCAGCGAACGCGAACGTCGTGCTGGCACAAAATGCCGCGAGGAAGGAGATGCGTCTGGTTTTCATGGGATTAATTTTTCGGGAACCACTTCAGCAATTCCGGCGCAACCAATTCGTGGCCCTTGCGGTTCGGGTGATTGCTCTGCGCCATCACTGTTTTCAAATCACCGCCGTCGCTGACGTAGCGCTTAAACTGCGCGAGGCTATCCACCAGCCCGACGTGATATTCCGCCGCGAGCTGCCGGATTTGTTCAGCGTGCTGGTTCAACGGATCGTTCGGATCATCGAGCTTCGCCGTTATGTCCGCCGTCGGCGTAAGCAGGATCACGGGAATTTTCTTCGCAAGACACACCTCAATCATCTTGCGCCACGCCTTCTCTGCGCGGTCCAAGCCAATGCTCCGGTCGTTAAGCGCGTAATCAATTGTCACCACGTCGGGACGCAGCGGCAACACATCGGCTTCAAACCGAGCGGCACCTTGCTCGGACTGCTCGCCGCCGATGGCCGTGACGATGACGTTGATGACGGCTTGCGGAAAGCGTTCGCTCAAGCCCACGCGCAACAGATGAGGATAGGCATCGAGCGAGTGCACCTTCGGCGTGCGCGCATAGCCCGCTGGCACGCTGTGGCCGTGGCAGACGAGGTTGACGGTGTGGTTCGTCGGCCATGCACGTGTGAGTTGTGTGACGACCTCGGAGAGATAGGTGGACGGGTCAGCGACAGCAGGCAGGTTGTTGGTTTGAAGGTCGGCGGCGTGAAGGGCAACATTTGCCAAACACAACAACGTAAACAGATGAAGGGATTTTTTCATGGTAAAGTCTAAGCCTGAATTTTCAGCCAAAATGGAAAGGCGATGTAGATCTTTTTTGGCTGTCAATGCGTGATGGTCAAATTTTCAAGGTGCATAAAACAGCCGAAAAAAGATCGCTCCGTTTCTTAAATCCATCGGCACGTTCCAACTGTTGCTTGCGGTCGAACCAGTCACCGATGACCAGTTCGTGCCGAGGCCGGTGCTGAGCGAGTTGGTTTGGCTCTGCAATTGCCAGCCAATGTGATCTACCGGCCAGCTCAACCGTAGATTATTGCTACTGACCTGCCACACGAGATTTGTGGGGTTAGGGTTTACAGGCGGACGGACCGTGACCGAAAAGGTGTTGGTGGCGGCACGCCCCAAAGTGTCTCGCACGACGACGGAAACATTGGCGCTGCCCGTCTGGTTCGTCACTAACTGCATTGCCAAACGACGTTGCATGGAATTGGTGCTAGGATCAGTCCACGAAATCAGGCGCGCGCTAGGAATAGGTCGTTCTAGCGAAGCGTCAGGCAACTGCCAGCCAACCGCAAGATTACCTCCGCTGCTGCCTGCGGCATGGTCAGCTTCGATGTAGTAACGTTGGCCGGCGACCAACGCCACGGGCGCGGATTGCTGATTTGTCTCGGTCGACCATACGCGCACCCCCGTGCAATTTGTCACCCACGCAATAACGCTGCGATTTACGGGGTTTGCGTCTGTGCTCAAATAAAGCTGGCTCTCGCCACAGCTCGAAATCCAAAACGTGTAATTGCCCGTCTGCGGCGCAACGATGTAGCCACGCATCCGCGAGCCAAAGTTACCTCCAGCGTTCAAGGGCGACTCAAATGAGGTTCGCTGGGCCACGCCGACAGGGGCAATTGGGAAAGCAGGCGCAGCGGCCAGTTTGCTCAAGCCGCTGCCGGAGAAACCCGAGAACAATTCATGTGTGATCGCCGCTGTGGCGGTGACGTTGGACAGGGTGATATTTCCGGCGGGCAGGAGCGCGGCATTATCGGAAGCTACGCTGACCGTGAGCAAGGCGGCGGGCGCGTTGCTGCTGCTGATCGTGGCCGAGGCAAAGACCAATTGGCCGTTGGTGGCATTCTGATTGACCAAGCCAACGATGCTGGGCGGGGGCGCGGTGTTCGTCGCCACGATGTTGGCTACAAGCGTCACAACGGAATTCGCCGGCACAACGCATTCGCTGCCAGGGGCCAGCGGCGGTAGCGGCGAAAGATTATCCGATGGCAGCGCGGAAGTGATCCAAGGTGACCAGTAGGCAATGCCTTTGCCCGCTCCGATACTGGTGGCGTCAGGAGCGAGCAACTTATTTGTGCCCGAGGCATTGATAATCACCAACGCCAGCGAATTGCTCGCGGGCGCGACAAAAGCCGCACTCATTAGCCCGAACACGTCCGCATAACTGCTCATTGCCACGCGCTTCCAGCCTGGGCGGATAAACCGGCTCCATTGGCCGTAGGCCCAGAAATTCTTCGAGCAATAAAGTGATTCCGCATCACCTGGGCTGAAGTAGTCCGTGTAGAGCAATCCATCCTTGTAATCTGCGGGCGAAAGCGAAAGCCACCAATGCCAGGCGCTCGCGTTGGCCACTGCCACGTCCGCCCAGATTACGCGCGCAACGTTCAGCGCGGTCGTCATCGTGAGGTCGCGAACCGGACCAACCGTTCCCAACGGGCAATACTCGGTTTGCCAGTAGCGCCAGAAAGGGTTGGCCGCCATCTGGGCATTCAACGTCTGGCGGATCAAAACTAATTGATTCGTGACGTTATCCGTGAAGTAGGAATGCGCCGTCAAATTCCGCGAGACCAAATTGGTGATGCTGTTGAGCGACGTGAGGTAGTTCCCGTAACTCTGGCCATATTTGAATCTGTTCTGCTGATATAGCGCAGTCAGGTCTCCCGCCTCGGGCACGATGATCTGCGTTGTCAGGCCACGCGCGGCCAGGCTGGAGGACACCGCTGGGATCAGAGTGAGGATATCGGAATTGCCATAGCGACAACCTTCTTGAGCGGGTTGATCCCAATCATACTGGGGCTCGTTGATCGGCATCACATAGTTGAAAGAAACCTGTTCGGCGACGACCGAGTTGGTTTTGAAATGCGCCAGCACATCGCCGATGAATTGCGCGAAGGCCGGCTCATACCCCGGCTTGAGATTCGATGAGAAGGTCGTGTCAGTGCTGTAAACCCGTCCATTGCGCGTAAAATTGGTCGGCGGGCTGTAAATCATGGCGATGTATTGATCAATGCCCCTGGCTTTCGCAGCTGACAAAAACCAGCGTTGGCCGGGTTGTCGCGTCCAATCGTAGTTGTTCGAAGAAACGAGGAAACCTTGCTCCGTTCGCCACGGCTGCCAGCCTAGGCTGTTGGTGGAGATCGTGGTATCAAACCCCGCTGCGAGATTGAATCGCCACGCGGATAAGCCAATGCCCTTGTTCGTGCTGAACAAAAGATCGGCAATCGTATTTTTATTTGCGTCCGACCACAACCCGACCATTTGCATCGACCAACTGTCGGAGGCGGAAAAGTTGTCCATCGTTTGCGCCGGAGCAGCCAAATCAACCACGGCGGGTGATGGCGTGGACGTATATTCGATCCGAGTAACGGTAGCCTGCCAGCCGCTGGTGGTGTCGAAGACATTCAGTCGCAGCGTGCGACCCGCCGACGCAGCGGGGTTCGAAAAGGTGAAAACGTGTTCGCTGCCACCGTCCCAGTTGTAGTAGTAAGTCAGCACGCCATTGGCGTAACTGACACCCGTCGCATAGCCGCCGGAATCAGTGAAACCCGGGTCAGCGGCAAACCCCGAAATGATTACTTTGGAGCGCGTCCAGATGTGCCCGATGCCGTAAAGCGCCGCCGCCGGCGCGAATTGAAGTTTCGCAGATTCGGTGGTGTCCAGCGCGCCGGCGTTGCCACCACCCGCAACCCCGAACCATGAGCCTTGTTGCGCAAGATTCGCGGTGATGGTGGCATTGGAATTGGCGTAAGCCGTCACGGTCAGCAGTGCATCCGGGGTCGTGTAGGAAGGCGATACATCATTCGTAATGGCAGGCGCAAACAACGTCGCCGCCATCACGGTGGGAGCCAAAAACGCTGCCAGCAAAGAACACCAACGACACAGATGCCTAAGACTCTTGGGAAATGATTTAGTGCGAAACATCATAAGGGAGGTAACAACCGTTACGACTGGGCTATATTCTGGCCTTTACGACGCTGCGCAGACGTATGCGCCAACGCCTGCGCTTGCAGATCACTTGCAAGCGCGTGATTCGGGTCGCGAAGCAGCACGGTGGCAAGGAGTCGTTGCGCCTGCGCACTTTTGCCGAGGCCAAGTTGGGCCTGTGCTTTTAGGAACAAAGCTGTGGTTTCTTGCCGGGCTTGCAGGTCCTCATCGAACAGCAGCATTGTCGGCAATGAGGTAGCGAAGTAATCAATCTTCGCCTCGGTTTTCTGCAGTTGCTCCGCATAGGTCAGCAAGTCGCGGAATAATTTCTTCGCCTTCGCACGTTGTCCGAGTTTTTCCCATGCCTGCGCGGAGTAATAGGTCATTTCGCTGAAAGCACGAACACTCATTTCCTGAAAGTCGCCTTTGAACGTCGCCGCAGCGAGCCAATGCTGCCGGGCTTGCTTGGCGTCACCGTTCGCGGCCAGCGCGCAGCCGAGCCAGTAATGGATATCGCTCTGATTCGCGAGCAGATGCTTGGCTTCGCCGAGATTTTTCGGCGTGGTCAATGCGGCTCTGAAATGCGTAGCAGCCGACGTGAGGAGGCTCTGATCAAATTGCCGATTGCCGATTGCCGATTGCCGATTTGTAGTTAGCGCCTCGTTACCTCGGCTGCTACAAAAGGCAGCACGCCCCAGTGCCAGATGCGAGCGCACCCATTGACCGAGCGGGCCGCCTTCACCGCCTTCCCAAGGCTGGAAATTGCGGGTGCTCACCAGCACCAGCGCTTTGTCATGCTGTCCGGTTTGATTGTAAAGCGCGCATAGCTCGACGCTCAAATCGTCGCGTTGTTGCACGAGGGCGATATGCTTTTCCAATTCCCGCAAACGCTTCGCCGGTTTTTCACCGAGACGCTTCCAAAGTTGGTCGCGCTCGAATAGCAAACGGGCGTCGGCGGGATTGGCAAGGAACGCAAGCGAATACATTCCCTTCGCCTTGGCCGGCCGATGACAGATGTTGAAATTACCAATGGCAAGATTGCGCCAGACGACGGAGAATTTCGGTTCAAGCGAGGCGCTTTGTTCCCATAGCTTGATGGCCTCGTCATGACGACGACGATCATAGAGGAGATTGCCAAGATAATACGCGGCTCGTGCATCCTTCGGGTTCGCGCTCCGGGCCGCTTCCAAGATGGCGATCTCTTCCAAACGAGACGGAAAGCAATAATCGGGCGAATGCGCTGCGGCTTGCTTAAAATGTTTCAGCGCTGCTTTCTCATCGCCGCGTTTCTGTTCCAGCCAGCCAAGCGTATAGTAGATCAACGGTCTTGCACCCCAGCTTTGGTCAGGCAACTCGCTGTTCTGCGCTTGGGCAGCTTGCAGAACCTCGATGGCTTCCGTATACAATTCCGCCCGTGCACAATCATGTGCAAGGTCAAGATGCGTCTGCAAATCGCAGCGCAGCGGATCGTGGCGTAAATGTCGCGCCCACCAGTCGAGCGGATCGAGCGACAGCGTTTCGCTTAGCAACGCCTCCGCTTCCGTCGCGCGATTGAGTTTGTGGAGCGCGATGACCTTCAGGTTGCGGGCGCGGAGATTGTCCGTGTCGAAACGCAGCGAGCGATTCAAGTGTTCCACGGCGGTCGCCCAGTTGTGCCGGGCGCAATCAATCTCCGCGAGCGCGTGATAGCCGGCGGCGGCCCAGGCTTGATTCCACGTCGCCTTGTAAAACGCGGCGTAGGCATCGTCGTCGCGGCCGAGCTGACGCAGGCAAAGGCCAAGGTTGTAATGAGCTTCGCCGTCGGAAGGATTGGCGTTGCGACGCGTAAGCCGCGCGATGGCCTGACGAAAATGTTTTTCGGCGATGACAAATTCACCGCGCCGGTAATGCCATAAGCCGAGCGCGTTGTTGCAGCGGGCGTCCAACGGATCACGCCGCAACGCTTCGCGCCAATAAAGCGTCGGGCAGCGGGTCGCGTGACGATATTGCTCAAGATGCTGGCCGGTGACGAAAAGCTCGTCGGCACTCGCGATGTCGCGGGGCGCGGGCGGCTCGGTGGCCGGCGGCGGAACTTCACCCTTGGCGTGCGCCTTGGGTTGATAGGAAATGATTTCCTGTTCGGTGCGATCCACGATGCTCAAGTGCAGATCAGTTTCGGATATATTTGCGGGCAGTTCGAGTATTATGATGAACGGCTGGCCGGGCGCGAGGTCGCGTGTGGCGCGGAAAACGATCTGGCCTTTCACGCTGAGAAGAATTCCCGCGTCGGAAAAGTTTTGCGTGACGGAAATGCCGAGGCGCAATTTCCGGCCTGAAGTTTTCAGGCTGACGGCGGCGTTCAGATTCGCGTGTTGCGCTGGACCGATGCGCTGAATCGGATACCAATACTGACTCCACGACTTCGTTTCGCCGGGCTGAAGAAAGCTGAAGTCCGGCTGATTGTCGGTGTAAACGCCGGCCATGATTTCGATGTATGGACTGAACTCTTCGTTCGCATCACGCTCGGTGAGATTGCGATCCCACGCGTAGCCGAACTCGTGATTGCCCCAAGTCCATTGTTTCTTGCCGGGCGAAATGTGGTGGTTGGCGACGTGGACGATGCCAGCCTGCGCCTTGTAATCGTAACCGCCGAAGAAATCCTCCTGACTACCCATACACATGTAGGAGGTGGGCACCGGGATGTTGGCGTAGAACGACAAGTCGTTGGCATGATATTGAACTTTTGGCGCGCCATTCCCATTCCCGTTTGCTGATAAATGCGGCGCAGCGTGCGTGGCAGCACAGTGCGGCGGAACAAATTGTCCTGGCGCTTCGCTTTCCGGAACGCCAGTGCGGCCGCGCTCACCGTAGTTCACGCCGTAGTAGTGGCCTTGCGCGAGCGGATATTCGCTCATCGAACGCCGCGCGTGATCGGCGACGTAATACACATCCGGCGGAAAAAAACTTTGATACGCTTCATGCACGCGCGTCGCGACGTTCGCCCACCAGAGAAAAGTCTGGGGCAGCGGTGTGCGATTGTAGGCGCGCACTTTGAGTTCGACATAAGCCTTGCCCGGATGCAGGCAGACGCCGTGCATGCCTTTCATGCGCGCCATCGGATCGTGGTCGCTGCACCAAACAGCCACCGAACCGTCGGCATATTTTTCGATCTCATGATTGACCGGCAGAAACGTCGCGGGCCGATGATGCTGCGGCCAGTTGAATTCAATGCCGCCGGAAATCCACGGTCCAGCCAAACCGACGAGCGCAGGTTTGATCACGTGCTGGTTGTAGATGAGATCGTAGCCGTTAGTCTTGTCGAGAATCGCGTGGATGCGACCGCCGAGTTCCGGCAAAACGAGCACGCGGAGAAATTCGTTCTCGATCCAGATCGCCTGCCATTTGCGGTCCACCGGTTTTTCCGCGATGCGATCCGTGAACGGCAAAGGATAGACCTTACCACTACTACCCTGATAGACGCGCTTCTCCAAAAACATCGGATTTTTATCCGGTGCAGCCGGGAGGTAGGTGGGCAAATTGATAACGTCCGTGCGGACCTCGACGAGCGAAATCCCAGCGGGCCGAGGGCGTGATGCTTCGTTACTTTTCAACCTGATTATGTTTTCTAGATTCATCTGTCTTTTCCAAACCGAATGCAACTCGGAACTAATCACATTTTCTGGCTCACAAAACCGAAGACGTAGTTTGCGAGTGAATTCATATCTAAGAGCTTATGCGTCCAGAAATTGAAAAAGCTGCCAATTAGACTTTACCAATAGCGTCGCTTGGTCAAATCGCCGGGATCAGTAAAAGCGGTTTGACCTTGTGGGTTTGAAGCGGTCAAAACGCGTTCTTGGGCGGTAAAAAGGAAATTCTCCACGTGACCATCTCCAAATAGAATATTGAAGCGACCTTTGCCATTTGCTCCGTGCCAAGCACTCGCTGCGTTCAAAGCGCGGTCTGGTGAGGCTGGCCAATCCATAAGCACTATCTTGGTGGTGGTGCCTTTTTTGCTCATATC
>JANYCI010000294.1 GCA_025360325.1 Limisphaerales bacterium | reverse complement strand
GGCGGGTTGATGAAATCTTTTTCCAATTGTCCGGCAAAGCAACTGCGCGCGGACCAAACCAGCAAAATCGCAAACAGAAAGGAGTTTCTCATAGCAGTAATTTATGCGCGCAGTTTGCTAGAACTTTGCACTGAAATAAATCACGCAAACGCGTGATGCGCCAAACCAGCCGCTGCAATCACGGGCCAAGCTGGATGCGATAAAATTTGGCCGGCGCATTGGTGACCGGGTCTTGCCAGATGAACGGCGGGCTGGCGGAAAAGTTGGTTTGCAAGGCCTGCCAATTGACCGGCGTTGTCAAATTGGTGGTCGCCTGAAAAATGTAATCTGGCCCGCTGTTTCCGGTAACGAGGAAACTTACAATCCCGTTGCTGATCGCCATAAAACTTGTGCTGAAGTTTGGATTGGCCGGGCGTAATAACGTCACGGAAAAATTCTGCGTGGCGCTCATCGGCGGGAGGCCATTGTCCGTCGCCACCACGGAAAATAAATTCGTGCTCGGCGATTGGCTGACCAACGGCCGCCAGGTTAGCAATCCGTTGGTGAAGTTGATGGCGGCGTTGGTTGGCGTGACGGGCAAGCTGTAAACCAACGCCTGCGGCGGCGCATCGGTGTCGGTCGCGACATTAGTGATGGTCAACGTCTGCCCGGCGATGAGGGTTCGATTTGAAACCGGCGTCAACTGCGGCGGGGTGTTGGTCAGCGGCAAGCTCACACCCGTGATTTGAAAATCGTCCACGTAAGCAATTTGGCTCGCGCTGCTCAGGCCGCTGGCGTTGATGCGCACGGCAAAGTTGGTCGAAAAAAACTGTGCGTTCGTGCCGCTGCGGCTGCGCGCATCCACGCAGAGCATCCAAACATTCGTGCGCTCGTCGTAACTCCACGCCTGGCCGCTCGGATAATACTGGTCGCGCCCGACGTCGCGCAGCGTGATCCAGTTCGTGCCGTTGTTGTATTCGAGATTCAAATTCTGAACGTCGCCAACGTTCTGCAATTTGAAGCGAAAGCTCACGCGGAAACTTTCCAACGCGCTCGTGTCCACGCGCGTGACGAGCATCTGCTGGCTCGTGCCGTTGGCGGTGCTGGCGACCGCGCACGAGCCGCTGTAACTACCGGCGCTCGTCACGCTCCACTTGCTGCCGTTCGTCCAGGACTCGTCCCAGAAACTTTGTTTGCCGGAATCAAAATTATCCGCGCGCAGCACGTTCGTGACCGTGGCGGCGGTTTGGTAGCGGTAGTTGAAGCGGCGCTCCGGCGCGGTGTCGCCGTAGAGAAAAAATCCGGCGATGTCGTTCGTCTGAAAATTATCCGACCAGTGAAAATCAAAACTGAACGGCTCGTTCGTGAGGCCGAGCGCCGTGCGCGGAATGGCGAGCATCAGTTGATTGCCGGAAACCTTGTAGGCGATGTCGCTGCGCACTGTCGTCCAGTTCCAATTCGTGCCGTTGTTCTGGCTCAACGTCGTGGTGCTCGCGGTGCGTGCGCCAAGGTTCACCGCGAAGTCGTAGCCTTCCCAACCCGTGCTGCGGCTGCGGTCAACATTGAGGAACAGCGTCATCCAGTTCGTATCGGTGTAGCTGGAAATGTTGTTGCTGCATTGCGCGTAAAAATAAATCGTGGTCGCATCGCGCGCGACTTTCAGCAGACGAAAATCATTTCGCCCGGTGTTGTCGGTGTTATTTGGCAGATTGCCGAAAGTCGTGGGCCAGTTGCGCGGGATGACTTCGCCGACGTAGTCCCAGAAGCTCGGCCCGACGTCGCTCCAGTCAGAAAAATCACCGGCGACGTTGATAGACTTCGGCACGCTCGCCATCGGCACGGGACGGACACCCTTGCGCTGGCGGTTCTGGCCGACCATCTGAAAATAATAATTATCCGTGAATCCGCCCTTCATCGGCTCGATGTCGCGGCTGTATTCGGCGTTGTAGTTGTCCACGAAGTAACGGTTCGGCGGACTCACGCACATCGTGAGCAGGTGCGTGAAGCACGACGACGACGCATCCCACGCGCCGGCCCACCACTCATTCCAGCCAGTGATCCAGAGGAATTGCGGATCCACTTTCAAACCTTGAAACGTCTGCTCGCTGAATTGCAGGCCGAGATTTTCCGTGCGGTTCGTGGTGAGATGATAATTATCGAAGCCCGGCTGGACTCCGTTCTGGTAACTGCGTCCAAGATTGCCATTCGCCCAGCCGCCGCAGGTTACGGGCAGTTGCTCGGCAATGTCGGTGCGTCCGCTGTAACCGAAATTCTGCCGCGTCGGCGTATCAATCCACTGCCACTCGTTCGAGAGCGTGGTGCTGACGTAAGCCCAGCCGGTTTTCATCGTGAAAAAATTCCGAACCTCCGCCGAAACCGGCGTGCTGCCGTCGCCTGACAAACCGTCGGGATAACCGATGATGAGCGGTTTGCCCTGCCAGTAAAACCAAAGGTCGCGGTAGAGGCCGGGCTTGTAAACATTGTCGTAGAGCCACGTCATCGTTGCGGGACTGCCGCCCGTGCCGCCGTGCGTGTAATGAAAAAATTTCAGCCGCACGGGAATTCCCTCCATCTGCATTTTGCGGATGACGGCGTAAATTTTTAGGTAACGCGGTGCCTGCGATGCCGGATTACCATTGGTGGTGTCGAAGCCCAACACGTCCACGCCGGCCGCTTCGAGCAGCATGATGTGACGACGAATGACCCACTCATCATCGTTCGCGTAGTAACTGTATTCCGGCTCGCCCCAATACCACGAACGCCCGCTGCTGCCGCTCATCCAACCGGGATTGTCCGCCCACGGATTATTTTTATCCGTGTAACCGCCGAGGGCGTTGATGACTTTGGTGTTGTCACGCGGGCCGTCCGTGCCGAGCGCGTTCGTTCCGTGCCAGAGAAAATAAAAAATTCCAATCGGCCGGTCTCCACGCGGTGCGCCGCATTCGGCAAAGCCCGGCAACGTGCGGTTCAACGCATCCGTCGCCACCCAAGTGTCCTGCATCAAATCCACCATCGCCGCGCCAGTTGTGAACGAATACACCGCGCCCTTGGTGATCGAGCCGTTCGCGGCCACGCCATCCACGCGCCAGAAATACGTCGTGTTCGGTTGAAGATTCGTGACGCTCAACGTGAGCGCGTTCGTGCGGCCTAAATAGATTCCCGCCGTGTTGGACGTGGCGTTGAAAACGGAATTGGAAACCGTGCCGAGGAACACGTCGTAGTTGGTCCCGCCGACCATTTCAATCCACGATAACGCGAGCGAACTCGCGAGGCTCATCGGGATGCTGTCCGCGGCGGCGGGATACAACGAGCCGTTGAGCGTGCGCAGCAACACGCTGCCCGGCGTGGTCGTGTCCACCACCACGCTTTGCCCGGCGGGCGCGCCGACGATGCTGACGCCGTTGTTCACGAGCGAGCCAGTATAGGTCAACGCCGTGTAGCTGCCATTCGTGTAGCCGCCGATGTCAACGATGTTGATTGTGCCGGCGAGCGTAAGGTTGCCGTTGACCACGACGCGACCGTTCGTGCTCGCACCGGGCGCAGCGAATCCGAGCGTGAGCGTCGCACCGCTGACCATCGTGAAGCCGCCGCAAGTGAGCATGCCGGAGCCGTCGGCGTTCGGCCGCACCGCACCGCCGCTGGCGATGGAAATCGGGCCGGAGAAAACGCCCGTGCCCCGCAACGTCGTGCCGTTGTTGACCATGAACGTTGCATTGCCATTCATCGGGCCGTTGACGACCAGCGTGCCAGCACTGACCGTCGAAGCCGCCTGCACAAAGTTGCTGCCGTTGAGCGTGAGGGTGGAGCCACCGTTTTTATTCAACGGATTAACGGATGATGCGACCGTGACATTGCCGTTGATGGTCAGGTTTTTCCCATTCGGATAAATATCGCGCACACCGCTAGAACCATTGTTCAAAAGCACATTGCCGTTCACCGTCAAATCTCCCGCCGCGACGCCGTTAATCGTCGTGGTGTCAATGATCCAACGGATTGAGCGAACCTCGAAGGCATTGGTCAAAGTCTGCGCGCCGGCGGCATTGAACCAGACCTGTCCCGCGCCCGCTGTCGCGCCAATGATCGCTGTGCCCGTGCCAAGCGCCTTACTATTCCCAATCGAAAACCGACAATCTGAACCGGACAAAATTGTGTCGCCGGAATAAGTGTTCGTCGCATTCAGTTGCAGAAAACCCGTGCCGGATTTGGTCAAACCGTTGGTGCCAGCGATCGGCACGTTGATGACCGCCGCTTTACCGCCCGCTAAACTATTCACGTTGATGTTGGCCGCGCCGCCAAGTGTCAGCGCAGAACTTGCGGGCGAACCGGCATTGATCAACCAGCTTCCCGCCGTGGCGGTGTTGGCGTCACCAAAAGACAGTGAGCCGATATTTTGATTGCCGTTGAGCGTGAGGATAGAATCTGCCGTGAGATCAAGCGTGCTGAAATCCACGGCGTCATTCGTAGTCGTGGGCAATGTGGCTCCGGTCCAGTTAGCTTGATTCGCCCAACTACCGGAAGCATTGCCGCCGGAAATCTGCGTCCACGTAAAGGTCGCCGCGCCGGACGAGTTGCCCAACCAGACGAATAGCCCCAGAGCAACGCTGGTGAAACCGACTCGCGCCAAATATATTTTAGGCAGGCTCATCAAATATTTTAGCAAATCAAACTTTCAGATGGTTGTTAAGTCTAGCCCACAAACGAGCGTCTGGTCATCACGCGAACGCGGGATTACCTCCCGCCTCATGGCGCAATCTGGACGCGATAGAACTTACTGCTCGCGTTGGTCGCTGGATCAGTAAAGGTGAAGGGTGGCACGGCGGAAACATTTGTTATCAATGGCTGCCAAGTCACCGGCGGGTTCAGATTAGTAGTTCCCAGCAAAATATAATCCGGCCCGCTGTCGCCGGTGACGCGCAAGTTAAAGACTCCGTTCGTCAGCGCGGGCAGCGTCAACGCGGGCGTTGCGGGGCGCAGCACGAACACCGTGAACGCCTGCGTCGCGCTCAACTGCGGCACGCCGTTATCCGCGACGACGACGGCAACTGGATTCGTGGTCGGTGACTGGCTGACGGTCGGACGCCAGGTCAGCAAACCATTCGTCGGGTTCAAAAGCATTCCCGCCGGAGACGTGAGGAGATTGAACGCCAGCGTTTGCGCCGGCACGTTGGTATCCGTTGCCGTGTTCGTCACAGTGAGCGTCTGGCCAGCGATCAGGGTGCGATTGCTGATCGCGTTCAAACTGGGCGGCGTTTTGGGCGGCGTCAACACGAGCCGGTCACGCACCACACCGGTCGGGTCTTGCGGATTCCAAAAGGCTTCGAGCGTCACGGCGCGATTCAGCGGCAGCACGGACGGCACGACGCGAATGGCCGTGCTTTGTCCAGCCGGGAGCTGATTGGTATAAACCCAGCCTTCGGGCGAAAGAATTGCGCTCGTGATGTTGCTGCCAAGCGCGTCGTAATACGTCACCGTCCCCGCGCCCGACCCGGTCTCGAAAGCCGCGATGGCCGGCAGGCACATCACGTCGCCGCGATTGGTCAGGGTGATGGTATTGGTCCCGCCGTTAGTGGAAAGCAGCGTGAGTGTGAGATTTTCCAGCGTCCCGTTGGTGTCCATGATGCCCTTGAGATATTTGATCGCGCTCAACGCCAGATGGGTGTAACTGCCCGGCTGCGTTTCCGGCACCACGGCATACGGAATGCCCCAATACCAGCTTTCATACAAATAGCGATTCGCGCGACCGCCTTCCTGCTGGTGCCGATACATTGAACTCAAGCTGCTCGCCTCGTAATAATTATTCGCCGCCGTGACCGAGCCTTGGTTGTTGGTGCCGGCGTTGCTGACGTTGCAGATGAGCGAGTGACGCCCGCCGCGTGACTGAAAATATATTTCATAGGCGCGAATCATTTGGCGCATGGTGGCCTCGGATGCCGCCGTGCCCACGCCGCCGCCGCCGAAATAATCCCACGGCGCATCGCTTTGCAGCGAAAAATACGGATACCCAATGGCACTGGCCATGTTGACGAAGGAAGCAAATATATTCGAGGCGTTGAGCGAAAAATTTATGTTCTGGCCGGAGCTGTTGGTGATGGTGAACGCGAGCGATGAGTTGGCCACTCCGGCGGGAAAATTTCCCCACGGCCACCACTCCGGCTGGCTGGTCTGGCCGACTTTCACATGGGGAAAACGCGCGTAGTAGCCTTTGAAAATGTCGCTCCAGGTGCCGTTGGTGTAGGGATAGGTTCCGTCGGCAATGGAAAGGTCGCCGGTCCACCACGCGATGTCGTCGTTGGTCGGCCACGTTGGATTCACTTGGCAAAGTTGCTGCATATTTTCCATGTGGTAATCGTGGGTGAACTCCGACCAGATAATGCCGTTGGCCTCGCAGTTGGCGGCCCAGTTACCCCAGGTGCTGAGTTGTGACGCGGCGGAATTGGTCGAGGGATTGGTGATGAAACCGCCAAGTTCCGGCCAATACTTGGCATTGAACGGCAAAAGATTTTGCGCGAGCGATTGCTGGAGCCACGCTGTGCTGCCGCCCCAGTAAGCCGAATGGAAAAAATATCCGTCCTGAAATTTTTGCACGAACGGCCACTGCGAATAATTTGTCAAACCGGTGTTGTCGGAAATGCCGCCCCACCAAATCTCGGCCGGAATCGGCCGCGGCCGCACACCGGTGTTGGGGCCGAGCGTTAACGTGAGTTGCACGCTGTTGCTTTGAATCACGCCCGCGCCGTTTTGCGCAAACATTGTCACCGTGTTCGTGCCGGCACGCAGATGCCTCACGGTAATGCTCCACGGCGAATTCGCCGGCGCCGCGCCAAAATCCCACAGCCGGTTCGTCTGGTCACGGACTTCATACCAAATTGGTCCCAGCGGCACGCCGCGCAAAACCCCACCGAGATTGGTCGTGAGCGTGGTCACGGAAAAATTTACGTTCGCGAACTGCACCAGCGGAAATTGCTGGGTCGGCACGAGCCGCACGAGATGCGACACGCTGGTGTCAACCGTGAACGCCCAAGGCGGGAACGGCGCGATCGTCAGGCCGTTGGTGTTGAGCGTGCCGGAATAATAAATCACCGGATAGGGGGTGTTGCTGACGATGCCGGCGTCGGTGAGGTTGAGCTGGCCAGCGAGCGTGACGTTGCCGTTGACCCAAATGTTCGTTGCGCCCGACACGCCGCCGACCGCGAGCTGCAGGGCGGCGTTGTTGCTCAAAATCAATCCGCTCGTCGCGGTGATGAGATTGGTCACAACCAGCGTGCCCCCGCCGATGATGGTGCTGCCGGTAAAAACATTTGGCCCGCCGATGGCCAGCGAACCGGCACCAAGTTTGGTGAATGAAAAATTCGCCTTGCCGGCGACGCCCAGATCGCCGGTGAACGCGCTGGCGGTTGTATTGCTGATGATCAACGCACCGACAGTGCCGCTGCTGTTGATGACGGCGTTGGAAGTGAAATTCGCCGTGAGCGCCGCGACCGTTTGCGTGTAGCCGGCGAGATCAAAATAGACCACGCCGGAACTACCAACGCGATTCAAGTTGAGCGGCGTGCCAGCTGGCAGACCGTTGTTCACACCCAGTTTCAACGTCGAACTCAACTCCGCCGTGCCGACCTGCATCGTCGTGCTGCCGGAATAATTATTCGTCGGATTAGAAATAACCAACGTCGCCGTGTGGCTCGCCGCACTGCCGCCTTCCGGCCGGAAAGTCAGTCCGCCGCTGCCGGTCAACTGGCCGGACAGAGTCACGCTGTAAGTCACGCCGTATCCGCCGAGCGTCGCGTTCGCCGCGTTCAAATTGATCGGTCCGGGCCACGTCACGGTCGTCGTGCCGCCGCTGTGAAAATCCAGCGCGCCGCCGAATGAACCGTTGGCCGCGCTCGCGCCGTTGATGATGATCGGCATCGCCGCATAAGTGCCGGCGAGCTTGGGCTGCGCCACCGCGCCGCTGGCGATGTTCAAAGAACCGCCGGCGGCGATCGAATTCAAATTGTTTAAGACCAACGCGCCCGCATTGACTGTGGTTTGGCCGACAAAAGAATTGGCATTGTTCAACGTCAGCACGCCGCTGCCAGACTTCGCCAAAATCGTGCTGCCGGCGATGGCACCGCTGCCGCTGATGGAATAATTATTGGTGGCGGATACCGTCAGGCTGCCGGGTTTCACCGTGCTGTTGAGCGTGATCGCAAAATTTCCAGCGGCGGAATCGTCCAGCACCACTTCATTCGTGTCCGTGTAAAACAGTCCGGTAAAAAGACCGTTTTTCCAATTTGCCGTGGCGTTGGTATCCCAGACCGCGCTGACATTTCCGTTCCAAGAAATCACGTCAGCGGCATCCAGGCTGGAGTAAATCACCAGATCAAGCGAACTCCGCGCCACGTTGTTTGACAAGAGCGCGTTCACGCCCGCCGGCAACGTGCCCAGCACCAGGCCACCGCTCAAGCTGCCGTATTTGATGAGCGGAAACTGGCCGACGGCGAGCAGTCCGTTGGTGATATTTACGGTGCCAGTGCCGTTGACGGTCAATGCGCCCGTCACCGTCAGCGGCGGCAACGCCGGACTCGCAACGTTGCCGAAATCAAAATTAACCGCCGTGTTATCCGTGCCGGTCGTTCCCAGATTCAGGCTGGAATTTGTCAGCGAACTGCTGCTGTCAGCAAGAAGGACGCCGAGTGTGGCGGAATTGCTGATCGTAAAAGCGCCCGCACCGGCGGAAAGGGTCGTGAGATTCAAAACCGCGCCGCTGCCCACGGCTGTCGCGCCGCTAAAAGTGTTGGCGGCATCCAGCGTCAGCGTGCCGCCGAGCACCGTCAGCGCCGAGGCATTGGCAGTGAGGTTAGGCAGCGCGGAAATAATTTCCCAGGTGCCGATGCCGCTCTTGAAATAATTCAGCGTGCCGGTGAAATTCACGTTGTTGAAAGCGGAATTAAATGTGCCGCCGGACGCGCCACCGAATTCCAGCGCCCAAACGGACGGCGCGGAATCGCCGCGAATCTGGATTTGTGAAGCGATAATTGCCAGCGGACCGGCAGCGGCGTTGAAACGGCGGCTGGTCGTCGTGCCGCCGATATCGAACACCCGGAACACGCCGTTGACCGTTTGCAGATTGGTGCTGTTGTTGACGAAAACATCCGGCCCCGTCGCCGCGCCAAGTTGCTGGTTATTCAGCGTGACGATCATGGGCGCGGTGCCGACGTTGAACGTCCACGTTTGTGAATTGCCGCTGGCATCGCAACTAGCTGTATTTGTTGCCCCACCGGCGAGCGGGCCGAAACCAACTGGCAAATTGTTGATGCTGTTTCCGGGCGGCGCATTACCAACAAACCAGTTATTGGTGTTGCTAAAATAATTATTCGTAACGCTCCCAGCGCCATTCCACAACGGATTGCCGGCCAAACCAGGGCGGGCTAAAAAAAGCGCGCCGGCTAAAAAAAGGCGCGTCGCAGGGACAATAAACATTTTCGGACGGACGAGCATAGGAATTAAGTTGGCACAAGGGAAGCTGGCTTGCCATCACACAAACGCGGAACTGGAGCCGGGGCCGAGTAAAAATGATCGCAGGAGCGATTAGGGTTCGGCGAATTCAAAACGCTGCGTGGCCGGATTCAAAAACAGTTTCTTCCCGGGCGGCGGCTGGGGAAATGATTGGTAGGCGACTTCAAGAAATTTTGCCACGTCGTTGGTGCTCGGCAGTTTTCCGCCGCTGTGCGTCACCATGGTGGCTACGATGCGATTCAGGTCGGCCAGTGAAGCAGGCGTGCCCGATGCGGCACCTTTCTTCTGGCACGAAACGCAAGCGAGCGCGACCAACAGTAAAAATTGGAGAAATAATTTCATGGGGGCGAAGTTGTGGTGTTGTGATCTATGGCCCAGAGTGCGCGGGAATCGGTGCGCGGCACATTCCAGCCGCCGAGGCTGTTGCGAACGGTCTGCGCGTGGCCGTCCATGAACAAATAATTGGCCCGCTTGGCATGGCGCGGCAGCGCCCGCGCGTCGCCTGTAGACCAATTGCCATCGAGCGGCGTGCGAAAATAGGTCGCGCCGCCGCCATAATACGCGTTCAACACGGAATCAAACGCGGCATCGGGAATCCAGAGGTCACCTGTGGTATCGACCAAGCTACCAGACGTCACCGAACCTGCATCCGCAAAACCAACACAATCCACTGGTCGGGACACTTGCGACATCTTACGCGGAGCCCGCGGAGCAGCATCGTGCGAGATGATGCCGATTTCGAGGTAGCAAATACCGATGCCAAGCGCATGATTGGTGGCCGAACCGCCGCCGATGGGCTTGATTGCAAGATTCTGGAGCGACGGGCAATCGAACGCGCTGAAGGTTTTCATGTAACCGCCAATGCGCAGCCGATCCTGCCAAAAATACCCCATCTGATTTTGCACGATCCATTGCGGAGTGATTGGCAACGCCGCGGTGGGAACCGTGTAAAGCGGGACGATGCCGTCTTTATTGTCGTCGGCATACATCATCACGGCGAGGCCGACTTGCCGGCAGTTGTTGACGCAGGCGATGCCCTTGGATTTGTCCTTGGCCTTGCTCAAGGCCGGCAGCAGCATCGCCGCGAGAATGGCGATGATGGCAATGACTACCAGCAGTTCAATCAAGGTGAAGGCAAACCGGGCTACCGGTTTTATATTTTGAAATTGTCTCATGGTGTTGTCGTGGAAACTTAAATTCTTTATCGCACATTTATGAAATCTGTTCTATCCCGCGTTTGCGGGTAATTTCTATCCTTCATAAAAGTCCCGCGCCGGAACCCAAACCGGCGCGGGACCCCCCGCACAAACCGTAATGATCACGGATAGACCATCCGGTAAAATACCGAGCCGTTGGCGGCATTAATCGTGTTAGTCACGCTGTTGACGAGCGTGGCACCGGCCACGTCCGTCCAGTTCGTGTTGAGGCCGGTGCTCAAGGAATTCGTTTGCACCTGCAAACGCCAACCGGTGTGATCCGCCGGCCAGGTGAGTTCGAGGTTGCTGCCATTGACTACGCTGCCGATGGGGAACGGCGCGGTGGAGACGGTGGCGATCACTGCGATGGTGCCGTCAATCGCGAGCCGGTTCGTCCAGCCTAAACCGGAAGCGAGCGTCGGCAAGGTAACGCTGCTGAAAGAACCATTGGCGTAGCTCGGCGCATTGAACAGTTTGAAGCTGTGTCCCGCCGCGAGCGGATTCGGCCCAACGTTGGTCACCGTCAACGTGCCGCCAAAGACAAGATTGGTCGTCACGTTCACGCGGTCGGCATTGGTGGCTGAACCGTTGTAGCTGATTTCCATTTGGATGTTGCCGGCGTTGGTGAGGCTGTCGCTCACGGTCATGGTGCCGATGCCCAGGTTGCCCGGAGCGAGGATGCCGCCGGATTTAACATTCACAACGGGCACGGTCCCTGCGCCACCGAAAGTGGCTCCGCTGTTGACCGTGGCACTTCCGGAACTTGCCGTCACAATGGTCGTTCCCGCATTGGCGATGATGGTTTGCGACGCGGTGTTCAGATAAAACAATCCGCCGCCAATTTTGGTGAGCGGGAAGCCGTTGAACGGAGTCACATTGGTGAGGCTGGCATTGGCACCAACGTTGATGGTGGTATTGTCATCCAAAGTGATAACGCCGCCGCCGTTCAGCGTGACATTGCCGTTAGTGACTACCAAGGCGCCAGCACCGGTCGGCCCCGTGCCTTGGACATGGATGTATTCCGGAGACGTCCCGTTAGCGCCGTCAAAAACCAGCGCCGCGTTAGTCGCAACGGTCGTCAGCGTCGCGGTTAAAAACCCGCCACTGCCGAGCGAGCCAACATCGTTTACCCGAACCGTGCCCGCATTGATCTGGAGCGCTCCGCCCCAAGTGTTGGCGTTCGTCATGTCGAGCGTGCCCGTTCCATTTTTGGTCAGGTTCAGTGTTCCCGAGATCGGCGGCAACGTGGAACTGGTTGCGCCGTTGTTGAGCGTGAGCGAACCGTTGTTGAGCTTGCCGTTCCCGATCAGCGCCGTGTTGTTCAAGGTGACCGCGCCGATGGTCTGGTTGTTTGTGCCGATGTTGAGCGTGCTATTGTTCAGCGTCATGGTGGAATTAGGACTCAAAACATTCGGTTGCGCGGCGATGATGCTACCACCGCTGACCGTGGTGATGCCCGAGTAAGTATTCGCGCTACTGGCGTTGCTCAACGTCAGCGAGCCGGAGCCATTCTTGATCAGCGCACCAATGCCGGCGATGCCGAGTGTGCCGCTGAACGTGTAAGCCGTGCTGTTCGTCACATTCACGAAAAGCGGATTCACCGTGGCAGTGCTAATGTCCACATTGAAGTTCACTGCGGTGTCATCAAAGGTGACTGGCTGGCCAGGCGGCGTGGTTTCTACATACATTGCCGGAATAGCGTTGGAGGTCCAGTTCAACGTCGTCGTGTCCCAGGCGGAACTGACATTGCCCTTCCACTTCGGCGTGACGCCCGGATCAACAATCACGCTGATGACTTTGTTGACCGTGTCGTTGGTGAGCGTCAGGGTCACATACGGAAAGGTGGCGACGCTCCAGGTGCTCGCGAAGTTCGCGGCATCCATGCTGCCATACTTGATGAGCGGCGCGATGCCCGGCGAAAGGAACGGCGCAGTGATGGTGATCACCACCGGGCCGCGGTTCGTGAGGATGTTGTTGACCCGCACGACCGGCTGCGTGGGAATGCCCAGCGTGCCGAGCGCGAAGATGAGATTCTGCGTGCCGCCACCGGTCGTGCCGAGGGTCAGGCTGCTGTTGGTGAGGCTGACTCCAGCCTGGGCCACGCTGACTTGATACGTTGTATTGTCCGCGAACGTCACGTTGTTATACGCGCCGGCGTTGTTGAGTTGCAACGTGCCGCCGTTGACGGTGACGGAACCGTTGAAAGTGTTGGTCCCCGTGAGACTGAGCACGCCCGCACCGGACTTAGTCAGACCGCCGTCGAAATTCACACCGAGCGCGGGATCGTGGGCAAGAATCGGGGCAATGCCCAGATTGAAGCCGGCGTCATTGATGATTAGGCCGTTGGTGGAGACGTAAAATTTAACCCGGCTGCCATCGCCGGCGTTCAAAAATCCGGGGCTGATGGTCGCCCTCGCCGTCAACGTCGTGCCATTGAAATAATGGATGGACTGCGCCGCGCCATTGTTTGCCCCGCGATAGTTGAACCGATCCAAAGTCAGGCTGCCGCCGTTATACCAGAACGTGTTCGTAAACGACTCGCGATAACTCCAATACCAGACGGTCGCATTCGCATTCGGGCCAAATGTTACCACCGACGATTCGTTGTTTTCGCCGAAGATGGTTTCCCCGAGGCCAGCGGTCGTGATCCCGCCATCAAACAAAATGTTTTGGTTGCCCGCCGCGCCGTTACCGGCGAAGCACACTGACGGCAAATTCAATGTGCCACCTTCAAAGATGACGGAGCCTGGATCGCGCAGCCATTGAGCGCTGCCCGTCGTGACGGTGATGACGGAGTTGGTCACCCCCAATGTGCCGGCGTTGGTCAAGCCCACATAGGTCGTGGCGGTAAGGGTGCCGCCATTAATGACTTTGCCGTAGCCCGACAGGACGTTAACCGTTTCATTCAAACCGCCCATATCCAGCGTGCCGCCGACTAGGGTGAGCGTGGCCGAGTTGGTGATTTGGTCGCCACCCGTGCCACCGAGTTGCACAGTGCCACCTGCGTTCACGGTGACATTGCTCGCCGAATGCACGCTGGCGGAACTGCTCTTGGCCAGTTGCAAAATACCGGCGTTCACCGTCGCGCTCATGCCGGTGTCATCCGCCGTTCCAGTCAAGACGGTCGTGCCGCTACCGTTCTGAATCACGGCCGGGGTGCCACCCGTGGACGAAATCGGAAACGAAATTGCGCTGCTGCGATTAACGACGAGCTTGCCGGAAGTGCTGCCCAGCGCGACCGTGCCGGAACCCGCAGTGCCCGTTGCGCCGCCATTGCCCAACTGAAGCGTGGCACCAACTGCAAAGGTGGTGTTACCTGCATAGTCATTTTCAGTTAAGAACGTATTGGTCGCGACACCAGCAATCGTCACCCCGACCGGCCCGCTAATTTTCCCGGAACCAGAAATCGTATAGGGCTTGGTGTTGCTGAACGTCACGGCGTTGGGCAGAACCGTGGCCGAAAGATTGATCGCCACGTTGTTAGAGCCGTTGTTATCAAACGTCACCTTGGACGGATCGGTGTAATTCAATGCGGGGTTCGCAAAGTTCG
The DNA here is from genome assembly GCA_025360325.1 of Limisphaerales bacterium. Taxonomy (GTDB): domain Bacteria; phylum Verrucomicrobiota; class Verrucomicrobiia; order Limisphaerales; family UBA11358; genus UBA11358. The sequence goes on along the minus strand of JANYCI010000294.1, from coordinate 2,061 downwards.
TCACCCAGTTCGCGGTCGTATTTACGTCCCAGACATTGCCGGAGCCGTCGCCTTTCCAGAAAAGATTATTCGCGATGGACGCCGCGCTCACCACCAGGGTCACATATCCCGGCGTGCCCGTGCCGTTGTCAATCGTCACATTCGGATAAGTTGTGACCAAGGCAAAGCTGCCGGTCAATGTGCCGCCAAATTTGATGAGCTTGTAAGTGCCCGCCGACAGCGCGCCATTAACATAATTCAACAGAATTTTTTCACCCCCGGCAAGAGTGAGATTGCCGCCCACCACGAGCTCATCATTGGTTCCACTGCCTTCAACCGTATTGGTGGTCACGTCGAATTGAATGGTCTGGCCGCTCAAGCTCAAACCATTCGTAAAGGTCAGCGTGCCCGCCGTGCCGGCGGTGCCGGGAACGAGCAACGCGCCGCTCGCGCAAGACACTGCTCCCGTGACCACGCCGCTGCCGGAGAGACTTTGACCCGAATTGATTGTAAAGGGCAAGCTACTCAAGCCGCTGACGTCAACCAAGCCGCCCGCATTGACGGTGATGGGGGCCGTGCTCTTGATCGTGGGCGAACCGACCAACAGAAACTTTCCGCCGTTGTTGACGGTGTAACTGGCGACATTGGGCACCGAGGCAGAATCTTGAAAAAGCAAAGTCACATTGGTGAGGACCGTCAGCGCCGTCGCCGTGGCCAATGAGCCGCTGCCGCTCACCTCAAACGTGCCAGCGTTCACAGTGAGGCCACCGGTAAAGGTGTTCGCCCCTGCAAGATTCAAAATGCCCGTGCCGTTCTTGGTGATGGCACCCGCACCGGTGATCGGACCGTCCACTTCCAAAGTATTGGTGGAGGCGTCAATGATACCAGCCGCGGTGAATACCATTTGACGAGAGGCACCCATCACAAAGGACGAGAGCGCACGGAAAGTGCCGTTGGCCGAGGTGAACCTGATGGGGTTGTTAAATAAGCCCAGCGCGCCGTCCGAATTGGCACCAATGGTGCCCGCCACGTTCAAGGTGACGAACGGTCCAAAGGTGTTGCCGGAATTTGTCAGGTTCAACGTGCCGCCCAGCGCGGCAATGATGACGCCATAGTTGCCGCCACCGCTGACCACGCCGCCCATTGTCAGCGAATTCTGAACGGCGATGTCGCGCCCCCCGGCCACGCCGCTGTTCAAAAAGACAGTGCCGAGAATTGTAACCGGTTGCGCGTTGAACGTGCAACCGCTCTGGCCCGCGATCCAGCGGAGGGTTTGAATCGTGAAATTGTTCGTGAGCACCACCGGTGCCGTGCCAGCCGCTGCGGTGTCAATCATGTTGAAACCCACCTGGGCGCTGTTCACCGCATTACCAACCGTCACCGGCCCACCGCCGAGCGCACTCTGGCCCAGAAAACCTACCTGGCCCACTTGAAGAATCCAGCCGCCGGTCTGGCCGGTGGTGTTCGCGGCATTCGTCACGACCACAATATTGCCGATAACATTTACTGGCTGGCTGGAGGCCAGCGGCACGCCCACGATCGCTGTTTGGTTGGAGGCATTGATCGTCGGGTTGCCCGTTGAAGTTTGCAGCGTCAGCGTGTTCGCGCCGAGCAGGTAATTGGTGTTCGCGGCGTTGCTAACATTGCCAAACTTGAGCGTGCCTACGGTATAAGGCGCGTCCAAAGTCGTCTGGTGGCCGGTCGTCCAAGTGACCGTGGCGAAATCAGCAATATTGTCCTGGCCGCTGGCAATCGTGCCGCCCGCCCAGTTGACAGCGGTGCTCCAGTTGCCGTTGGCCTTGTTCGTCCACACACCGCTTTGGGCCGATGCGCTGCTGGCGAAAACGCCGAGCAATAGGGCAACAAAAAGATACCGGATGGGGCCGGCGAGAAACGAATGATGCGAGGGAATGATTTTCATTTTGGTTTTCATTTTGATTTTGAGGTTAAAAACTATGATGGCGATTCAAGTCATCACGACTGCGCTGCATGAATTTGGATTCGGGTTTGCATACTAAATGTGCTGGTATTTTTTCAAACTAACACATCGCTTTTTTTCTACCATCACGCAAACGCGGGACA
>JANYCI010000261.1 GCA_025360325.1 Limisphaerales bacterium | reverse complement strand
GCGTTCCATGTCCGTGACTTCTTCGGGGCGTTCGTCAATCAGGAGGATGAATAAATATGTCTCCGGATTATTTTTCAAAACTGCATTCGCGATCTTCTGCATCAACACGGTTTTGCCCGTGCGCGGCGGCGCGACGATGAGGCCGCGTGTGCCTTTGCCAATCGGACAAACCAGATCCAAAACGCGCGTGCTCAATTCATCTGCTGCGGTTTCCAAGATGAACCGCTTGTTCGGAAACAGTGGCGTGAGATTTTCGAAATGCGTTTTATCTTTCGCCTTGTCCGGTTCTTCACCGTCCACGGCTTCGACTTTGAGCAGCGCGAAAAATTTTTCTTTTTCTTTCGGCGGACGAATTTGGCCCGTGATCAAATTACCGGTCTGCAAATCGAAGCGGCGGATTTGCGACGGCGAAACGTAAATGTCTTCGGGGCAGGGGAGATAATTAAAACTTTGTGAACGCAAAAAGCCGAAGCCTTCCGGCAACACTTCAATGACGCCTTCAGAAAATAAAACACCCGCGCGCTCGGCATTTTTTTGGAGGATGTGGAAAATAACTTCGTGCTTCCGCATCGTGCCGAAATTTTCCACGCCGTATTCCTTCGCCATCGAGTTGAGTTCCGTCATCTGCATGGCCTGCAATTTGGCAATGTTCATCGAGGCTGCGATGCGGTCGCGCTGAAAACCACCACCACCGCCGCCGCTAACGACATTACGCCGCTCGACGATGCGAGTGTCTTCGTTGCTCGGCTCGACTGGTGCCGACGGCGGGCGCAATTCATCGGAAGATTTGGGCGAACCGGTTTGCGCGGCTTCCCGCCGGGCATCTTCGCGGGCGGCGGCTTGGATGCTGTCCACAGTGCGTTCGGCGGGCAGTTCCGTTTCAGCGGGCGGCGGGGTGTGGATGCGGCGCGGTCTTTCCGGCGGCGGTCGCTGGGCGACAATTTTTTCAACCGGTGGCTCCGGGGTTTTGGCTACCACGGGCATGGCCACAGGCACGACAACGGCAGGCGGGTCAATGAACATCGGCTCGGCGGGCGCGGCGACCTTGGCGGCTTTTTTTGCAGCGGGCTTTTTGGTGGAAACTCTGGGCATAATTTTTTTGGGACTGGTAAATTCACCGGCGGCAAATCCATGCGGGAATAAAGTCACGCGCATTGGACGGGCTGCTTCAGGAAAAGTTCAATTTGATTTTTTGCCGGCCGGTCTGGATTTTTCGTCAAGAACCGGCAAGGAGAAACTCGCAGTCAACGCGCTCACGATGGCGCAACCGCTCCGCGCTGTCAAATCTGATTTTTGGCGGGGCAATGATTTCACTTCAGTCGTTGGGTTTTTCGCCGATGAAACAAAACCGCGTTCACTGGTGCCGCACCAAAGTCGTGCGTTGCGGAAGCCAGAGTCGCGTGCTAGTATGGCCGCACAATGTTCGAAGACGATTCTAATTCCAGCAACGGTGCTAAAAAACCGCCGGGCGGCGCGAGTAAATTTTCCATTTTCACGCTCCTCGCGTGGGTGGCCATCATCGTGGCGATGGTCGGGCTTTTCAAAATGCAAGGCCTCTACAGCCACAAGACGGGCATCGAATTGACGCAGTCCACCTTCATCGAAAAATTCACGGCCAACCAGGTCACCAACGTCCAGATCATGTTCAATCAGCAGACGTATCCGCTGATGGAAGTCACCGGTAATTTGCTGCTGCCGGATGGTGACGCAAAATCTACCAACGGCATGGTGGCGTTCGTGGCGCATAATGTCTGGCTCACGGCGCTCACGCCGGAAATGCAAAGCAAAATCGTCACCTCGCCCAATGTGTCCATCGGTTCGCCGAACGTGGTGATGCAAAACATTCTTATCAGCCTGCTGCCGTTCGTGATTCTCGCCGCGCTGTTCTGGTTTTTCTTCATCCGCCAAATTAAAGCGGCGGGTAAGGGCGCATTGAGCTTCGGCAAAAGCAAAGCGCGGATGCTCGCGAAGGAACGTAATAAAACCACCTTCAAAGATGTCGCCGGTGTCGAGGAAGCGATGGAGGAAGTTTCCGAACTCGTGGAGTTTTTGAAGGATCCGAAAAAATTTCAACGCCTCGGCGGACGTATTCCGAAAGGTGTTTTGATGATCGGGCCTCCGGGAACTGGAAAAACTCTTTTGGCGAAGGCCATCGCGGGCGAAGCGGACGCGGCATTCTTCAGCATCAGCGGTTCGGACTTCGTGGAAATGTTTGTCGGCGTCGGCGCGAGCCGCGTGCGCGATATGTTTGAGCAAGCGCGCAAATCCACGCCGTGCCTTATTTTCATTGATGAAATTGATGCCGTCGGTCGGAGCCGTGGTCACGGTCTCGGCGGCGGCAACGACGAACGCGAACAAACATTGAATGCGTTGCTCGTCGAGATGGACGGTTTCGATACGCAAGAAGGAATTATTATTATCGCCGCGACGAATCGTCCCGACGTGCTCGATCCCGCGCTGTTGCGCCCCGGACGTTTTGATCGTCAGGTCACGGTGAACCTTCCCGACGTGCGCGGACGTGAGGCGATTTTGAAAGTTCACGCCAAGAACGTGAAGCTGTCACCGAACGTGGATTTGTCCGTTATTGCTCGCGGCACGCCCGGCTACTCCGGCGCGGAGTTGGCGAATTTGTTGAATGAAGCGGCGCTGCTCGCTGCCCGCACTGGGAAAAAATCCGTCGAGCAAAAAGAATTGGAAGAAGCGCGCGACAAAGTCCGCTGGGGTCGCGAACGCCGTAGCCTCGCGATGACCGACGAGGAAAAGAAATTTACCGCGTGGCACGAAGCCGGCCACGCACTCGTCAACGTCGTGCTCAAACACACGCATCCGTTGCACAAGGTCACGATCATCCCGCGCGGTCAGGCGCTCGGCGCGACCATGTTTTTGCCGAAAGATGACGTCTTGAGCCGCCGTCGCAAAGAGATGCTCGACACCATTGCCGTGACGATGGCTGGGCGCATCGCGGAACAAATTGTTTCCGACGATATTTCCACCGGTGCGGCGGGCGACATCCAGCAAGCCACGAGCATGGCCAAAGCGATGGTCATGCACTACGGCATGAGCGACAAACTTGGCATGGTGCTCTACGGCGAAGCGAACGAATATGTTTTCCTGGGTCGCGACATGATGCAGCAGCGCGCCAAAGAATACAGCGAAGTGACCGCCGAGCAGATTGACACCGAGATCAAGCTCATCATTGACAACGCGTTCAACATCGCCAAACAAATCATCGAAACGCATCGCGACAAATTAGAAATCATTGCCAAGGCGCTGCTTGAATTTGAAACGCTGGATGGCGCGCAGGTCGCGGAAATTGTCAGCAGCGGAACCTTCACGCCGCCGCCGAAACCGCCGGTGGATACTACGCCGATGATGGGCGCGCCCGCCGGCACGCCGTTGCCGGAATTGCCGCCCAAGCCCACGCCGCCAAAATTGCCCGGCGGCCTTGGCTCGCCCACGCCCGCGCCCGCGACTTGAAAAATTAAGAAACAAAAAACGGCGGCCAAAAAATTGGCCGCCGTTTTTTAAGGTTCAAAATTTTACGAGGATTTTTCGATGTTCCGTAAATCCTCGGAGAGAAACTGCGTCACGTCTTTGAACCGTGCCACGTTCTCTGGGTTCATCGCCATCAAGGTTTCATGCGCCTCCAGACTGGTTCGCGCAATTTGCTCGTGCGAAGGATTGATCGTTTCCGGCGTGCAGGTTTTCACGTCGTCCGGTAATTTCAAATTGCCTTGGGTCAGCCGGAAGAGATGCACTGTGCCCAGATTTTCCAGCAGGTCGGCCACGCGCTCGCTGGCGTTGTTCAGCTCGATGCCGCGCTCGTTGGTCGCACCCTTCGGGTTCAACTTCATGCCGAACCCGGCCAGCACGCCGAGAAATGTGCTGTCCATCAGGAGACATTCGGTGAGATCAATGATGAAGTGCCGGAACTGTTTTTGCGACAGCCCATCAAGCAGCGCCTTGAAGTCCGGGCTGGACGCAAAGTTCGCCCGCCCCGCAATTTTTATGCAGGCAAAATTTTTGCCGACCAAGACTGATAAACTTGCCGATGCCATTTTTCTTTCTGATTAAAATTTTTACGCCGCGACGGTTTGCGGGGTCACAATTTGCACCAATGCCTGCTGTAGGACAAGCGCCTCGTCCAGCCCGCTGGACACCAGCCGCTGGTTGCAGCGCAACAGAATTTCCATCGCGCCCACCAGTTCGGCGGATGAGTATTTTTTGGCCTGACCGAGGGCTTTGTAAAGCACATACGGATTCTGCGCGAGCGGATTAAACTTGCGGTCTGCCGGTAATTTATCGGCGGGCACGCGTTCCAGTTGCGACTTGAAGGCATTGTAATCGCGCGTCTCTTTGATCCAGCCTTCGCGTAACATTTCGCGCAAAAATAACATCGCGCGCACCTTGCTGATCAGGCCGTAAAGCAAGCCGATCTCTGATTTGTCCTTGTCAAATTTTGTCTCCCACAACTCCTCGTCCAGGCGTTTCAACAGGCGCGGCAGATCGCGGTCGCCCAGCGCATCGCCCAGCGCGAACGCCCGCGCCGTTTTATTGCGCGAGCAAATCGTCGTCACGTCGGCCAACTCAATTTTTTTTCGGTCGCCGACGAATAGACAAAGTTTTTCCACCTCGGTTTCCAACTGGCGCGGGTTGGGGCCGACGCGGCTGACGAGTTCGGCGAGCGCGGGGTCGCTCACGTCTTTTTGCTTTTGCTTGAACGCGCCGAGCGCCGCCGCCTCCGCGCGATCCGCCCAATCTTTATCCTCCATGGACCACGCCTCGAACACTTCCACTTTCCCAATTTTGTCCAGCGCTTTGAAAAAAACTTTCCGCTTGTCCACCTTACCCGCGCTGATGAGCAGGCGGACATTCTGCCATGAAAATTTTTTCAGCTCATCCGCGATTTCAGCAAGCGTCTCCGTCACGGCAGCGGCGGAGGCGGTGCGTTCTTCGCCAAGAAAATTGCAATCGCGCAGCCACACGACTTTGCCGCCGCCAAAAAACGGTAAGGTATTCAAGGCTTCGCGGAGTTTGCCGAGCATCGTGAGGGCATCACCAGAGTTGCCCGCGGTGGCATCAATCATCTCGTGATCCATGCCGCCGAGATCCGCCGACCATTGCGTGAAGAGCTGCTTGGCGCGCGACTTCACAGCGAAATCGTCATCGCCGCAAATCAAAAAAAGTGACGAGTGAGAAGTGATAGGTAAGGAGTTGGCCATGCCGGGAGCGTTTTAACTTTTCAACTTATCACTCGTCACTCATCACTGCTTTCCCCGCTGGTCTCATTGATTTTTTCGAGGTATTGCGTCATGTCCTCGACTTGTGCGAACAGCGCAGCGGACACGAAAATTGGACGCTTCTGCGCCACGGCCAGCGCGAGGCAATCACTAGGCCGCGCGTCCAGCTCCACGATTTTGCGCTCGGCGTGCATTTCATTTTTTTCCTGCAAGATCAGCCGCGCGAAATAGGTGGAGTTTTTCAGGTCGGTGATGATGACGCGCTCGACGCTGATACCAAAGCCCTGAAAGACACGGTTGATCAGGTCGTGCGTGAGCGGCCGTTCCTTCGGGGCCGCGCTCAAAAAATCGGCGATAACCCGCCCCATCTGCGGCTCGACGCTGATGACGAAAACTTTTTCCTCATTCCCGACAAACAGCGCGCAACTGTTGTGGGCGGGAAGGATACCTCGAATTTGCACCGGCACGACATCCTGTTTCATGCGTAGAATTTACGCGTCGCCGCTTGAAAGACAAGCCCGGCCTGCAAGCACCGGCGCGGTGCATTTTTTCCCGCGCGGTGATTGCCTTGCACCGGCCCGCTGGCTATCATGCGCCTTTCCACTAACGCATGGACTATTTTTTAGAACGATTTTTTGCGCTGCTAGGCCGGGTGATTTTCCCGCGCCGGCAGGAATGGGAGCAGCGCCGCAACGCCAAGCTCGTCTGCGGCGTGCTGACGTTTTCCATTATCCTCGGCCTCGCCGTGATGAAGCTGATCAAGATGATTTATTTCAAGACGAAGGCGGGCTGACGCTGCCGGGCCTCATAATTTTCATTCGACCCGCCGCCACTTCGTTGTTAGTTTCTTTTTACTATGTCACCCGATGAAATTTTGCTGGAGGCCGAGGAGAAAATGATCAAGACCGAGTCGGTCGTCGCGAATGATTTCGCCGGCGTCCGCACCGGCAAAGCCTCGCCGTCATTTGTTGAAAACATCCAAGTCGAAGTTTATGGCTCCATGATGCGCCTGCGCGAAGTCGCCAGTATCACCACGCCCGAACCGCGCCAGTTGCTCGTCCAGCCGTGGGATGTGAGCAGCACGCAGGCGATTGAAAAGGCCATTCAAAAAGCCAACCTCGGATTATCACCGGTGGTGCAGGGAAAACTCATCCGTATTTCCTTCCCGGAATTAAGCGCGGAACGCCGCCAGGAATTTGTCAAGATCACCAAGAAAATGGCCGAGGATGGTCGCGTGGCGCTGCGCCATGTGCGCCGCGATGCGATGGAAGAATTAAAAAAATCCGTCAAAGCCAGCGAGACGAGCGAAGAGGAACAGGAAAAAGCCGAGAAGGAAATTCAGAAACTCACCGACCAATACGTCGCGAAAATTGACTTGCACCTCGCCCATAAGGAAAAAGAAATCCTGACCGTATGAGTTGAAAATGTGGCCGCAAAAAAACCGGCAGGATTTTTTCCTGCCGGTTTTTTGTTTTGCGAAATGATTTATTCTCGGAACGTCGCGGCTAATTGCGCCTTGAATGCCGCGACAATTTTTTCGTGCGCCGCATTGATCTCCGCCTCCGTCAGCGTCTTGTCCGCCGCGCGATAAGTGAACGCATACGCCAAACTTTTTTGACCTTCGGGAACGTGCTTCCCGCGAAACACGTCGAATAGCTCCATCGCTTCCAGATTGGCTGGCTTCGTCTGTTTCACCGCTGACAGCACGGATTCATGCGTTACGGCTTCCGGCACAATCATCGCCACATCGCGGCGACTGGACGGAAATTGCGGCAGCGACTTGAAATTTTTCCCCGCGCTGCGTTTCGTCAGCAGTAAATCCAAATTAAATTCCGCCAGAAAAACACCGTCACGCAAATCGTATTTTTTCGCGAGCGACGGTAAAAGTTGGCCGAGTTCACCCAGCGGAAATTTTCCACCAAGCGTCACGGCGGCGGATTCGAGAAACAGCGGCGTGCTTTCCGCGCGCTTACCGAACGCCACGCCGCGCAGACCAAACTGCTCGATAAATTCTTCGACCAAACCTTTCAAATCGTAAGCGTCGAACTTTGCGTCACGCTCCTCGCCGCTCCAAAAATTCAGCGCGCGCTGGCCGGTGATGGCGATGGCGATGCTGCGATTTTCTTTTGGAGCGCGGGCAGCCTGCCCGCGCGTTTCTTTATCAGCAGAACCTGCGGACGAGCCGTCCGCACTCCTCGCGTTGGTGAAGACACGTCCGATTTCAAACAACGCCACGTCGTAATTCTTCCGATTGATGTTGTGGCGGAGCGAATGAATCAAGCCCGGTAACAAACTCGGGCGGAGAACATCCATGTCCGAACTCAACGGATTGGCGAGCGCAACTATTTCTTCTTCATTCTGACTTCTTACTTCTGACTTCCCGAGCAGCGTCTGCCCTTGCGCTTCATTCAAGCCAAGTCCGGCGAGAATGCGGCGCACTTCGCCGATCTGATCGTAAACGGAATCGAACGCATTCGCGCCCAACGCACCGCGCGGCGGGGTGCTGGGAATTTTATCAATGCCAAACAGCCGTCCGACTTCCTCGATCAAATCCACTTCGCGCTTCAAATCCACGCGCCACGACGGGACGCTGAAGGTGCATTCGCCGGGCTGTTGCGACACGGTATTCAAGCCGAGCCGGTTCAAGTTAGAAACTTGGTTCAAATGCGAAATGCCGATGCCGAGCAAATCTTTCGACTTCGCAAAGTGCAACGTGATTTCCTTGGCTTGTGCTTTCTGGGGATAATCGTCAATCGCGTGACCGAGCAGTTGTCCGTCTGCCAGATCACAGATCAATTGTGCGGCTCGCCGGCTCGCCCAATCGCAGATGCCCACGTCGCCGCCGCGTTCAAAACGATAGGAGGCATCCGTGCGCAATTCGAGTTTCTTGGACGTCGCGCGGATGTTTTGCGGTTTGAAATACGCGCTCTCGATCAACACCGTCTCCGTGCCGGCATGGATCTCAGAATTTTTTCCGCCCATGATTCCGGCCAGCGCCACCGCCTGTGTTTCGTCCGCGATGAGCAGCATTTGGTTCGTCAACGCGCGCTCCTTGCCGTCAAGCGTTGTGAATTTTTCGCCTTCGTTCGCGCGGCGGATGATGATCTTCGGTGGATTGGCTCCATTACCCTTGAGCAGTTTGTAATCAAACGCGTGTAAGGGTTGCCCGCTTTCCAGCATGACATAATTCGTGATGTCCACGACGTTATTGATGCTGCGGATGCCGACTTTTTCCAGAAGGCTACGCAGCCAATCCGGGCTGGGGCCGATTTTCACCGAACGCACAATGCGCACCGTGTAGCGCGGACATAACTCCGGCTCGTCATTGCGCACGCTGACCATGTCGGCGATCGGTTCGGAATCAGTATTCAGAAACACGATGGCCGGAATCTTCAATTCATTGCCAGTGACCGCCGCGATTTCGCGCGCGATGCCGATGACGCTGTTCAAGTCCGGACGGTTGGGCGTGACTTCGAGGTCATAGACCACATCGCTGCCGCTGCGACCGAGGTATTCGCCGAACGGTTGCCCGACCTTTGCGTCCTCGCGCAGAATTAGCAAGCCGTCTTCCTTCTTGAGGCCAATGGCTTCGGGATCGAGACCAAGCTCTTCGTGCGAACACAACATCCCGTGCGATTCCACGCCGCGAATTTTCCCAACCTTGATCGTGAACGGTTCTTTGTCGCCCGCCTTCAGCGGCAGAGACGCTCCCGGCAGGATGAGCGGCACTTTGTCGCCCGCCTTGAAATTTTGCGCGCCACAGACGATCTGGCGTTCGCCCGTGCCATCGTTCACGCGACAGAGCGAGAGCTTGTCCGCGCCCGGATGTTTGTCGCGCGAGATGACCTGCGCCACGACGATGCCGTCGAACGCGCCGGAAATTTTCTGCACCCCCTCGACCTCGAGGCCGAGCATGGTGAGCCGCTCGGTGAGTTCTTCGGGCGACCAGTTGAAATCAACGTATTGTTTGAGCCAGTTAAGGGTGACTTTCATTTTGAAAAATTATTCCGTATAGCCGGGCAAATGATGTTTCGCCCAGTGTTTGAGCGCACGATGTTCGTATTGGGTCAAAGCGCGAATGTTCGTTTGCAGTCGCATAACGAGTCGTGCGTCGCGCTCGAAGAAATCATGGTCGGCGGTTTTGACAACCTTGGCGCGCTCCACCCATTCCTGTGCGTCCAGTGTGACCGTGTTTTCTGAATCGCGGCAGAACTCGCATTTAAGAAAAGTTTCCAACAGTCGCAGGTGCAGGCCGTCCTGCTCACGCGGTTTATTCTTGGTCACGGCCAATTTCTCGGCGTAAAGCCAGCCAGCATCCAACACCCGAAAGGCAAAATCCGGCGTCCGCGCCTGACGGGCATTGCGTGAGGCCAGGTCGCGCGTGAGCTTCACCCCTTCCTCCAGAAAATCTACTTCGATACCGCGAAATGAAATCGTGTGCGCCTCCACTTTGAACGCCGCGCCGAGCAACGCCTCCGCCTGCGCCACCGTTGCGCCCATGAAATCAATGTCCTTGCTCAACCAAATCTTTTCATCCGCTTCGGAAAATTTCGGTGCCGGGAAATCCACGTCCGCCCAGCGCTCCAGCACCGTGCGGTAAAACCAGCACGCGCCGCCGCCAATCAAAACCCAGTCCGTGAATTGCCCTGGAAACACGTCGGAAAGTAATTTCAAATGCCGCCGGAACGCTGGCCAGTCATTGATTTTTGGGAGTGCCATAATCAATCAATAAACATGACTTTAGTCCGCCGCTTGATGAGTTCACAATCCGCGAACTCGCCGCTCATGGCGCGGAGTTCTTCTGGCGTGTAGCGGTTGCCGGGGAGTTCCTTCCACGCCTGTTTGCGCGCGTAGCCTTCCGCGCGTTTGGCCTCGGCGGCTTCGTCTTTCGGCAATCTGATGTGACCCGGTCGCAACATGGGAAAATTCTAGCGGATGGCGTCATGCAAGGCGAGTCCGGGCAGCGTGATCTGCCCGGTCAATGCCGCTGGGCGACCCGTTGAAATCAACGTATTGTTTGAGCCGGTTAAGGGTGACTTTCATCGCAAGATAGTCCGCCCATGAAACACCAAAAATGCCCTTCCCGAAATCAAATTCTTGCCGGGACTGATGATGACGTGGTATGATGACGCCATGAGAACAATCATTGAACTGCCGAATGAACAGCTTGAAGCGCTGGGCGACCTGTGCGTTCAGGAAAAAGTTTCGCGCGCGGAAATCATCCGTCGCGCCGTGGGCAATTACCTCAATTCAAAACAGGCGGGCAAAGGGCGCAGCGCCTTTGGCCTCTGGAAAAAGAAAAAGGTCAATGCCTTGAAGTATGAAGCCAAACTCCGCGCGGAATGGGGCAAGTGATGAAAGCCGTCTTTGACACAAATATCCTCGTGGATTACCTGAACGGCATTGCCGCCGCCAACCACGAAATCGAACGCTACGAGGAAATCGCCATCAGCATCGTGACGTGGATGGAAGTGCTGGCCGGGGCGGATGACGCGGAAGAGGAAGCCATCACGCGGGAATTTCTTTCGCGGTTCAAGGTGCAGCCGGTGGAAAAAGCCGTGGCCGAGCGCGCCATCAAAATCCGGCGGCAGAACAAACTGAAACTTCCCGATGCCATCATTTGGGCGACGGCGAAAGAATTGGGGCGAATTCTCGTCACCCGCAACACGAAGGATTTTCCGGCCAAGGACGCCGGCATCCGCGTGCCGTATCACGTCTAACTGTCAAGCCGCTCGGTCAATGCCGCTGGGCGCCCAGTTGAAATCAACGTATTGTTTGAGCCAGTTAAGTGTGACTTTCATTTGGAAATCAATTTCTTCTTTCGCGGCTTGCTGATGCGATAGGCAACCGGTTTTTCATGAAGAACCATTGCTTCTTCATGCACAACTGGCGCGTGAATACATTCAAAGTCCGTCGTGGAAAATAAATTTTCGTTTTCTTCCAGAATTCGTCGTGCTGCCATGCGGCAATAATCCGGGTCAATTTCAATGCCAATGCTATTACGTCCCCACTTCATCGCAGCGAGCATGGTTGTGCCGCTGCCGCTGAAGGGATCAAGAACTGTATCTCCGTGAAACGAAAACATTCGAACGAGACGTGTGGCGAGTCCGATTGGAAATGGCGCAGGGTGCTCCCGCGTTGAAGCTCCATTGAGCGTCCATATTTGGCGAAACCATTCGTTGAATTCATCTTTCGGAATCATGCTCAACTGACGTTGATCTTGCGTTGGCTGGCGATACCCGCCGGGCTTGCGTTGCATGAGAATGAATTCGATGTCGTTTTTGACGATAGCGTTTGGCTCGTAAGGCTTGCCCAAAAATTTGCTGCTGGTATTAGCTTCAAAAATAGCGTTGGAAATTTTGTGCCAGATGATTGGATTGAGATTGTCAAAACCAAGTCGGCGGCAAATCACGCAGATGTCTGCGTGTAACGGAACGACAACATGGCGTCCGTTTTCTTTCCGTGACAAACAAACATCACCAACAACGCAGACAAGGCGGCCACCCGGCACAAGAACACGGAGACATTCAGACCAAACTTGTTTCAGGTCGTCGAGAAACCTCTCGTAATCTTCAACGTGCCCGAGTTGATTTGGATTTTCGTTGTAGCGTTTCAGTTTCCAATATGGCGGTGAAGTGACAACGAGATGCACTGACTCGTCCGGCAAATACGAAAAGTTACGCGCATCACCTTGGTAAAGGCGGTGAATCGTTGCGGACTTGCCGTTGGTTGAATAGCCGTGCATTTAGTCAGAGTAGGCAGAGACATGGGCAACAAGCGACTTCGCAAATTGCAGGAATGCCAAATCTTCCGTTGGCTCGTTGAACTTGCCATCAAGTCCGGTCTCTTGGTCCGAGGTGAGAAATGCCGCTGTGTTGTAATGCCGCTCACGGACAAGTTTTCGGCAAAACAATTCGTAGCGTTTGGCGTAGGACGCATTCACAAATTCTGGGAACACTTTGAAATGCGGTTCTTTCACCTTCACGGGGCGGCGTGAACCTTCGCAATCCTCCAGCACAAAAATGTAGCCCAACCATGGACGGATGCTTTTGTTGAAAGCTCCTTCACGAAACGCTGTCCACAAATCCAGGGCGCTGCCCATCGCTTCTTCGGTTCGGTTGTTGAAATTATTACCGAACGATGGGCCAACTTGCGACTTTGTTTCCAAAGCGAGAATAAGCTGACTGTCGCGGACAACGAGCAAATCCCATTCTTTGGTTGGACGGAAAAAGCCAGGCAGTTCAAGGGCTGTATTATGAAAAATGTGCTCCTGCTTAATTCCTGTTTCCAAAATCAACTCAGTTATCAATGCGATGAACCCATCCATCTGCGCTCCACCTGTAACTGCGCTGCGAGCACCTTGGTCACGTTGACCGGAGGACGCTTGTTTTGCAGATTGGCTTTGCCGCGTTGTCCAATAGCTAGAAACAGCCTTTGTGACACGACGATTGAGCGCGGTTGGTTCAAGTTTCATGGTAGTGGATTAAAACTGTTTCAAAAATCGCACGTCGTTTTCGTAGAAGAGGCGGATGTCGTTGATGCCGTAGCGGAGCATGGCGGCTTATGCGAAGACGAGGCGACCTTTGGGTTCGGGAATCGGGCGGCCCAGCAACTTGGCGGTGGCAATCCATTCCTTGATGATGGCATCCACGTTCTTGAGCGCGGCTTGCTTGGTCGCGCCGTCGGCGGCACAGCCGGGCAGTTCCGGCACTTCGGCGATGAACGCCTTGTCGTCCGCGCTCCAGTAAATGATGACTTCGTATTTGCTCATACAATTTTATTCCTCGGTGAGTTTATACTTCACAATCACGTTCCGCACCTGTTTTACCTGATAGGGCTTGGCACTCGAACCACGCGGTTGCAGGTTTAGGATTTCTTCAACGCCTTCGCAATAGAAAACATGATGGCTGCCGCGCACGCGCAGTGAAAAGCCCAGCCGTTGCAACAGCAAACACAGGCCGTCGAACGGGATGTTCGCGTCAGCCGCGCCAGAGAGAATTTTCTCAAGGAGTTTGGCGTGTTTGCTCATGGTGCATTTGTTGGCTTAAAACTGTTTCAAGAACCGCACGTCATTTTCGTAGAAGAGGCGGATGTCGTTGATGCCGTAGCGGAGCATGGCGATGCGTTCGATACCGAAGCCGAACGCCCAGCCGGTCCAGACTTCGGGATCGTAGCCGACGGTCTCGAATACTTGCGGATGCACCATGCCGCAGCCGGCGATCTCCAGCCAGTCCTTGCCCATCTTCTTCACGAGCGCGTTGGTGAAATCAATCTCGTAGCTCGGCTCGGTGTAGCTGAAGTAGTGCGGCCGGAAACGGATCTTCACGTCGTCGCCCATGAGTTCGCGGAAGACGAATTCCACCGTGCCCTTGAGGTCGCCGACGGTGACGTTCTTGTCCACGTAAAGCCCCTCGATCTGGTGGAAGGTGGGATTGTGCGTGGCGTCGGCGTTGTCGCGGCGATACACGCGGCCTGGCACGATGATGCGAATCGGCGGCGGTTGTTTTTCCATCACGCGGATTTGGACGCTCGAAGTGTGCGTGCGCAAAAGTGACGAACGACCGCCCTCACCCCGGCCTTCTCCCCCAGGAGAGGGTGAAGTTGTTCCGGCTTGGGTAGAAATGTAAAACGTGTCTTGTGCGTCACGCGCGGGATGGTCTGCCGGAGTGTTGAGCGCGTCGAAGCAATGATACTCGTCCTCGATCTCTGGCCCGTCGGCAACGGCGAAACCAATTTTGCGAAACGCGCGGACGATGTCGTCAGTGACTTGCGTGAGTGGATGCAATTTGCCGAGAGCGCGGCGGCGTCCGGGCAACGTGAAATCAGTCG
>JANYCI010000200.1 GCA_025360325.1 Limisphaerales bacterium | reverse complement strand
CAATTTTACATCGAGCCAAAACCAAAAGAACCGACCAAACATCAATACGATTCCGATTCCGCCGCGTGTTTGAATTTCCTGCGCGAATACGATTTATTGCCGCACTTCAAACTCAACATCGAAACGAATCACGCGACGCTCGCCGGCCACACGATGCAGCACGAACTCGAAGTCGCGGGCGCAGCGAACGCACTTGGTTCCATTGACGCGAACACCGGCGACGAGTTGCTCGGCTGGGACACGGATCAATTTCCCACGAACATTTATCTCACGACCTACTCGATGCTCGCGATTTTGAAATACGGCGGCCTGACCACGGGCGGCGTGAACTTCGACGCCAAGGTTCGCCGCGAAAGTTTTGAGCCGAACGATTTGTTTTACGCGCACATCGGCGGCATGGACGCGTTCGCGCGGGGCTTGAAGATTGCGGCAGCGATTCGCAAAGATGGTCGTCTCGCTGATTTTGTAAAAAATCGTTACGCCTCGTGGGACAGCGGCATCGGTGCAAAAATTGAATCCGGCAAAGCCACGATGAAAGAACTGGAAACCTACAGCCTCAAGCGCGGCGAAGTTTCCGCGAACACCAGCGGCCGTCAGGAATTTTTGGAGAATCTCATCAACGAGTTCATCTAAAAAACCATTCAACTTATTTCAGCCAATAACGGCGCGTGTTTTTACACGCGCCGTTTTTTGTAGGCGAAGCAAAAAAATCTGGAGCTTGGTTGCCGTCGTCATAGCGCGAGCCTTCCCCTCACCCTAACCCTCTCCGCTGGGGAGAGGGCCGGGGGTGAGGGGGAAGCGGACGCCGCCATTTTGAATTTCAAAATCAACCTAAACAATCTCCACCGGACATTTCGGGAGCGCGTCAAGAAACGCCTGGCCGTATTGCTTCGTCAAAATCCGGTTGTCCAAAACCACGACGATGCCCGTGTCGGTTTTTGTGCGGATCAAACGGCCCACACCTTGACGGAATTTCAAAATCGCTTCGGGCAGAGAAAATTCGCCGAAAGAATTTCCGCCGCGCGCCTCAATCGCTTCCAGTCGCGCCTCGATCAGCGGATGATCCGGCACTGCGAACGGCAGCCGCGTGATGATGACATTGCTCAGCGCTTCGCCCGGCACATCCACGCCCTGCCAAAAACTGTCCGTGCCGAACAGCACCGAGTCCGTGTCGTCCTTGAATTTTTCCAGCATCGTCGAGCGCGGCGTGCCGGTGCCTTGCACGAACAATTCCAAGCCCAGCTCGTGAAAAAACGGCTGCATCCGGTCGGCAACTTCTTGCATCAATTTGTAACTCGTGAATAAAACAAACGCCTTGCCGTGCGTCTGCTTCACGAAATGTTCAATCCAATGAATCAGCGCATCGGCGTAACCGGCCTCGCGTGGGTCGGGCATTTTTTTGACGGTGAACAATTTCATCTGCCGCTCGTAATCGAACGGTGTGCCGACCTGCAGTTTCGTCGCCGCTTCGCAACCAACCCGCTTGGCAAAATAATTCAGCGGCGAGTTGCTAGGTTGCTGGTTGAAAGCTTTTTTGCGCGGTGCGTCGGGAGAACTTGCAACCTTCAACTTGGAACTTTCAACTGCTTTTTCGGCAACCGCCAGCGTCGCGCTCGTCATGATGACGCTCGTGTCCGTCTCGAACAAACGTCGCCGCAGAAACTCTGCCACATCCACCGGCGCGGCGTTGAGCGACAAATTGCGCTGCGACTTGCCGCCGCGTTCCACCCAATAAACATGGTCATCCGCCTGCTGGCTTAAAAATTCCGCCACCTCGATTTTCAATTCGCCCAACCGCCGGTTGCATTCTACCAGCTCCTGCCCGATTTCTTTGTCCTCGCTCGTTTTCACGAGTTCGCTCACTGCTTCGCGCAAACGCTGGATCGGCAGCGTGACATTATCTTTGACGAGTTCCGCGCGACGAATTCGCAGTTCTTTCCACTCACGCCGACGTGCCGCAGAATTTTCTCCGCCGGAAAATTTCGGCTTGGCCGTCGCCTGAATTTCCTCGCACGCGCTCTCGACGTTCTCAAAAAACTTGTCCGACTCGCTCAAAATCTCCGCCACGAGTTTCACCGCATTGCCTTGCCGGAGCGTCGCGAGCAACCCTTTTTCTGTGCGCGGATTCCACAGCCGGTTCAGCGAATAGCGCACCTGTCCGCTCGAAACGCTCAAGCCGATATGCCGCGACGCCACGCTTTCCATCGTGTGCGCCTCGTCGAAAATCACAAAGTCGTTCTTGAACAAAATGCCGCCTTCCATCTCCTCATCCACGCCGCCGAGCAGCGTAAAAAATAAAGTGTGATTCAAGATCACGACATCGGCGGAGAGAATGCGATTCCGCACGCGCTGAAAAAAACAGGTGTCGTGATCGCGCGCAAAATCCGATTGATGCCCGCACGTTTTCGGCGAGCATAATCCGCGCTCGGAACAAACCTGCGACCAAACTTTGCCATCCGGCTCGATGGAAAAATCCGACAGGCTGCCGTCCTTGGTCGTCTTGGACCATTCGTAGATGCGCTGCAATTCCTCGGCCTCGGATGACGTGAACAAATTTCCCGATTGCTGCATCGCCTTTTGCAGCCGGCGCGTGCAGAGATAATTCGCGCGGCCTTTCAACATCGCATAACTGAACTTCACCGGCTCCGGCAAAGCTGCCAAAACACCCGTCAACATGGGTAAATCTTTTTCCGTGAGCTGCTCTTGCAGATTAATTGTGTGCGTGGAGATGATGGCCTTTTTCTTTTGCGCCACTGCGAACAAAATTGCCGGAATCAGATACGCCAGCGACTTGCCCACGCCCGTGCCCGCCTCGACCGCGAGATGCTCCCGATGCTGCAACGCCCGCGCCACCGCCACGGCCATCTCTTGCTGTTGCGGACGGAATTCAAAATTGCTCGCCTTGGACAGCACGCCGCTCGCGGAAAAGATTTCTTCGACTTGAGAAACCAAATCCGTGCCGCTCGGTTGAACTTCAGCGAGCGAAATCATTTCAACGGCTCGCTGTGCAAGACGACTTTCAGCGCCGTCGCTTTTCCGGGCGCGAGCGAAATCTTGTTCTGCTTCACGTTGCCGGATTCCACGCAGATCATGGTTTTGTGTTCTGCGGGATCGAAGTCATCGGGAAGTTTCTGCGTCATCCACGGGTTCCAGACGACGGTGGATTGTGAATTAAATTTTTCCACGCGAATCGTGCGCTTGAGGTTTTTATCGCGGATTTCCACGGTGGCGGCGGTGTCAATGTAAGTGCGGTTCGTCTCGCGGTTGATGGTGATCGGAAAATTTTCCGCCGGCCGGGGCACGCCGTTGTCGCCCTCCGCGAAATTCAGATACGCCGCGCCCTCCAATCCGTGAATGCTCACCGCGCCGATGTCGCCAACTTGAAAATAAGTGTGCAAACAATTTTCAATCTCCAGCGCGCCGTCGCAGCCGTCGTTGGTGGCGAGGAGTTCCATCGTCAGCGTGTCGGAAACGGTCACGACAAATTCTGTTCGCAAATTTTTCCACGCGTCGCGTCCGGGCATCTGCGGCAGCGCGAATTGCACCGTCACTTTGCCATCGGGCGTGGCGGTAGTTTTTACCAACTGCCATTCCGTGCTGCGCGCGAAGCCGTGCGCCGGTTCGCCGTCGCGGTTGCCAAACCACGGAATAATAATCGGCACGCCGCCGCGAATGGCTTTGCCGGGTGCAAAATAACTTTTGCGGCTCATGAAGATCAGCGGCGGCTCGCCATTTTTTTGGAAGCCGGCGACGTGTGCGCCGTTGAGATAAATTTCCGCTGCACTCCACGGTGTCGTGATTTTCACGAGCGGTAAACCGCCGTGGACATTGACGATTTCGACGCGCCCGGCGATTTCGTGACGCCGTAGTTTTTCAAGAACGAGCTTGGTTTTCATAAATTCAATTGCTAGATGATTCGGGATAATTTGCCAAGGTCAATCACTCGCGCAATTTTTCTTCCTCGCCCACGGCGGCCTCGGCGCGGCTGATGACGGGGTCGCGACCGGACTCTTGCAATTGCAGATGTTTGCGGAATAAAAATGTTCCGATCGGCGTCACCATCGCCATGCAGCCGATGAGAAACCACATGAACTCGGGATTGCGCGGGCCGGTCGGCGGACAATATTTATTTAGCAGCCAGCCGGAGAGTCCGCCCACAAAAAATTTTCCGAGAAAATACGGCAGCATCGAGAGCGCCATGTAGGATGCCTCCTGCCCTTTCGGCGCAATGGCGGCGGCGTATTCGTAAAGTCGCGGCGACCACAACGCTTCACCCAGCGAGAGCATCACGATGAAAAAGAAAATTGAGATGTAAAGCGGGTTGACCGGGCCAGCGACGCCGAGCCACCAATGCACCACAAAATCGCCGAGCCAGCCGTCGGCCAGCGGCTTGAACCAAGCGGGCGGCAGCGCAATAAAAAATACCGACGTGGCGGAAACGAAACTGCCGACCGTGACCATGCGGTATGCGGAAATTTTTTGCGTCAGCGCGCCGCAGATTGGCACCAGCACGACGATCATCACCGAGTTCAGCATGCCGCTTAAGTGCGCGAACGGCGCGCCATCGCCGAGTTCGCGGATGCCGTATTTGGGAAACGTGAATGCGAGTTGGTAAAAGATCATCCGCGCACCCACGACCAGCGTCATGAAAAGCAGAAACCGGTAAAACGCTTTTTCCTGCCAAAGACCTGCGAAGATGCGCCCGGTTTTTTTCAAAGTCTCCGCAACACTCACAGATGGGAGTTTGACTGACGCTTTCCCGCCGCTACTTTTTTGCCCGGCAATCTTCAAGCCCGCCTCAGTAACCTCCACGCCCTCGCGCATAAAGCCCCAGATCAAAATAAATCCCGGCACGGTGAACACCACGCTCAACAAAATCAACACGCGATAAGTGCTCAATTCCGTGCCCAAAAATGGCAGCGTCCACGAGCCGTGTTCACCCATTCCCTGCGCGCCGCGGAGCTTGTCGAAGATCACGTCGCCGATCGCGTAGCCGAGATTCATCAGCGCGTAATAAAGCGCGAACGCCACCGAACGTTGCGCGGCATTGGTGTATTGTTTGCACGCCGCCGCCATGACTGGAATCATCAGCGCGATGCCAATCGCCTGTGGATACAAGCCAAACGGCAAGGCGATCCAGCGGTTGACGCTCAACGCCATCACGACGCGCGACACGAGGCAAATCGCAAAGCCTAGCAGAAACGTTCGGCGGATGCCGAGCGCATCGGTGAGCGAGCCGACTAGAACGGTGATGAGCGTCATGATGGCCGACCAGGTGGCGATCATGCCGCCCGCGCTCATGTCGCTGTAGCCGAGATCCGACGACAGCCACAAACTTAACACGCTCGCCGCGCCGACTTTGTAGGCGAGGTTTTCCATGATGTAGGCGGCATAGACGATCCACAATTCGCGCGGCGCAGTGGCCATCATGGAAAATTTGTTCAAAAAGTTTTTGAACTTGGAGCCGGGCGCGGTGGCTGGTTCGTTCATCGAAAAATGGATTTAAGCTTCACCTTGACGCAACGAGCATAAATCCATCCGTGGCGACGGCGCGAGACTTATTCTCTTTGCGGGTGTCAGGCTCAAGTTTGTGATGCCAGCATTTCACTAAAGCCGGGTTCCGGCGGCGTGGTGAACTCATAATTTTTTCCGCGCCATTCAAACTGGAGCCGCACGGCGTGGAGTGCGTGATTGGGCAAAATCAATTTTTCACGCTGGGCTTCCGTGAGCCGATTCTGCACCAGTGCCAAATACAAGTCTTCGTCACCGCCGTATAGTTTGTCGCCCACGATGGGATGGCCGAGGTGGGCGAGGTGGATACGGATTTGATGTTTGCGACCAGTGCGGGGGCGGAGGCGCAAGAGTGTGAAGGTTGCAGGTTGCAGGTTGAAGGTTTTGGCGCGCGAAGAACTTGAAGAGGTCGAAGGTTGGTCTGCCATTGAATTTTCTTCGCAACCTGCGCGGCCTGCGCGCGACATATTTTTGAAGAATCTTTGCTCAACGAAAAATTCAGTCTGCGCGGCGGCTCCGTCTGGACGGACACAATCTTTAATGGCCACAAGGCTTTTTTCATCTTTGCCGAGCGGGGCATCAATGGTTCCCTGCTCCGCCGCGACCTGGCCGTGGACGATGGCGAGGTATTCTTTTTGCACGGCCCGGCTTTCAAAAACTTTACCGAGTTCGCGCGCCGCCACGGAATTTTTGGCGAGGAGCACTAGGCCGGAAGTTTCGCGGTCGAGGCGGTGAACGAGGTGGGGCGTGGCAGATTGGATCGGTGGTTGATGGGATTGCTGAATGGAGGATTCGGGATCCGTGAGGCGTGCGGCGTTTTGCCGTTCCAAATAAATTCGCGCCCGGCTGATGAGGCTCGAATACTCGTCGCCCTTCGTCGGGTGGCAAACGAGATCGGCTGGCTTGTGGACGACGAGCAGGTCAGCGTCTTCGTGAACGATGTCGAATAATTTTTCCAACGGAGAAAATTTTAACCACGAAAGCCGCGAAACACACGCCGGGAAATGGAACCAGTGACGCGGCATTGACTTCCTCATTCCTCATTCATCATGCTTCCCGCTGCAATGCGCCGAAATTATTTCATCGCCCTCGCGCTCGCCGCCGTGACGCTGGCTCTTTATTGGCCGGTGAAACATTTCGATCTTGTTTATTGGGACGATCCGCAGGTGCTGACCGACTGCCCGGAAGCGCAGGCCGGGCTGACGTGGGCCGGCATCCATTGGGCGCTGACGGGCGTGGTCATCGCCAACTGGCATCCGGTGACGAACCTTTCCTTTTTGCTGGTCACGCAATTTTTCGGCAACACGCCCGGCGCGCATCATCTCGCCAACGCCTTTATCCACGCAGCAAACGCAGCGCTGCTGTTTTTGCTGCTGCGGCAACTGACTGGCGCAACGTGGCGCAGCGCCCTCGCGGCGGCGCTGTTTGCGTGGCATCCGCTGCGCGTGGAATCGGTGGCGTGGATCATCGAACGCAAGGACGTGCTATGCGCCTTTTTCTTTTTGCTATCGCTGCTGGCGTGGGGGAAAAGAGTTATGAGTGATGAGTTACCAGTGACGAGCGGGCGCAAGTTCTCATCACTCGTCACTCATCACTCATCACTTTTTTTCTTCGCGCTCGCGCTGTTGAGCAAACCGATGGCGGTGACGCTGCCGTTCGTTCTCTTGTTGCTGGACGTGTGGCCGCTGGGAAGGGTTGCAAGTTGCAAGTTGAAGGTTACGGGTTTCGGCAAACCGCCCGCTCAACCTTCAACTTTTAACCTTCAACTTTTAACCGAAAAGTGGCCGTTCTTCGCGCTGATGTTTTTATTTTGCGGGGCGACCTATTTCATTCAGCACAATTACGCGGCGATGACACCGTGGGACAAACTTGGCCTCGCACCGCGCGTGCAAAACTCCATCGCTGGCTACGTCGCGTATCTCGGCCAACTGTTTTGGCCGTTCAATCTCGCGGCGATTTATCCGTATCCCAAAAGTTTTGATCTAGCGCAGACCGCGATGAAAGCCGCTCTGTTATTGGCGATTTATGCGTTCTGCTGCGTGCAAATAAAAAAACGTCCGCAACTCGCCGTCGGCTGGTGCTGGTATCTCGGCACCGCGCTGCCGGTCATCGGCCTCGTGCAAGTCGGCGAACAAGCGATGGCCGACCGCTACACTTATCTGCCACTCATCGGCCCGGTCGTCGCGCTCGTGTGGACGGCGGCGGAATTTTTTTCGCGCACCCGAAGCTGGAAAATTATGTCATCGGCGGCGGCAATTTTTATTTTATCCGCGCTCGTGGTTCTGTCCGCGCGGCAAATTCAATTTTGGCGAAACACGATTGAATTATTTTCCCATAACATCGCGGTGACGCCGGAAAATTGTTCCGCCCATTTCACGCTCGCCCTCGGCTACGAACACGCGGGCGACACGAACCGCGCGCTCGTCTGCTACCGCGTCGCCCAAAAAATTGAGCCGCGAGATTTTCAGAACCGCCGCAATCTCGCCAGCCTGCTAGGCAAATCCGGGCAACTCGCGGCGGCGGAAACGGAATACCGTTCACTCGTTGCGGACGAGCCAACGCATTTTCAAAATCATCTCGGACTCGCCGGTTTGCTCGGCGCACAAAGCCGCGCGGCTGAATCCATTTTTGAACTCAATGAGGCACTGCGGCTGAATCCCGATGCGACCGACGGGCTGAATAATCTCGCGTGGGCGCTCGCCACGGACCCGCGCACGGAAATCCGCAACGGCACCCGTGCCGTGTCGCTCGCGCAGCACGCGTGCGAGCTGACGAAATTTTCCCAGACGATGTTTATCGGCACGCTCGCGGCGGCTTATGCGGAGGCGGG
>JANYCI010000184.1 GCA_025360325.1 Limisphaerales bacterium | reverse complement strand
CAAGCTGGAGTTTGATTCGGATGTGATGAAATTTCCGGCAGTCGCAGTTACTTCCGCTGCTGAAAGCGAACCCAAATAGATTTTTCAAAATGAAAACCAAAACAATCATCACCTCCTGCGCGCTCGTGGCGACTCTGCTGCAATCACAAAGTTTGATTTTCAATATCGCGACGGCGGCGTCGCCGGTGCTTCGTCCTGGCAATGGTGGCTCGCGGTTGCGAACGAAGATTTTAAGAGCGGCCTGATCTACACGGACTACAAAAAACCGGGCGATACGGAGACGATTTACGAATCTAAATTACTTTGGGCGCTGGGGAATTTCAGCCGCTTCATCCGCCCCGGCATGGTGCGCGTGGAATTGACCGGGCCGCAGGACGTGAACGGCTTGATGGCTTCGGCCTATGGCGACGCATCAGGTCGGCGACAAGTCCTCGTTTTTGTGAACTGCGCGCCAACCCCGAAAGAAATTCAACTGCGTTTCAAGTCTGGGAAAGACGGTGGTGCCACATACACACCGTATGTCACCTCGGCTGAAAAAAATCTGGGGGCGGCTGAAAAAATTGTCGGCTCAAAAAAATTCACCGTGCCTGCCCGCTGCGTGATGACGCTGGTTAGCGAAAATATCGCTGGCCGAGGGGCTCCACCGCTTTTAGAATTAAAAAATGAACCATCAATCAATAATTAAACTTCACAGCCGACTCATCCCATTTGTCGTCGTTATCTCGCTGTTTGTTTTCATCGGACCAGCCAGGGCTGCGGATGACTTGGGTGTCCAGTTGCAACGCTCGTTTGTTTGGGTTCAACCGCCGGAGACCAATGCCAGCCTGCACGCTGGATTTCGTAGGACTTTTAATCTGACTGCACTACCTGTTTCGGCCCGGCTCCATCTGTTCGCCTACACGCGTTACCGGTTATACGTCAACGGGGAATATGTCGGGCGCGGGCCAAACCGTTTTGAGAGCATTCACCCGGAATACGACACTTGGGATATTGCTGCGCGGTTACATCCCGGCACCAATGTCATTGCCGTGGTCGTGCATCGGGACTGGCCCGGCGATGCGGTCGCCAACATGGGGCAGACCTTGAGCCGGTTCCGCCGGCACGCGCCCGGCTTTACCGCGCAGCTCGAACTGGCGGATGCCGCCGGCGCGCTGCCGGCCATCGTGACGGATGCCGCGTGGCGCGGTTTTGCCGAGGTCGGCAACGTGCTGCCGGTTCCCCATTATTATTCTTCCATCGCCGAAAATTACGATGCGCGCAACATGGCTGGTGATTGGACGGGCACCAACTTCGATGATTCATCGCTGCCGTTTGCCAAATCCGTTGACACGTCCGACACGAAGTTGTGGCCGCAATTATTTCCCCGCAGCATCCCGCTTTTGCGCGAGCGCGAACTCGCGCTCACTGATCCGGTTCCTGTCGCCGGCCTGGTGCTCACCAACGGCCAGACACAAATTTTCCATCTGCCGCAAATTGAACAGGCTTACTGGGTCGTGGAAATGGATGCGGATGCCGGAACAAAAATTACGGTTACGCCGCTCCTGCCCGAATCGCATCACGGCCCGGCCAGCACCTACACTTGTTGTGCGGGCGCCCAACGCTGGATGGGCGGTGACACGTTTGCGCAAAACGCCTTGAGCCTGCGCGTCGAATCCGGTCGTGCCACCATCCAAAAACTGCGGCTGGTCGCGGTGAATTATCCGTTCGACCGGATTGGTTCGTTTTCCAGTAGCGACGATGAACTCAACCGCATCTGGCAAATCACCGCGCGTTCGCTGGAATTATTGAGCGAAGACGCCTACACCGATTGCGCCGACCGCGAACGCTCGGAATGGATGGATTGCGATCCGCCGATGTATGACGCCACGCGGGTCATGATGGCCGGCCCCGCCGCCCACGACACGCCCGCCTGGAGTGACGCGCGGCTTTATGCCAATATGCTCCGGCGCGTCGCCTACAGTCAGGAACCCGACGGCATGGTGCGGGCGCGGACCTGCTCCGAAATGGTTGATGTCCACACCCGCATGGAAGACCGCGCGTGCGACTGGCTGCAAGGCTTTCGCAAATACTACGAGGCCACGGGCGACAAGGAACTCGTCCGTGAGCTTTGGCCGTTTTGCGAGCGGCAACTGAATTGGTTTTTGGAGCGCCGCCAGCCGGACGGTTTGATTCTCTGTCGCGAATGGATTGCTTGGGACAATCCGATGAGCTACGCCACCTGCGAGGGCGCGGCGAACAATGCTTTTATCTGGCGTTCGTTCCGCGATGCCGGCTGGCTCGCAACCCAAATTGGCAACGAAGCCTCTGCAAAAAAATGGACTGCGGCCGCCGAAAAATTGCAAGCGGACTTCAACCGTCTGCTCTGGGACGAGGCCGCACGTGCATATTGTTCGGCGGTGGGCACGCCGGTGATTTTGCCACCCGACCAATATTTCAAGAAAACCATCAATCTCAAGTCGGCAAACGGTCGCACGGAGCCGACGCTGCACGCCAACCTGTTTGCGCTTGACCAGGGCATCGTGCCGCCGGAACGCCGCGCGCAGGTGGTCGCTTGGACTTTGCAACACGCTGACCAAATCCGGCAGGTGATGGCGAACCATTATTTCTTCAACCTGCTCGCCTCGCTCGACCGGCCGGAATACGACCAGATTATTTTGGACCGGATTCGCAGCGGCTGGCAGGGCATGGTGGATTGTCCGTGGCAAACCACCTGGGAAATGATGGGCAGCGGCAAAGGTTCGCATGGTTCCAAGTGCCATTGCTACGGCATCGTTCCCGGCTACACGTTGAGCACTTATGTGCTCGGCGTCCGCCGTGACGAGCCGGTTTGGAAAAAGCAAATCACCATCGAACCGCATCTCGGCGACCTGAAAAAGGCGTCCGGCGTGGTCGTAACAGAGTTCGGCCCGGTTTCGGTTAGTTGGGAAAAATCGGACGGCGGCTTGGATTTCCAAATCACCGCCCCGGAGAATTGCGAAACCATCCTCGCCCTTCCGGAAAACGTCGGCCATCAGCTGGAACTTGACGGTAAAACAGTCACCACAGAAATGCGCGGCGCGCGGCGGATGGTTGTTTTACATGGTGGCAGTCATTCCGGAAAAATTAAATAAACATGAAAAATTTACTTATCGGACCGGCCATCTTGGTGTCATGCCTGCTATGTCTGCTTCCGTTTGCCGGCAAAAGTTCGGACGCCACGATTACCATCCACGCCGATGCGCCCGGTGCAAAAATCAATCCGGCGATGTGGGGCATTTTTTTTGAGGACATCAATTTCGGCGCGGACGGCGGGCTTTATGCCGAGCTGGTGAAGAATCGCGGCTTTGAATTTCCCGACGCGTTGATGGGCTGGAACATCAACCGCGTGCAACTTGCCAAAGGCGAAGTCGCCGTGCGCGCCGACGCGCCGTTCAACGGCAACAACCCGCATTACGTCCGCATTCAAAGCGATGGCACAGGATTGTATGGCTTGTCGAATGAAGGCTTTCGCGGCATGGGCGTGAAGGCGGGCGAGGCCTATGATTTTTCAGTGCAGATTCGCGGTGTTGCTGGCCAGCCGGTTTTGAAAGTCGAACTCTTTGGTGGCGACGGCACTTTGCTCGACTCGGCGGATTTGAAAAATTTTTCTGACGGCTGGCAAAAAATTTCCGCGACGCTCCATCCCGGCGAGACCAGCGCCAACGCGCGGCTCGCGCTGCTGCTCGATGGCAAAGGCGCGGTGGATTTGGATTTTGTTTCTCTTTTTCCTCGGAACACCTGGAAGCATCGTCCCGGCGGTTTGCGCGCGGACATGGTGCAGGCGCTGGCGGATTTGCATCCGGGCTTCCTGCGGTTTCCGGGCGGCTGCATCGTGGAAGGGCCGCAGCTTGCGGGTCGTTATCAATGGAAGAAAACGCTCGGCGCGGTGGCGGAACGTCCGCTTTTATTCAACCGCTGGAACACGTAATTCATCCACCGCCCGACGCCGGATTATTACCAGTCGTTCGGCTTGGGGTTCATGGAATTCTTTCAATTGTCCGAAGACATTGGCGCGTCGCCGCTGCCAATCCTGAACTGCGGCATGGCTTGCGAATACAATTCTGGTGAACTGTGCCCGCTCGACCAATTGCAGCCTTACATTCAGGATGCGCTTGATCTGGTTGAATTCGCCAACGGCGATGCCAACACGGTTTGGGGCGCAAAACGCGCGGCGCTGGGGCATCCTGAACCGTTCCATCTCAAAATGCTCGGCGTGGGCAACGAGCAATTCGATTTATGCCAGCGCGGTCAAGGATGACGCCAAAGGCGCGATTATTTTGAAAGTTGTCAACGCCGGCGCGGAACCCACGCGGTTGGAAATCAAATTGCCATCAGACGGAAGTTTGATGGCCAGAATTGTAACCATAACCGAGCTTGCCTCACCGCAAATCACCGCAACCAATTCGCCGGGACAGCCTCTGGCAATTTCTCCTCAAACGCGCTAGGAAGAATTCATCGGCAGTTCCTGCTCACACATCTTTTCGGCAAATTCCTTTTCGGTTGTGCGGATTGAAAATTCGCATTCATACCATGACTGGCCTATTGCGGACCCGGCGGCGGTGGAGCACTGGCGTTCGCTGCGCTTCGGGATGTTCATCCACTGGGGGCCGGTCAGTTTGACGGGAAAAGAAATCGGCTGGTCGCGCGGCGCGCAGACGCCGGTGGAAGTTTATGACGGCCTCTACAAAATTTTTAACCCGACACATTTTAATGCGGATGAATGGGTGAGCATCGCCAAGGCCGCCGGCATGAAATACATCGTGCTCACCACGAAACATCACGACGGCTTTTGCCTGTGGGACACGAAGCTGACGGATTACAACATTATGAATTCACCATTTCATCGCGACGTGGTGAAGGAACTTGGCGCTGCGTGCAAGAAACAGGGAATTGACTTCGGGACGTATTACTCGACGTGCGATTGGTATAACACCAACTGGCCCGCGACCAGTCCCGGCGGCAAGACCAAGCGCGAGACCTCGGACATGGACGCCTACGAAAAATATTTGCAGGGACAAATCTCCGAACTCATCACGAACTACGGCCCGCTGCTGACAATCTGGAACGACGTGCCGAATCACAACGGCGTCAACTACGGCAAGCGCGGCGCGGACACGATCAAACTGGTTCGCCAGCTTCAGCCGGACATTCTCATCAACAACCGCACCGGCGACGGCGGTGATTACGAGACGCCGGAACAAAAAATCGGCAACTTCAATCTGGATCGCCCGTGGGAATCGTGCATGACGGTCTCGAAGCACAACGCTTGGGCTTGGGGCGGGACGAATGACGGCGTGAAATCCGTTTCCGCGTGCATCGAGATACTGGTGCGCGGCGCGGGCGGCGACGGGAATGTTCTGCTCAACGTCGGTCCGCGTCCCGACGGCGTGATTGATCCGGCGCAGGCAAACCTTTTGAAAGAGGTCGGCGCGTGGCTCGCGAAGAATGGCGAAAGCATTTACGGCACGCGCGGTGGGCCGTGGAAGCCGACGAAGGAAATCGCCAGTACGCGCAAGGGCAAAACGATCTACGTCCACGTCTTGAGATGGCCGGAATCTGGGACATTGAAACTGCCAAACATCCCAGCAAAAATTCAAACGGCGCAACTTCTTGGCGGCGGCGCGGTAAAATTCTCTCAGTCAGAAAATGGCATCAAAATTTCCGTGACACCGGCATTGCGAGATTCGATTGCGACTGTCATCGCGCTCACTCTTGATTCTGACGCGATGAGTATTCCCGCAACAGATGTCGCATCGCCAACCTCGACTATCAAATGACCAATATGCTTAAACTTTTAACTCGGTCTGCCCAATACATCCTTGCAGTTATCGTTTTGAACTGTGTGCGGTTGGAAGACCAACTGGCGGTCGCTGGGGATTTGAGCCGTCCCCCCCTTTGCAATTTCTATGAATAAGACCAGCATCCTTCTAACGGCATTCATTGCATTCAGGCTTTTTACTGCATCCGCCCATACGCCGCGAGAGTGGCTATCACTCAACGAAGGCTGGCGGTTCCAGTCTGCGGATGTGGCGGACGGTGAAAAAGCCGGGACGGACGATTCGCACTGGGAACAAGTCACGCTGCCGCACAATTGGGGCTGGCAGGACGCGCAACAGGGCAAAAAAAATTATCGCGGGCCGGGCTGGTATCGGCGGGCGTTGGATATGCCGAAGGAGTCTGGCAAACGATACTTTTTGAAGTTCGACGCTGCGAGCCTCGTGGCTAATGTTTATCTCAACGGAACACTCATCGGTGAACATCGCGGCGGCTTCGGCGCGTTTTGTTTTGAGATCACCCGCGGGCTTTCGGATGCGGGCACCAATCTGCTCGCAGTGCGCGTGGACAACTCCAGGTTTCCCGACATCGCGCCGCTGGATGGCGATTTTTCCATTTACGGTGGCCTGTATCGGCCGGTGCATTTGATCACCCCGGGTGAGGAAAATTTTTCGCCCACCGACCACGGCTCGCCGGGCGTTGTCTGGCGGCAAACGAGCGTGACGCAAACCCAGGCTGTGCTGGATGTGACCGTGCAAATTTCCACCGACCGCGCCAAAAGATCTTCCCTAAAACTCTCCGCCATCATTCAAGACCCGGACGGAAAGACGGTGGTAACGACCGAGAGCGATATCAAGGTGGCTCCGCGAGACACCGCGCCCTATTACCTCGATCTGAAAATCCCGCAACCGCACCTTTGGAGCGGACGCCCGGATCCGTATCTTTACCGCGCAATTGTCGAGCTGCGCACCACCAACGATGTGGTGCTGGATCGCGTCGAACAGCCGCTGGGATTGCGCTATTATTTGATTGACCCGGACCGAGGGTTTTTCCTGAACGGCAAACCCTACCACTTGCATGGGGTCAATCGGCATCAGGATTTTATGAACCAAGGGTGGGCTATTTCCGAGGCGGACATGGACACGGACATTTCGCTGCTCAAAGAAATTGGCGCGACGGTGGTGCGTTGCGCGCATTACCAGCACAGCGATTATTTTTACAATTTGTGCGACCGTGCTGGAATCCTGGTTTGGGCGGAAATTCCGCAGGTCAACATCGTCCGCGATACGCCGGAATTTGAAAACACCTCACGCAACCAGTTGCTCGACCTCATCCGACAAAACGAAAATCATCCCTCAATTTTCACTTGGAGCCTCGGCAACGAAATTGGCTCCAAGAGCGATGACCCGCATCGCGAGTTGCAGGACTTGGCGGCGGTGGCGCAGGGCGAAGACCCGACGCGACCGACTATCGAGGCAACCATGACCGATGCGCGACCGCAGATGAACCGCATTACGGATTTGCTCGGCTGGAACATTTATCCCGGGTGGTATTCCGGCGATAAAAACGATTACGGGCGGATGCTTGATGCGCGCCGCTACAGCAGCCGTAACGGCGGTTTTTCCGTGAGCGAATACGGTGCGGGCGCAAACCCGGCGCAGCACGAACAAAATTCAAGGGGCTGTCCTAGATAACTAGGTTAGAAACTCATTGGACCATTGATTTAATTGGCGCAACTGGGTCTTTGGGTTTGGGGTGTTGAAACGCCACTGACATTCCTTCAAGAATAGGGGGAAATGCTTCTGGGGAACACCGTTAAATTTACGCAGGTGGCGCTTGGCCTGGTTCCAGAAGTTCTCGCTGCCGTTGATGTGGTTTTTGCCGGCCGCAAAGAGCTTGGAGTGATTGATCCGCAGATGCCGGAAGCCGGAAACATCCAGCGCATTGTAGCTGGGGAGCGAATCACTATAGACGATGGAATCCGGCACAATCTTTTCTTTTAAGATGGGTAACAAGGTGGTGGCTTTGGCGTTGGCAATCACCACCGCGTAGACCTTCCCACCCCGTTTTAACAGGCCAAACACTGGGATCTTCCCGGCGGCTCCCCGCCCACGTTTGCCTTTGCGGTGACCGCCAAAATAACTTCCATCCACTTCAATCTCCCCCGCAAACGGCGTCGTGTCTGCCACCGCCAAGTAAATCAGTTGGCGCAGCCGGTGATAATAATACGCCGCAGTCGTCTTGTTGACGCCCACCAGCCGCGCCGCCGTGCGCGCCGTCGTCCCAGCCACAAAATGTTCCCGCAATCTCATCTGCTTTATTTTGCTAATCCGACTCTTTCTCATGCCGCTTTTAATAACACATTTGATGCGTTATCTAGGACAGCCCCAAATTCAAAGCCTCCGAAACCAACCGGCCAGTGGCATCCTGAAGAATGGCAGGCGGAAGTTCACGAGGCGGCGTGGGCAGCCATGAAACAACGTCCGTTTGTCTGGGGCACTTTTGTCTGGTGCATGTTTGATTTTGCCGTCAGCAGCCGCAATGAAGGCGCGACGCCGGGCTTGAATGACAAGGGCTTGGTGACGCGCGACCGGCAGACCAAAAAAGACGCCTTTTATTTTTACAAGGCCAACTGGTCGGACGAACCGGTGCTTTACATCACCAGCCGCCGCGACACCGAACGCACCAACGCGGTGACTGATGTGAAAATATATTCCAACGCCCAATCGGTCACGCTCTCCGTCAACGGTCAGACCCAAGGCGCGCAGAAAAATAATGGCGACAATGTTCTCGTGTGGAAAAATGTCGGACTGCACCCCGGACTCAATCAAGTTGAGGCGGCCGCAGAAATCAAAGACTCCGTGCCAAGAGACCACTGCGAGTGGACGCTTAAAAATTGAAACGACAAAAAATTATGCAAAGAAAAAAAATGAGCCTGACTCTATCCAGCCTGCTGGCGGCCGCGTGTCTGTTCGCTGTATGTTCAAGCTGGTCCGCCGAAATTCCCGCGCCGCGTGAACGAATTTCCATTAACGACAACTGGCGGTTCACCAAAGGCGATGCCGACGGCGTGGGCGACGCGTTGAGTTACCCAAAGCTTAAAGACTGGTTGCTGCCGACGAGCGCGGAGCTGACGACCAATGCCGCCATTCTGGCAAAGAAATTGCCGGCGGGAAATCCGGTGGAAAACATTTCATTCGCGCAAAATAATTTTAACGACAGTCAGTGGCGCTTGCTGAATCTGCCGCACGATTGGGGCGTCGAAGGCCCGTTCCAGCAGGAATTGCGCGGCGAGACGGCCAAGCTGCCGTGGATGGGCGTCGCGTGGTATCGCAAGCATCTCGAAGTTCCCGCCGCCGATGCTGGTAAAAAAATCTTTATCGATGTGGACGGCGCGATGGCCCACGCGACGGTCTGGGTGAACGGCCAGTTCGCCGGTGGCTGGCCTTATGGTTATTCATCGTGGCGCGTGGATCTGACGCCGTTCTTGAAGTTGGGCGCGGACAACGTCATCGCCATCCGCCTCGACAACCCGGACAAATCTTCGCGCTGGTATCCGGGCGGCGGCATTTACCGCAACGTCTGGCTCGTCAAAACTGCGCCGGTGTGCGTGGCGCACTGGGGCACGGCGGTCACGACGCCGGAGATCACCACCAACGAGGCAACTGTCATGATCCAAGTAAAACTGGACAATGATTCGGATGCCGATGCCACCGTGACTTTGGACAATCAAATTTTTGAGCTTAACGCGGACCTCAGCAGGGGCAAACCCATCGCCGCGGCCCCCATTCACTATCAGGAAATAAAAATGACCGCACGCCGGCCAGAGACGATGAAGGCAGGAATCAAGTTTCCCAATCCGAAATTGTGGAGCCTTGAAAATCCACAGCGCTATGTCGTCGTCACTTCTGTTTCGCAGAATGGAAAACTGGTTGACACCTACGAAACGCCGTTCGGCATCCGCACGATTGAGTTCACGGCGGACAAAGGATTTTTCCTGAACGGCCAGCACGTCAAGCTGAATGGCGTCTGTGATCACGCGGATCTCGGCGCGCTCGGCACGGCCATCAATGTGCGCGGGTTGGAGCGGCAGTTGGAAATTTTGCGCGAGTTCGGCGTGAACGCCATCCGCACGAGCCACAATCCGCCCGCGCCGGAGTTGCTGGATTTGTGCGACCGCATGGGATTTCTCGTGATGGACGAAGCGTTCGACTGTTGGGCGACGGGTAAAAATTCAGATGATTATCACGTTTTGTATTCCGACTGGCACGAGCAGGATTTGCGCGCACTCGTGCGGCGCGACCGGAATCATCCGTGTGTGATTCTCTGGAGCAGCGGCAACGAGATGCCCGACCAAGATAAACCTGCTGGCTTGGTGATGGCGGAACAGCATCGCAGGATCATTCACTTCGAGGATCCTACACGTCCCTGCACGGCGGCAGTCAGTTCCACCAAGGCCGGCTTCACTGATTTCGTCAATCACTTTGACGTTTTTGGTTGGAACTACAAACCGCACGCGTATGCCCGGTTTCACCAAGCGCACCCGGCCATTCCCTTTTTGGAAGCGAGACGTCCTCCACGGTGAGCAGTCGCGTCGAATACTTCTTTCCGGTGCCGGAGAAATTGGGAGCGAAGAATGAAAAATCGGCGCTGGCGGATTTTCAGGTAAATTCCTATGACAACTATGTGCCCGGCTGGGCGACGCTGCCGGACACAGAATGGCGCGGCGCGGCGGAAAATCCTTTCGTTGCCGGCGAATTTGTCTGGACAGGCTTCGACTATCTGGGCGAACCGACGCCTTACAACCGCGACGAAAGTAACCTGCTTAACTTCACCGATCCGGCGGAAAAAGCGAAGATGCAAAAGGAACTCGACGCGCTGGGCAAAATCAAAGTTCCCTCGCGCAGCTCGTATTTCGGCATCGTGGACCTAGCCGGTTTCAAAAAAGACCGTTTCTATCTTTATCAATCGCACTGGCGGCCGGATTATCCGATGGCGCACATTCTGCCACACTGGAACTGGCCGGAGCGCGTCGGCCAGGTCACGCCGGTTTTTGTTTACACCTCCGGCGATGCGGCGGAACTTTTTCTCAACGGCCAATCGCTCGGTAAAAAAACCAAAGGCACGAACGAGTATCGCCTGCGCTGGAACGACGTCGTTTATCAACCGGGCGAACTGAAAGTTATCGCCTACAAAAACGGAAAGAGCTGGGTAACCGATTCGGTGAAGACGGCGGGGGCGGCGGAAAAATTATTGCTGGCCGCCGACCGCAACGCGATTGCAGCCGATGGAAAAGATTTGTCATTTATCACAGTGACCGTGGCTGACAAGGATGGCTTGCAAGTTCCACGTTCCAAGAACCACATCAAATTTGCCGTGGAAGGCCCGGGCGAAATTGTGGCCACGGACAACGGCGACGCGACGAGTTTTGAATCGTTTCAGGCACCTGAACACAATGTATTCAATGGGCTGGTGCTGGTAGTCGTCCGTGCGAAGGCCAACGGCGAATTCACGCTCAAAGCCACGGCGGATGGATTGGAGCCAGCGACGGTAAAAATCAATTCGCGATGAATTATTTTTGTCTGCTCACACTGTTGTTGGCGATGGTCTCTGCGGCGACTGCGTCGGAGTCCGTCACGCATTTGACCGTGGACACCGGCCGGCGTTTTCAAGTGATGGACAACTTCGGCGCGAACGACGCCTGGACTATGGGCCACATCGGAGACGAGTGGTCGCAAACCAACAAGGAACGGATCGCTGACCTGCTGTTTTCGACCAACAACGGCATCGGTCTTTCGTGCTGGCGGTTCAACGCGCTGGCCGGGGTCAATCATGAAACCATCCGCGACCATTGGCGCACCGGGCCGTCTTTTGAGCCGAAGCCCGGCGAATTCGACTGGAGTCAGGCACCGGGCCAGCGCTGGTTTTTGCGGGCGGCCAAGGAGCGCGGCGTGCGAGAATTCATCCTAACGATTTACAGTCCGCCGATTTGGTTGACGCGCAACGGCCTGAGCAATTCCGGCAGCGACACCAATTCGACCACCAATCTCAAGCCGGGCGGAGAGGATGCCTTTGCCGGATACATTGCGGCCATCTTGCGCCACTTCCGCGACAATTCTAATCCAGCCGAACGAATTGATTTCAATTACGTCCTGCCCGTCAACGAACCGCAATGGAAATCTCTGCAAAACGGGTTGTTTTTGAACATGGGGGCTGGCGGCGACCGGAAGCGCCGGCGAAAAGGGATTGTTTGGCATTATCTTCAACAGGATTTTTCGGGAGTATGTAGATAACGCAAATAGCGACGGGTTACCCAGCCAATGTCCACCCTCATCATGGACAATCGTTCCATGAATGATCAGAAACATCCTGAGCTTGCGAAATCGGACATCATTAAACACCTGCCCAGAGCCTGTGGTGATGAAAAGGCTGCGGTTGAGTTCTTTGAGCGGCAACGCTGGGGTAATTCGCCCGCATGCCCCCATCGCCAGAGCGCCAACGTTTACAAGATGACCAGCCGCACTGGCGGGCGGAATAAACGCTATCTCTGGCGCTGCCGCGCTTGCGGTGAGCAATACACGGTTCGCACGGGCGCAATTTACGAAGATTCAAAGTTGCCGTTGCGGCATTGGGCGTATGGTTGCTGGCGCGTTTGCGCCAGCAAGAAGGGCGTGAGCGCGCGGGAGATTGAGCGCAACTGTCAAATCACCCACAAGTCGGCTTTGTTCCTCATGCACCGGATTCGCTTTGCGCTGACGGAAGACCAAGCGCACCGGCAGAAGCTCGGAAACACCACTGGCATCTGCGAAGTGGATGAGACTTTTGTGGGTGGAAAACCGCGTCCAGGTGATTCGCGAACCGTGCTGCCCGGCTATCGCAAGAACTCCAATAAAACGCCGGTCGTCGCCGTGGTGGAACGCGGAGGCCATGTCCGCCTCAAAGTCGTGCCGCAGGTGACGCAGAACAATGTGGGCCATTTTCTTTTTGAAAACATTGAAAATGGCACCATCGTCAATACCGATCAAAGCCGGGTTTATCACACCATTCTTTATCCGATTACCAGGCATCTCGGGGGACGGCATGACATTGTGAACCATTCCAAACAGCAATACACTGAACGCAATAAGGATGGCACCACTTCTGGTGTGAACTGTGCCGAATCGTTCTTCTCGCTCATCAAACGTGGTCTACTGGGAACGTTTCATGCCGTAAGCAAGGAACACCTTCACCGGTATTGTGACGAATTCGCTTTTCGCTGGGACACGCGCAAACTCAATGATGGCGAACGGGTTGTCGAAGCGGTCAAACGGACCGAAGGCAAGCGACTGACCTACGATCAATATGTGTGTCGCAATTAAACAAGCAGTCAATTTGCGTTATCTACCTACTCCCGGGATTTTTGGTTTTCATTGGCTCGTTTATCTTTTTCCGTGGTGCGTTCGCTACGCCCGGTGCGTTGCCAAGATGCCTGCCAGCCGTTTGAGATTGTAAGCCACCGCTTTGAGCGTCAGTTCCAGTTGGTTGCGGGCCAGTCCCAGGTAACGCACCCGCCGGTAGTGCTGCCAGTGTTTCAGATGTGCAAAGATCCGTTCGATGTGCCGCCGCACGCCGCTCTTCTTCCGATTGTCGATCTGATCCTGCGGGGTGAGTCGGATGTGGTGCGCTTCCTTTTTCAATATCCCGTTGCGGATGCCGCGGGTTCGCAGCCACGCGGCATTGGCCTTGGTGTCGTAGGCTTTGTCGGCATAGATGACTTCACTGTCGGCGGGTGCAATCACCGTCAAGACCTCACCGTCATACTGGCTGGCCGTGCTGATCCGCGCCGCGCGAATCAGTTGATGCTCGCCGTCGCTGCTGACATGCGCCTTGTAGCCATAGAAGCTCTGATTGTATTTGCGCGTGTAACTCGCGTCGGCATCCGGGGCGCGGCCTTCGCGGGCGGCTTGGGCGTCGGGACGTTTGCGGCTGGACGCCACCAGCGTCGCGTCCACCAGCGTGACGCGCTTGACGATGAAGCCCCGCGCTTCGAGC
>JANYCI010000183.1 GCA_025360325.1 Limisphaerales bacterium | reverse complement strand
GTTAAACTCAAAGTTGCCCCCAGCGTTACGGAGTTCAAGCCCAGCCCTGACTTGCTCGGAGAGGTGAGGGAAGGCACGGAAACAGTGGCCTGATTGCCGGTAGCCGGCGAACTGGTCAGGTATTCTGCGAGAACTGTCCCGACACCGTTGGCCGCATAGACCGCCACATAATAGGTCGTGCCCACCGACAGACCGCTGATGGTCACGGTGTTTCCGGTGCCCTGATAGACGGCGTAGTTTCCCGTGCCAAGTTGGGTGCCGCTGCCGACAACCGAATTCGGCGTATAAATAGTTCCATTGACCGGGGCCGCGTTCACCGCCGAACCGGCTTTGACGAGCACCAAACTGCTGCCGACATTGCCGGGCGTCCAAGAGATCACCATGTTGGCTGAACCCACACTTGAAAAGCCGACGCCCGATGCCTGCGTAGTGGGCGTCACATAATAGGTGAATTGAACTTGGCCAGATGCTCCGTTACCACCGGCGAAACCGGTCGAAACCGTGCCGCTTTTGGCTCCGCCGCCGCCACCGCCGGGAATAGTGCCGATGGAACCAATAGCTGAAACTGATACTCCGATGCCACCTGCGCCGCCTGCGCTGCCACTACCATTCAAACCGCCGCCACCGCCGCCCGCGCCTGCCGTTGCACCAGAACCAGCGGTGCCAGCACCAGCATATCCGCCGCCACCGCCGCCACCGCCGGCAGCCGAGTTGCCACTGGGCGTGGCACCGGCACCACCGGCAGACTGGGCATCGCCCGTTGCGCCGGTTGCGCCCGCACTTCCACCCGTCCCGTAGCCAACAGCGACTGCTCCATTTCCACCGGTGCCTCCATTTCCGCCAGTGGCGTCCAACGTGCCGCTGGATACAAACGATGAATCAGCGCCAATGCCACCATTACCACCGCTGCCATTTGGCGTAGTGCCAGTTCCACCGGCACCAACGGAGTAAGAGTAATTACCGGCGCTCACGCTACAGGCATTGGTTCTCGCATAGGCACCACCGCCGCCACCACCACCATATCCATTCTTGCTTGTCCCCGACCCCTTGTATCCGCCGCCGCCAGCACCGCCGCCGCCCCAGACTTCCACCTGAACGAGGTTGACGCCCGACGGGCAAGACCAAGAGCCCGCTCCGCCAGTGGTAAAAGTTTGAACGGTCGGCGTATCGGCCTGCGCCAGGTTGGAAAAAAACAGGGTGGTGCCGGCCAGCAGCAGCGAGGCGAACCGGGAGAGAAGTTTCCGGTTCCGGATTAAGTCGGGTTGGGGTGTCATAAGTATGAACTGATTGAGGTTTGCGGCTTCGGGCATGGTATTTGAGAAGTGCGCCACAGGTATCGGGCCTGAAAGCTTTGGGTTGATGTCATCGTTGTTTTGGAACAATCAACTATCGCATTGGCAGCCAATTCCACCAATTGTCAATTTTAACATTTTCATTGCCAATTTTATTCATCTGCAAATGCGGTTTTGATTGAGTTTGCAAGACTATACTCCAGCCAGCCTTCCAGACATATACAACAAACTGTGTAGATGAATGGTTGGGCGCGAACGGCGATTGAAGCACAGACACAATGCGGCTTTAGGGTCGGTAAATGAGCCGGTAAAATACCGAGCCGTTGGTGGAATTGAAAGTGTTGGTGACCTGATTGACGACCGATGAACCGGGCACGTCCGTCCAGTTGGTGCCGAGGCCCTGCGCCAGCGGGTTGGTCTGCGATTGCAACGTCCAGCCGGTGTGATCCGCCGGCCAGCTCAATTTGAGCGAGCCGCTTATGACGGTGGCCACGATATTCGTGGGATTGATGGCCGCCGGAACTGATGAAGCAACCGCCGAATCAAAGGTCAGCCCGGCAATCCCGGCGGACTGGCTGCCCGGTTGCGTCGTGGCGCTCAAGCTGTAGTTGCCGTTGGCTACAATGTCGTAGAAGACCCAGCCGCAGGAAGCTGGCACTCCGGCGATGGGCTGGTCGGTCAGCGGAGCCGTGGCCGCATTGCCGGCGGTCGCTGAATTGGCGCCTTGAGTCAAGGTGATCGCCGCCGGATCCCGCTCGCCGCTCGTGGCAACGTCCACACCGGCCAGCACGCCGACCCGCACGACTGTGCGGGGGGCGAGTCCCGACACCGTGAAATTCAGGAGTTGCTGGCTGCCGTTTGTGTCGCCGCCGGTGCCCCACAAAATCGAGGCGGGCACTTCAATGCCGTTCGTCAGCAGCGGACTGTCCATCAAGGCATAGCTGGCGTTTTCGGTGATGCCGCCGTAATTGGTTCCCGGCGTCAGCGTCGTCACATAGGCGGGCAATCGGGCGGTGTAAAGGTCAAAGGCCGGGGCCGTTTCCGCCGTGTGACTGCCGTCAAAATTGCCGAAAAAGACATAACCGTCCATGCCCAGATGGCCGTTGTTGCCAATATTATTCTGATCCAATGTCTGCCAGTTGCCGCCGGTTTCCTGGTAACTATTCGTTTTGCCGTGAACCGTGATTGCCGCCACGGGATAAGTGGGCGGCGGCGCCAGCCGAAAACAGTAAAGAGTCTGCCCGTTGAGCGTGTAACTGAACGTGGCGCTCGTGGCGGTGAAGCCGGACATCGTGCCATACTTTTCCGCGTCATAAGAAGGATCGGAGGCCAGCGTGCCGCTGGCATACCAACTGGACACCGTCACATTGCGGCCGGTCAAGTTCTGGCCGGTGAATTGAAAGACGACGTTCGTCAGCGGGCTGGCAGTCAGGTTCAGCACCCAAACGGTCTGGATGCCGTTGTTGGTGAAGGCCGCCGTTTCCAGCACGTTTGACAGGCTGCCCGCGCACACGCCGACATAGTTTCCGCCATTGGCATTATTCACCAGTTGCTTGAAGATTTCATATTTGCAGTCCGTCCGCACCGTGCTGGAGTTGCACAGCAACATGGTGTGACCTTTGTCCGCGTAAGGGCCGAAGAACGACCAGGTATCAATACCGGTGAACCCGGCAATCAGATGATCCCAAAGGTAGGTGCTGTTCGTGACCTCGCTGCCCATGTCGGTGCCCACCCAGTTATGAAGTTCCGTGTTCCAAATTTCCTTGGCGGGGTAGCCTTGGTTGGCGGCTTGGACGGTGGCGACAAACGTCGCCGGGTCTTCCACACCGCCGGTGTTGTGGGTTGAAGCAATGTCGTAAGTGGTGGGATCGGCGGCACTGATGAAGCTGGCCGAATTATCCTCGCTCCAGCCCGATGGTGCCACCAACAGGGGCCGGGGCACGCCCGGATTAAGCAAGGCGTTCAAATGCGAAGATAAGTAAGTTAGATCCGAAGGTTGCAGATAGTTGTCCTCGTTTTTGAAATCCAAATAACTGATGGTGAATCCGTTCGTCGACATGAAATTTACGAAGTTTGCCAGATATTGAGTTAGATTGGCATCGTTGATGGATTGGAAAACCCATTTGACGGTGCCATCGCTGTTCGTGCCATTGGCGGCCCAAATTTGAATCCACGGGGGAAAACAGCAAAACGGCACATCACCGCCCCAAAGGTTAGCCACATCCGCCGGCGAGTAGGCATCGCTGAGCGTTCCGGGCGAGCCAAAAAACTTAAGGCTGGGATTGGCCGCCAACATGGCGGTCATTTCGCCGAGGGTTTCATCGAACGCGGATGGATTGTAAATGCCATTGGTGAGTTCGCAGGCATCGGGGATGCTCACGCGCATATATTTCACCTGCAAATTCTGGACCGCAAACTGGGCTAGCGTGTTGGCAAGGTTCGGTTGCCAATAGTTCAAGGTTCCGTCAATGCCCAGCCGAATAAGTTGTTGGGGCTGGTTGGAAATCACCAGGGTTCCGGCATGGTAAATCGGCAAAGGCACACTGCCGGTCGCCGGCGAACTGGTCAGATAGTTCTCCGCGCCGCCAGAGCCGTTCACCTCGTAAACGGCAACATAGTAAGTCGTGCCGGTGGTCAATGCAGTGAGGGTCGCACTATTGCCCGTGCCGAGGTAGGCCACATAGTTGCCCAAACCGATTTGGGTGCCGCCGCCGAACAACGGACTGGCGGTGTAGCTGGTTCCGTCCACCGGCGCGGTGCTTACCGGCGAGACGGCGCTCACCAGCACAATGCAATTCGCGCCATTGCCGCGCGTCCATGACACGGTCACACTGTAAAATTGAGCGTTGGAGAATGTGACGCCGGAGGCCACCATCGTCGGTTCGTTGGTCAGAGTCGTGAAGGAGTCATCCACGCTGTAGCCTGTGCCGGCGGCGCTGATCGCATAACCGCGGTAATGAACAACAGTGCCGACTGGCAATCCGGTGGCGCTCACGGTGAAGGTGTTTGGCGGCGTTACCGACGTGCCGGCCACAATCCGGTTGCTGGCGGTCGGCGGATTGATTGTGGCACCCCAGACGACGCCATAATTCGTGACGGCGTAGCCGTTATCCGCGCTCACCGTGACTCCGAGAGTTGCCGTGCTGACGCCAATCGCCGATTTGGTTGGGGAGACGACCGTGGGCAAGGTTAAAGTGGCCTGGCTGCCAGTCGCGGGCGAAGTGGTCAGGTATTCGGCCAGCGGCGAACTCAAGCCATTGAACGAATAGACCGCCACATAATAAGTCGTTCCCAATGTCAGTCCGCTGATAGTCACACTGTTGCCGGGGCCTTGATAGACTACATAGTTACCCGCACCAATCTGCGAGCCGCTGCCGAACGCGGCGTTGCCGGCATAAGTAGTCCCATTGACCGGACTGGCATTTACCGCTGAACCGGCTTTGACGAGCAGCAGGCAATTGCTGCCATTGCCGGGCGTCCAAGAAATCGTCATGCCGGTTGAACTAATGGCAGAAAAGGTTACTCCTGAAGCTGGTGTGACCGGTTGGGCATAGTAAGTGAATTGAACCTGCCCTGACGCTCCTGCGGCACCCGTTGAGCCGCCGCCGCTGGTGTCCCGGCCGCCGCCGCCGCCGCCGCCGGGAAT
Organism: Limisphaerales bacterium; assembly: GCA_025360325.1. Taxonomy (GTDB): domain Bacteria; phylum Verrucomicrobiota; class Verrucomicrobiia; order Limisphaerales; family UBA11358; genus UBA11358. The sequence continues at coordinate 8,094 of JANYCI010000183.1, read as the reverse complement.
GAATCCGGCTTGAAGTGTAGTGGAAGGGGAAGACCCAATGCCACCTGCACCGCCGCCGACCACCGCCGCGCCGCCCGCCGAACCCGATGCCGGATTGCCCAGGCTGGCATTGCCGCCACTGCCGCCGCCGCCGCCAGCGCTGGGTGGATTGCCAGCCGAAGCCGCACCACTGCCGCCAGCATAAGCGGCGTTACCCGTCGTCCCGACTGCGCCACCATTGCCACCGCCGCCATTCGCAACTGTTGCTGTGCCTGTGGCATTGGCTCCGCCCAATCCACCCTGGGCGTCCAAGGTTGTGCTGTTGACAAACCATGAATCACTTCCCGGGGCACTGTTCGCGTTGACGCTGCTGCGGTTGGTGCCGCCACCGCCGCCCACGCCAACGGAGTAGGCATAACCATGATTGGGAGTGGCGTTGAAGACATTAAATCGGGCATAGGCACCGCCGCCGCCACCGCCACCGCCGGCATTTTTGGGGTTCTTAAAACCGGCACCGCCGCCGCCGCCACCGCCCCAGACTTCCACCTGAACGAAGTTGACCCCGGTGGGGCAAATCCAAGTCCTCGAACCGGGATCTGTAAAAGTTGATACGAGCGGTGCCTCGGCATATGCAAAGTTTGAAAGAAACAAGGAACTGCCGGTTGCAAAAAGGGCTGTGGACTTGAAAATAAATTTCCAGATCCAACCTGCGGCTTTGATTTTATCACTTATAAAATCGAACCGAACATCAACAGTTGTTTGCTTCATTACTCTTCTCAATTTCAGGTTTTTGGCAAAGCCCATGCAATTTGCCGCTAATAATTTATCAGCCGTCATCCGGCTGAAAGCAGTCGCAACGGCTCAACAGATTGGCTTTGCCTGTCAAATTTACCACAATCGCCTAAATTGAGACCATACAATGAATAGTGTATTTAGAAGTATCAGTTTTGCCTTCAATATGTCTTGCAGAAATTTCGCCAAGAGTTCTTAAATCAACCTTCATGCTAAATGACTGAAAAACCGCTCGTTCAGCGTCATACTACAACGTTTGTTGTATGGAAAAATCGGGCGAATGAGCTATCTTGCTCGAATGTTTTCCCAGATTTTGAATCTTTACCAAAACAAAGTGAAGCCGTGTTTGCTTATTATTCGGACTGGTCTCTTGGCGACAACCGTGCTTCTGACGGCTCTAGTCGGCGGCCAGTTGCAAGCCGTCGCTGGCTTCGTGGTCAACAATGGCGCGCCGCAAACCGGCGTGGTGGTCGGCCCCGGCTCGGGCAACGACACCGTGACGGCCAGCGGGGCTTTCACGGGATCTTTCAGCCAGAACCTCGGTAATATTTATGGGTTCGAGAACATCAACATTTTGTCGAACGCCAACCTATCGTCTCCCAACAGCCAGCCATTCATCACCAACAACATTTACACCTTCACCGGAACAAACGGCCTGACTTATACAAACATCTGGTATCATCAACCCATCATTTCCTTCATTCACGGGTCTTTCACGAACAACGGGGTGATAAACTACTCCAACAATGTGCTGCCTTCCTCCACAGCCTTGGATGTGTATGATATTTTTCCGGCGGGATCCGCGCCGAATCCCAATACCAACCGTTATGTTTATCATGGTGAAGGTGTCTACGTTAACATTGGCAACGTGCAATACGGCGGCCCGGCCACCATCGTCAACGGTTCGCCGTCGAACACAAACGGCGTGATCAATTCGGTCATCACGGGCAGCGGCCAGGAAATCGCCGAAGCAATTCACGCCGAAGCCTTTTACAACAACAATGCGCGGACACCGGACATCACCTTTTTGAATTACGGTTCCGTTTTGGGCTGCTCCTCCAACTGTATCAACGGCTCGGCGGCGGGTTACAATGGCTATACCCTTGATGGCGGACAAACCGTTTACAACGGTCCGTTTGCCAAGGCAACGGCGCTGGCTCCCTACGACACTACAGCGTTGTATGCTTCTACATATTACGGGGACGTTAACCTGACCCAGGCCGGGACGGTCACCGCCATTTCGACCGGCGGGCGGGCCGGCAACACAGCGGGTTTGGCCACGGCCGTGGGCGTGGATATTTATACCTATAACGGACAAATCAATTTGACCAACTCTGGAATCATTACGGCCATCGCCACCGCCACGAATACGGCAAACGCAAACGCTGTTTTTGCCTGGTCGGAAAATGCGGACACCAACGTAACTGGCGGATTTACCTTCGTGAATACCGGAACGATCATCGCCATCTCCACGAACAGCCCCAATGCGGGATGTTCAGCTCTTTATGGCGGCTGCGACGGCGGCATCGTGAACCTGATCAATACAGGCACGGTCATTGGCAACACCACCGGCGGTGGTTGGGGCTGGGGCACGGAGAATGACCGCGCTGAAAACATCTACATTTACAACAGTGGCAAGATTTCCCACAACACCGGTCTCGGGGTGTTTGTCTATGGCCAGCCTGGCGGCAACGCATTCATCACCAACACCGCCACCGGTAGTATTTATGGCGGCAATGAGGGTATCGCGACCGAGAATTTTTCGGGCAATGTCACGATTTACAACTACGGTAGCGTCATGGGCGGCAGTCCGAATAACAACGCCATGGATCTCGGCTCCGGCAACGACACCGTGCATCTTTACGGGTTGCCGAATATTGTTGGCTGGATGAATGGCCAGGGCGGCACCAATGTTTTGGATTTTGAACTTACAGGTGTTTTGCAACTGGTCAATGGCAGCCCGGCCACCCTCGGCAACAATCTGTCGGCTTACAGCCTCGGCACGTCCGGCAACATCACCGTCTCCGGCCAGACTTATAAGTGGTCCAATTTCAATGTGACGGGAACCATTACCTCCACCGGCGGAGTCGGCCCCGTCTATAAGGCGGCAACGAATACGGATTTGACGTCGGGAGTCAGTTGGACGGGCGGCATCCCGCCAATCGCGGGGAGCATCGCCTGTTGGACTAACACCTCGCTGGGCGCGGGTTTGACCATGAACAGCGCGATTTCATGGGGCGGCATCAGCGTGGTCGGCGCGGCCTCGGATATTGCCATCAGCGGTTCCGGGCCGCTCACGCTGGGAACTAATGGCTTGGATATGTCGGTTTCCCCGGTCAACCTTTCCATAAGTGTGCCGGTGCTGCTGGGCTCCAACCAGACCTGGAATGTCAACGGCGGGAAGAGCCTGAATATGTCGGGTGTTGTCAGTGGAAACTATGGCCTGCTCAAAGCCGGTTCAGGCACGCTGGTATTGACCAATGCCAACACCTACTCTGGTGGCACCACGGTCAGCAACGGGACTCTGGCGCTGGATTACAATCCCAACGATGGGCCGACCGGCACGCTGGCTGGCGGCAGCACGATTACCATCAACGCCAGCGGCACGCTCCGACTCGATGTGGAAGATGTGCTGGGATACTACGGCGGCATACCCTCGGCGTTGAGTATCAACGGCGGTCTGGTCACTTCAGCCAACGTGGCGAATACTACGCCGGTGCAAAATGGCGGCACCAGTTTCCGGGTGACGCTGCCAACGCTAACTTTCACCGGCGGCACGTTGAGTTCCGGCACGAACAACCACGGGGATACTTATGGCGGAAGTTATTTGGTGGGCGGGACGAATTATACGCTGGCCAGCTCCAGCACGGCGGTGATCAATGCCTATACCGTCAGCATCCAGAACAACACCACCTTCAACGTGGCCTCGGGCACAACGCCGTCCGGCGTGGATTTGGATGTGTCTTCCATTTTGCAAAACTGGGTTTCGGGTCCGCAAGGTCTGACCAAAGCGAGATTCGGAGTGATGAAGCTAGATGGCGTCAACACCTATTCCGGCCCCACCACGATCAACGCCGGCAGATTGGCGTTGGCCGGCAGTGGTTCGATTGCAAGCACGCCCAGCATTACGCTCGCTGGCGGGGCTACGTTCGATGTCTCCGGTTTGAGTTCGCCGTTTGTGCTGGGCAGCAGCCAAACCTTGAGCAACAGCACGGCTACGGCGGTGTTCGTCGGTAATGGCAGCACTGCCGCCGGCACGCTCTCGCTCAATTACACCAACGGACTGCCCGCGCTGACGGTCAGCAACGGAACGCTGACACTCGCCAGCGGCACGATTTTCAAAATCAACAACCTCGGCAGTCAACTGGCGGTGGGCAGTTACAAGCTCATCTCCAAATCGGGTGGCGGGGCGGTCGGCGGCGCGGTCACGACCAACACGGTGGCGGTTGGCGGCGGCGGAGTTGCCGCTCCGGCCACGCTGGCCATGGCGAACGGGGAGTTGAATCTGGTGGTGGGCAATCCGGTCAATACGACGCCGACGAACATCACGGTGACAGCATCCAGCAACACGCTCAATCTCTCCTGGCCGCAGGACCACACGGGCTGGACCTTGCAGTCCAACGCCATCAGCCTCGCCAATCCAAGTAACTGGTTTGCCGTGCCCGGTTCCACCACGACCAACAAGCTCTCCATCACCATTAACCCAAGCCAAACAAATGTCTTCTACCGGATGAAATATCCCTGAAAATAAAAGAAAGCCGACGTTGGCGCATGCGGATGAATGACAATCACATTATAGCACGATCCACCGGACTGGATGCCGGCGATATCATTCCGCATCCATTCGCAAACTGAACCTAGTGAGTAGTGCGAAAAGGAATTTATTAAGGCGTCCTGCTTGCCGTCTGGCCCGCCAAAACCGTAGGCCTCATGAAACTATTCCAGCTAGGCTTCGTCAAATTGCCGTTCAATACAAACCAATAGACCCATGGCCGCGCCGAGGCCGGTGGCGAAACAAAATTGCTTTCCAGATCACCAGCGAACACTGAAGCTACAATTGATGACAACAAAATCAGTTGGAGGATGGATTTCATGACTATAACAGCTATTGTTTTTTCATATAAATGCCACAAACGATTCGAGGCTTATCTAACAAACCTATTTTTAACTTCAAATCGGTAGCTGCCAGCCCCAACGGCCAAGACAACACGGTCATTTTCGTTGCGGATATATTTAACACCGGCTGCTTTTTCTAGCGGTCGGCCACTTTCTGTGATTTTATCCAGACTGGCGGCGGGTAGATAGACGGTCGCCGTTGTATTTGCTGGAATTTCGGTTTCCAATTCGAATTTATCATTTGTCAGCCGCCAATTGCTGGTGATGCGGCCATGAATAGAATCGTAATGCGCCTTCACCCAATTGATTGGTTTTTGATCCGGGTTGGTGCCCGGCATCGGCGGATGCGGATGAATGACAATCTCATTATAACCCGGTCCACCGGATTGGATGCCGGCGAGATCATTGATCATCCATTCGCAAACTGCGCCGAGTGAGTAGTGCGAGAAGGAATTCATCGAGGCGTTCTGCTTCCCATCTGGCCCACCAAAGCCGTAGGCTTTAGTGAAACTATTCCAGTGTTCCCAAATTGTCGTTGCCCCCTGGTCCACTTCATAACCCCACGATGGAAATTTTCGGCTCTGAAAATGTTTCACCGCCAGATCATTTTGGCCAACACTCGTCAACACCGGCAGCAGCGGACGTGTGCCCAGAAAGCCCGTGGTCATTCCGGAATTATCTCTGGTCTCGCCGGAGCGCAACTTGTCTGCAAGGATCTTGCCCGCCGGCACGCGTAATTGCACTGGCAGCAAATCCATGTAAAGCGCCAGCGCATAGGCGGTCTGGTTGTCCACCGTCAACGAACCATCAGGCTTCACATATTTCTGATTAAACGCAGTCCTGATGTTTTCAAATAATTTGCAGTATTTTTCGGACTCTTTCGTTTTTCCGATGGCGGCCGCCATTTGCGACATGAGGTTTGCCGAGTAGGCGAAATATACCGTGTCCACATATTCGATCGGCGTTGGGTTTCCGAACGAAACCCAGTCGCCCCAGCCATTGCCATGGTTGATACCGAGATAATTTATGCTTGTGCTGATGCGCCAATCCATGAACCTCACCATGTTTGGCCAGCAACGCTCAATGATGCGGGTGTCATCGTAGGCTTGCCAGACAGTCCACGGAACAATCACGCCAGCGTCGCACCAACCCGTGCCGAAATCCCAATATAACTGGGATGGATGCGGACAATAACCCGGGAACGTGCCGCTGGGCCGCTGCGCCTCCATGACTTGGCGCAGCCATTTGGTAAAAAAAGCCGCCACATCTGCATTGAGCGTGGCGCAGTGGGCGTAAATCTGCGCATCACCCATCCACCCCAGACGCTCGTCGCGTTGCGGACAATCTGTCGGCAAATCCACAAAGTTGGCGCGCTGCGTCCACACGACATTCATGAACAAACGGTTAGCCATCGGGTCGCTGCATTCAAAACTGCTCGTCAACGGTGTGTCGCTTTGCAAAACAATTCCCGTGATGGTGTCCTTCACCGGTTTGCCAGGATATCCCGTGACTTGAACATATTGAAATCCATGATAGGTGAAACGCGGCGACCATTCCTCGCCGTTTTTGTCCCCGCGCAAAATATAAGTGTCGGTGGCTCGCGCCCGGCGCAAGTTTTTCGTCATCAAACTGCCATCGGCATGCAACATTTCGCCATAACGCAATTGGACGGTTGTGCCAGCCGGACCTCGCACTTTTAAGCGGGCAACGCCGGCAAAGTTTTGGCCTAAATTGAAAATGTAAACCCCGTTGGTCGGCGAAGTGATGGCCACTGGTTTGATTTCCTGAACTGGCCGCACTGGAACCCCGGGAAATGATTCCAATTTGACCGGAGGGTTAAACCCAAGTTCTATGGGATGGTCCTTAATTTCCGGAATTCCGTTCCGGTTGTCCGGATTGCGAAATTCGTAAAAAGTTGCCGCCACGCTGCAGTTTTCTGAGGCCAGAATGGCCGACTCCCATGTTAAGTCGTCATATTTTGATTTCGCCCAACCGGGAGTTTCCTTTCGAGCATCGTAACTTTCGCCCATTAGGATATCAGCTTCGCGAATCGGGCCAGCGTCGGAAACTTTCCAAGATTTGTCGGTCAAAATAGTTTCACGGGTGCCATCTGAATAATCGATTTCCAACTGCGCCATGAAGGACGGAGTTTTTCCGTAAGTGGCACGCCCGGCGTGTTCCGTTCCAACGCCACACAACGACCCCAAACCAATATAACCCGAATACCAGCCATCAGCCACCCAGGCGCCCAGCGCATTGCCGCCGGACTGAATCAGCGATGTGACATCGTAACTGGTGTAATACGCGCTTTGATGGTAATCGCTCCAACCCGGCGCAAACCGCGCATCGCCAACCCTCTGGCCGTTCAGATAAAGTTCGTAGATGCCCAGCGCTGTTGAGTAAATCGTCGCGCGCTTGATGGTCTTAGTTGTGGAAAATTCTTTCCGATACTGATGAGCCGGGGGCAGAAACAGCTTCTGCGTATCCTTCCAAAGCGGCGTTGGATCGCGGAAAGAAATGTAATCCGCAAGCCAGTCGGTCGGCCGAAGCAATCCCATCATCCAGGAAGCGGTTTCACTCCAAAGCGCTTTGCCCGAGTTATCCCAGACACAAACCTTCCAGTAACACGCCTGACGTGAAACCAACGGTTTGCCGCCGTAAACAACATTCACGGTTTGATGACTGTCAACTTTACCACTGTCCCAGAGGTCTCCGGTATTCTTGGTCAGCAGTTTTTTGCTGGAGGCAACGAGAATAGGCTCGCACGCAACCTTCCATGAAACCCAAGTCCCGCCAATCTTTTTTCTTTCGTTCGCCTTGCACCGCCATGGCGACCTGATAAAGCATCCCGGCATCCTTGATATCGCAAATAGCAAATTCCTCCAACGGTTTCGCCGGGTAATTTTCCAAACGATGAAGTTTTAGCCGCGCCGTGTTAGGCAAGCGCCGCCCCCAACCATTAGCGGCAAGTTTTCCGTCCCGCGAATAATCCACCAGGCTTTGCGTCCGGTGACGCTGTCAAAGACATTGGTCGTCGGGAGCACCGTCACACGCACCCCATTGGTATATTTGCGCGTGTAACTCGCGTCGGCATCCGGGGCGCGGCCTTCGCGGGCGGCTTGGGCGTCGGGACGTTTGCGGCTGGACGCCACCAGCGTCGCGTCCACCAGCGTGACGCGCTTGACGATGAAGCCCCGCGCTTCGAGC
>JANYCI010000174.1 GCA_025360325.1 Limisphaerales bacterium | reverse complement strand
TCGGCAATATCGCGTGCCGATTGGTCTATGACGCGATAGTCATAGGCCTTTAGACGGATTCGAATACGTTGAGCCATATAAAGAACAATTGTCTGGTTTTGGTTAACGGACGTCCACTCTCCGGCCATCGGAAAGCGGGCGCGAATAATAACAACTGGGTTTGACGGTGCAATCTCTTTTTTGAATTTATTTCGGACGACGTGGCGACCACGGAAAATGATTTTCACAACCATAGGGATGGGATTTGATTTGTCCGGCTTCACCGCTATGCGCGCCTTGCCCATATGACTGTCCGACGGGGTATCGCTGCGGTCGCAATCAACGTGGCGGGATTTACGAATCAGGCGGGTATGAGCGGTCATCCGCCCTAGCGAATAACTTACGACTGAAATTGAACTCAAAAAGTTTTCTCCGGCAGACGCATCACCACTTTGAGTTTTCAAACTCTGCGAATGAGCTTGCCACGCGTGTGAATTCCTGCGAAATAAACCCGGCGAAACGCAGCCCCCATCAGCGTCGGGCTGCGGATGACAAACGGTTGGAGAGATGGCCGAGTGGCTGAAGGCGCTAGTTTGCTAAACTGGTATACCTCTTAAAAGGGTATCGGGGGTTCGAATCCCCCTCTCTCCGCCATCTTGATTTTATTGGATATTATCAGTTTAATGGGCTCAGTGGCAACACCTGGTGGCAACAATTTCACCTTTGACCACGTCATTTGCCGGTGTCAGCCAAGTCGAAATTCGCCTCATTTTCACACCGCTCAATGAACGCCAAAATGCTCGCCAGATGGAACAGCGGGACTCCTTTGATCCGCCGTGATGTCAAAATCGCGCCGATCCAAAGTCAGCGACGCTTCCCAACCGGAAATAGCGGCACCCTTCATGCCCGGCCCGAAACCCAGCGACGTGACCTTGAGCACGACTTCCTTTGAAACGTTCTTCATCGTGAGTGTGCCAACGACATCGTAGGTGTTGTCGCCGGTCTTTGTCCATGACTCGCTCTTGAAAGTCATGGAAGGAAATTGGGCCGCGGCAAAGAAATTCGTCGAGCGCAAATCGTCGTCGCGCATCTTCGTATTTGTAGTGATGCTGGCCACTTCGATAACGGCTTCGACCGTGCTCTTTTCGAGATGGTCGCGATCCACGACGATGGTTCCTTTCACCTTGCTAAAATAACCGGGCACCTTGGTGAAAAATGGGCGATGGAAAAACCAACCCAGGTATGAACTGGGGCAATGTTGTAGGTTTCGCCGGCGGCCTTGGCGGAGGTAAGTGAGCCGAGCGTAAGCACGGCGATGACCAGTGATAGTATGGAGCGTTTCATAGTTTTGAATTTATTTTATTGGTTGGTTTATTTCGATTTTTTTTCGGGAAGTCAGCGCCCCGCGCAATTGATTCCACCGCCGAGAAATCTTTCCGCAACTCTTCAAGCTTGGCCATCGCCCCTTCATAAGCATCATTGCCCAGCAGCAGATGACGCGGCGGTTTTGGCGACTCGACCGCAGTGATGAGGGCTTGCACCGCGCGCACGGGGTCGCCGGGCTGTTTGCCTGAATCAGCGCGAATTTCACGGCGCACCTTGCCCGCAGTTTTCGCGTAGTTGGCAATTTGCTTTTTACTTTCGTTCGCCGAACGTCCCGCCCAATCAGTGCGAAAGCCGCTCGGCTCAACGACGATTACCTTGATGCCCAGCGGTTCAACTTCCTGCAAAAGCGCACCAGACAAGCCTTCGACGGCAAACTTCGTGGCGTTGTAAAATCCCAGCGACGGAGCGGATCGCAGCCCAGCCAGTGAAGAAACATTGACGATGCAACCTTTGCGCCGCTGACGCATTCCCGGCAACACGGCTTGAATCATCCGGCTCATGCCGAACACATTGATTTCAAACATCCGGCGCACCTCGTCCTCTTCGCCTTCTTCAATCGCCGCGAAATAGCCGATGCCTGCGTTGTTCACCAACACATCAATGCCGCCAAAAAATTTCTCGGCAGCTTTGATGGCCGCGTCAATCTGGTCTTGATTGGTGACATCAAGTTTGAGCACCAAAGCTTCGCCCTTGGTCGCCAATGCTTCCACTTCATCCGGTTTGCGCGCCGTCACGACTACGCGAAAACCGCGCGCCAGAGCCTGCGTGGCGAGTTCGCGCCCAAAGCCGGTTGAGCAGCCGGTGATAAACCAAACGGGGGTTTCGGTGGTCGTGGATTTTTTATTTTTTGTGGCCATAGAAATATTTTTTCCAAAGCATTGGGAAATCGCGGTCAGGCGGGCGCGTCAATGGAACTCACGCGCACTAGATTTTTATTCACGAATTCCTGAATGCCCAAACTCGAAAGTTCGCGGCCGTAGCCGGAATTCTTGATGCCACCAAATGGCAAATCACACGCTGTCCACGTTGGGTGATTGACGAAGACCATGCCCGTATCAATGCGACTGGCCACGCGCTTGCCGCGCGCGATGTCATTAGTAAAGACCGAGCCACCTAGTCCGAAATCAGAATCGTTGGCGAGGGCGACCGCTTCATCCTCATTCTTCACGCGAAAAAAAAGCGCGACGGGGCCGAAGAATTCTTCGCGATAAGCGGGATTGCTCGGCTTGATGTTCGTGAGAATGATCGTCTCCATAAACGAGCCGGGACGATCAATCCGTCTGCCGCCCATCACCACTTTTGCGCCTTTGGAAACGGCTCGCTTGATTTGGCCCAGCAGTTGCACCAACGCGGCTTCGGTGGATAAAGGCCCGAGTGTCGTGGCTTTATCCATCGGATCACCGGCTTTGAAAACCGACAGCGCGGCTTGAAATATTTCCAAAAAAGTTTGTCGGTTTTCCGCGCGGGCGTAGATGATATGGGTGAATGACGCCTGATGACCTGACGCTGGTGCGGGAATTCGCCGCCCGCCAATCCGAGCCGGCCTTTGCCGCGCTCGTGGAACGGCACGTCGGCCTTGTGCATTCCGCCGCGCTGCGCCAGACCGGCGACGCGCATCTGGCCGAAGAGATCACGCAGGCCGTCTTCATCATTCTCGCGCGCAAGGCGTCGTCGCTCGGCAGCAACACGATTTTGCCCGCGTGGCTTTATCGCACCACCCGCTTCGCCGCCAGCAACGCCCTGAAAATCCAACGCCGCCGCCAGGCGCGCGAACAGGAGGCCTACATACAATCCACCTTGAACGAACCGGACGATGCAGCCGTGTGGAAACAGATCGCTCCGCTGCTCGACGACGCGATGGACAAACTTTCCGAACGCGACCGCGCCGCCGTGGTGCTGCGCTATTTTGAAAATCGTCCGTGGGGTGAAGTCGCGGCGGCAACGCAATCCACCGAGGACGCCGCGCAAAAACGCGTGACGCGCGCGCTGGAAAAATTGCGCGGTCTTTTTTCCAAACGCGGCGTGATGCTCACGTCCACAATCATCGCCAGCGCAGTCTCGGCCAACTCCGTGCAGGCCGCGCCGGTGGGCTTTGCAAAAACAATTTCCGCCGCCGTGCTTTCAGGCACAGCCGCCACGACCGCC
>JANYCI010000219.1 GCA_025360325.1 Limisphaerales bacterium | reverse complement strand
GAAAATTGAGTTCGTCATCCACGTTGAAAGTAAAAGTCGTCACGCCGCCGCCGAGCAACCGGCTCGAAGTCGTTTACACGAAGCCTTACAAGATCAACAGCCCGTTTTGGAACGCGCGGGTGAAGGCACTGATCGTGAACTGGATTCCGCACTGCATTGACGAGATCAATTCCACGAACATCGCGAAAAATAAGGGCGACGGCGGCATTGATAATTTCATTGAGGCGGCGAAGGCGTTGCGCGGCGAAGCCCACGCGCGGCAGCGGGGCTACGTTTTTGCCAACGCGTGGGTGCATCAGACCGTCGAGGCCATGTGCATCGCGCTGATGGTGGACGCGCAGGGCGACAAGGAAATTCTCGCGGCGCAGGAAAAATTCAAGGCGACGCTGGAAGATTGGATCCCGAAAATTCTGGCCGCGCAGGAACCGGACGGTTATTTGCAGACGGCTTACACGCTCGCCGACCGCAAGCAATGGCCGTCGCGCTGGAATCCCGCGCAGCGCGGCAACCACGAGGGTTACGTCATGGGCTATTTCATTGAGTCGGCGATCAATCATTACACGATGACTGGCGGGAAGGATAAGCGGCTCTACGACGCGGCGAAAAAACTCTGCGACTGCTGGGTGGCGAACATCGGCCCTGGCAAAAAAGATTGGTATGACGGCCACGAGCAGATGGAGCAAGGACTGGTGCGTTTCGGTCGTTTCGTGAACGACATGGAAGGCGGCGGTCGCGGCGACAGTTACATTGCGCTCGCAAAATTTTTGCTCGATTGCCGTGGCGCGCATGGCGGCAGTGATTACGACCAGACGCGTGTTCCCGTGCAGCAGCAATACGAAGCCGTCGGTCATGCCGTGCGCGCGTCGTATCTTTTTTCCGCAATGTCGGATGTCGCGGCGGAAACGCACGACACGGATTATCAGAGCGCGGTGATGTCGCTGTGGGACAATCTCATCAATAAAAAATATTACGTCACCGGCGGCATCGGCAGCGGCGAGACGTCCGAGGGCTTCGGCGATAATTATTCTCTGCGCAACGAGGCTTACAACGAGGCGTGCTCAAGCTGCGGCCTGATTTTCTTCCAATGGAAAATGAACCTCGCGTATCACGCCGCGAAGTTTGCCGACCTTTACGAGGAGACGATGTATAACGCGCTGCTCGGCTCGGTGGATTTGGACGGCAAAAATTTTTATTACGACAATCCGCTGGTCGAGGACAAACCGCGTTACGACTGGCACGTTTGCCCGTGCTGCGTCGGTAACATTCCGCGCACGCTGCTGATGGTTCCGACGTGGACTTACACGAAGAGTGACGACGGGATTTTTGTGAACCTCTTTATTGGCAGCACCATAAATGTCGAGCGCATTGCCGGCACAGATGTGGAGATGGTGCAGGCAACAGATTATCCGTGGAGCGGCAAAGTTGCCATCACCGTCAATCCAAAGCAGACCAGAAAATTCACGGTGTTTGTTCGCGTGCCAGACCGCACTACAAGCGAACTCTACACGCCGGAACCCAAAGTCAGCGGCTTGAAATCGCTCGCGGTGAACGGTGAAAAAATTTCGTCGCCGATTGAAAACGGTTACGCCGCCATCACGCGCGAATGGAAGGCTGGTGATACAATTGATTTGGAATTGCCGATGGAAATCCAAGTCGTGAAGGCGGACGAGCACATCAAGGCCGATCACGGTGCGGTGGCGTTCCGTTATGGCCCGTTGATTTATACCGTCGAAACAACTGACCAGCTGAAGCTGAATTTGTCGCCGGACGTGAAATCACTTGCGACCGAATGGCGCGGTGATCTGCTCGGCGGCGTGCTGGTCATCAAAGGCAAATGGAGCGACGGCAGTCCGCTGTTGGCGATTCCGAATTACGCGCGCCAAAATCGCGGCGCGACGACCTCGCAGGTTTGGATGAAAGAATAATTTTATGACTCTGAAAAAATCCGTTTTCTATTCGTCGTTGTTCGCCGCGTTGCTTCTCGGCGGCATTAACACGCCTGCCGCGTCCCTTACCGTGCAGACCGACCAGCCCGGCGCAAAACTGAATCCCGCGATGTGGGGAATTTTCTTCGAGGACATTAACTTTGGTGCGGACGGCGGGCTTTACGCGGAGCTGGTGAAGAATCGTGCGTTTGAATTCCCCGACGCGCTGATGGGCTGGAGCAAGCTCTCG
>JANYCI010000211.1 GCA_025360325.1 Limisphaerales bacterium | reverse complement strand
GTGTTGCTGGCGATTTCGGCGGTGTCGTGGTTGTGGTTCCAGCCGGAGCTTTCGCGCTGCGCGCAATTCCAGTGGGATTGGATCGCGCAGCTTTTCGTCCGCAACCAGATTTTGATCTGGCTGGTTTATGGCAGTTATCATTTGTATTTCTACATTCTCAAAGGCGAAGGCACGAAGGGCAAATACGACGCGCGCTGGCCGGCGCGGAACAGCAACGTCTTCCTGTTCCGCGATCAAGTGAAGGACAACATTTTTTGGACGTGCGTGTGCGGCGGTGGACTCATGACGGCGTATGAAGCGGTGACGTATTGGCTTTACGCGAACCACCACATCGCGTGGCTGGATTGGAACAAGCATCCCGTGCTGTTCATCGCCATGCTGTTCGTTATCCCGTTCTGGCGCGAATTTCATTTCTATTGGATTCACCGGCTCATCCACTGGAAGCCCCTCTACAAATACGTCCATTATCTGCACCACAAAAACATCAATCCCATCCCCTGGTCCGGCATGGCGATGCATCCGGTGGAAATTTTGATCTACTTCAGTTGCGTGCTGATCCACTGGGTTGTGCCGTCGCATCCGTTCCATTTTATTTTCAACTTGCAACACACCGGCCTGTCGCCTGCGTGCGGCCATCACGGTTTTGAAGGTCCGATCATCGAGGACAAATGGCCGACTGGCTCGTATTTTCATTACCTGCATCATCGCTACTTCGAGTGCAACTACGGCGAAGCCGGCATTCCGCTCGACAAATGGTTCGGCACATTCCGCGACGGCACGTCCACCGGTGCAGGCACAAAATTGTCGGAGGAACATAAATACAACAACGGTTCAAACAACAACAAATCCTAAAATGAAAACGACTTTTATGTTGCTGCTCGTGCTGGTTTGCACGTCGCTTGACGCCCAACTAATTGAAACTCCCGTCGAGCGCGAGGCGCGCACGGCATGGTGGCGTGAGGCGCGGTTTGGGATGTTCATCCATTGGGACATGTCGAGCATCGCGGGCACGGAGATCAGTTGGTCGCGCAAGTCCACGAAACCGTTGGATATTTACAAAGATCCCGCTGGCTACGTCGAAGACCCGGCTTACGACCAGCTTTACAAGAATTTCAACCCGACAAATTTTGATGCGAAAGCGTGGGTCAGACTGGCGAAGGCAGTGGGGATGAGATACCTCGTGTTCACCGCGAAGCATCATGGCGGCTTTTGCATGTGGGATACGAAACTTACGGAGTATTCCATCATGCACACGCCGTTCCAGCGCGACGTCGTCAAGGAACTTGCGGATGCTTGTCACGCGGAGGGATTGCGCTTCGGCATCTATTATTCTCAACGCGACTGGCATCACCCGGATTATGGCATCGGCGACAACGCCAAGTATCGCGCCTACATGAACGGCCAGGTGCGCGAGTTGCTGGCGAATTACGGCACAGTGGACGTGTGGTGGTGGGACAGCTACGGGCGCGGCAATCTCACAAACTTCTGGGGCATTGGTGAGACGTCCGCTCTGGTGAAGGAACTTCAACCCGCCATTGTGATGAACAATCGCATGGCGGAACTCGGGGCTTACAACCGCCAGCCCGCGCCGTATCGCGGCGACTTCGACACGCCGGAGCAACAGCTTGGCAAGTATCAGGACACGCGTCTGTGGGAATCGTGCATGACCGTGGTGGATGCACCGCACGGCGGCTGGTCGTATCGCACCGAAGGCAAGGTGAAGTCGTTTCAGGAGACGGTGCGGATGCTTGCGAGTTGCGCGACGGGCGATGGAAATCTTTTGCTGGATGTTGGACCGGATTCAACGGGCGTGATTCCTGCGGACCAAACCGATTGCCTGCTGAAAGTCGGAGAATGGCTCAAGTTGAATGGGGAAAGCATTTACGGCACACGCGGTGGGCCGTTCAAGCCCGGCGAATACGGCGGCACGACGCGCAAGGGCAAAACAGTTTACGTCCATATTTTCAAATGGCCGGAAGCGGGCGCGCTGAAGTTGCCGAACTTCGCGGCAAAATTGGTTCACGCAAAACTATTGAGTGGCGGCAAAGTGGATGCGAAGCAAACGGAGTCAGGCTTGGAAATTTTCGTCCCGGAATCCGGACGGCAGAAAGCTGACACGGTCGTCAAGCTGGAGTTTGATTCGGATGTGATGAAATTTCCGGCAGTCGCAGTTACTTCCGCTGCTGAAAGCGAACCCAAATAGATTTTTCAAAATGAAAACCAAAACAATCATCACCTCCTGCGCGCTCGTGGCGACTCTGCTGC
>JANYCI010000209.1 GCA_025360325.1 Limisphaerales bacterium | reverse complement strand
CGCACGGACGACTGGAAATAGCCGCGACAAAAGAGCGGTCATACCGAGTTCTCGTGATTGTGCAAACCAGCCCAAATGCGAGCATCAGATGAATCCATGATTACAATCAAGCCTCGCCGCCCGGCACTGCTTTTCAAGAGGGGATTCACTTTGATTGAACTGCTGGTGGTGATTGCCATCATCGCCATTCTCGCGGCGATGCTGTTGCCCGCCCTCGCCAAAGCCAAGGCCAAGGCTTACACCATTCAATGCACTTCCAACCTCAAACAAATCACGCTGGCGATCAATCTGTTTGCCAACGACAACAACGACCGGATGCCGTTCGGTGTGGACGCAAATAACAATCCCAGCGGCGGACTGGCCGGGGAAGTTCAAACCACTTCGTTGGTGGGCGGTGTTTCCGTTCATCCCCAGTTGGCCTACCAGCTTGACTCCTATCTTTCGGGAAAAAGAAACCTGCTGGCACCTTACCAAGGTTGGACCGTGAGCCCGGTGGCGGTCTGTCCCGGCTTTAACAAAAACCCGCAGTATGCCTTGCGCGCGGTGGATCCCGTGGAGCCAGACTATGCCCGCGCCTGCTACCGCTTGCGCGCCTACGTCGAAGGAAAACCAATGTGGGTATATGGCGGGACGGCGGCGCAAAGCCCAAAATTTTCCAACGTCCAAAGTCCCTCGCAAAATGGATCCCTCGCCGATTTGGACCGGGAATTCCCCGGAGCCAATAGCACCACCATCACCTTCGCTGGCGATTGGGGACAACTGCCGGACAAACCGGTGCATGGCAACAGCCGGGTTTATGCTTACTTTGACAGCCATGTTGGCAGCCTGAACTTGTCGCGCCATTCAGAAAGTTTTACCACCAACACTCTGCCCAGCGGCTGGCTCGGCGTCACCCAATAGCGTCTGAAAAATGATTGATCGTGGAACCTGCTTATTGTCTCCCAAGAACATGAAAAAAGGATTCACGCTGATTGAACTGCTCGTGGTCATTGCCATCATCGCCATTCTCGCCGCCATGCTCCTGCCCGCGCTCGCCAAGGCGAAGGAAAAAGCCAAGACCATTTCCTGTTTGAACAACCTCAAGCAAGTCGGCTTGTTTATCCAACTCTACACCGACGACAGCAATGACGTTTTCCCCGCCTGCCGCAAGCAAGACCCGACGTTGCCAGTCATGGATGATTGGTGGGGAAATTATTTGGGAAAGTATTCGGCGGGCAACTCAAACCTGTTTCACTGCACGGTGCTCACGACAACGCGCAATCAATACACGCCTAATTTTACTTGGAGCTGGACGGGCGTGGTGAATCCTGGGGATAGAATTGGCTATGCCGCCAATGTTTTTTTTCTGTTCTATCCACCGCCAGCGGCACAGGCCGCCAGTTCGGTATCAGTCGGCGGTATTACGTTCGACAGTGGCTATCGCTTTAAGCGCACGGCGATTCTGCATCCGACTGATTGCCTCGTGATTGGCGACTCGGAGGGTTACTGGAGCATGAGTTCTTACTGGCCGCAGGCAGCGATGGATGGCACCCAGACGACCTATCAGGGAATTTCCTGTCGCCACGGCGGCACGCCCACCAAAAACAACAACAGCGGCCAAGGCGTGGTGGTTTTTGCCGATGGTCATTCCGAAGCCCGCAAAGATGCGAACATCAATCCGCCGACCACTGGCTCGTTAAAAAATTCCCGATACTGGGATCCTAAACAGCGCGCTGGCGATCAGTAACATTGAACTTATTAACCACCATGAAAACCAAACTTGCTGCCGTCCTCATTTTTTTCTCCGCTATGACCACCGTGGTTTTTGCCGCTGACGATTGGAAGGCAAAACTCCAAAAGCAGCTACCCTTGCTGGGACATCGCAACTGGATTGTTGTCGCCGACTCGGCGTATCCGCTCCAGACGGCGCCGGGCATCGAGACCATTTACGTTGATGCCGGTCAAATTGAAGTCGTCAAGGGCGTCATTGCCGAACTCGCCAAGACCCAGCACGTCAAGCCGACGATTTACACGGACGCCGAGATGAAATTCGTCGCGGAGAAAAACGCGCCTGGCATTGGCGAGTATCGCGACGCGCTGGGGAAAATTTTGACGAACCAGCCCGTGCAGGTTTTGCCGCACGAGCAAATCATCGGCAAGCTGGACGAAGCGGGAAAAACTTTCAAAGTGCTGCTCATCAAGACGCCGTTGACCAAGCCTTACACGTCGGTTTTCTTCCAGCTTGAGTGTGGTTATTGGAACGCGGAATCGGAAGCCGCACTACGCGCGGCGATGAAAGCAGCGAAGTGACCTTGTTTTTCGCGGGAGTGTTTCAAAACGACATTGGCAGGTAGGCGCTCTGCCGATTAAAGTTTCAAGGCTTTTTGACTGGCTCCACCATTTCCTCCGCCAAGTCAAGGCGCACCACGGACGCCACCGCATCGGGCGCGAGCGCGGGCAAGGCCAGCGCCACGCCGGCCTCGCTTTGGTTGACGGAGATTTTTTCTGAAGCTGCGGCCAGCAACGTCGCCTTCAGAATTTTGTTCTTCACCATCGGCAGTTCAAATTTCCCAGCGGACGGCCACTTGAAAATGATCACATAAATTTTCCCCAGCTTCGTCGTGCAACGCCAGTCGTTCGCCGAGGAAACCAGCGTATCAGAACCGTAGCCGTCTTTGGCTTTTACCGCCGCGCCGAGTTCGTCGCCGAACGGCGTCGCCTTCGCGCCGTGGATGCACTCGCCATTCACCTTCATCCATTTGCCGACTTCGGCGAGACGGTCGAGGCTGGGCTGCGGAATCAAACCTTCGCTCGTCGGGCCGACGTTCAGCAAATAATTTCCACCCTTGCTCGCGATGTCACACAAGTTGCGAATGATTGTCGCCGAAGATTTCCAATGGTCATCGTTGCGTTTGAAGCCCCAGGTGTCATTCATCGTCATGCAGCTTTCCCAATCGCGACCGGGAAATCCGCGCGCCGGAATTTTTTGCTCGGGCGTTTCGGTGTCGCCTTTGAAGCCGCCGCCGAGCCGGTTGTTCATGATAATGTTGGGGCGAAGCTCGTGAACCACGTCATACAGTTTGCGGGCCCGGTTGGTGTTCATTCCCGTCGGCGTGTCCCACCACAGCACCGCCGGAAACTCGCCGTAGTTGGACAAAATTTCTCGCACCTGCGGCACGGCGACCTGATCAATGTAATCGTCCATGTCATGCTTCTGCGCGTCGTCCCATTTGCCGCCGCTGGCCGAGCCGCCGTTGTTCCAATCTTGTGCCTGCGAATAATAGAAACCGAGTTTGATGCCGTATTTGCGGCACGCCGTCGCAAGGTCTTGCAACGGGTCTTTGCCGTAAGGCGATGCCTGGACGATGTTCCACGCGCTGGCCTTGGTCGCGAACATCGCAAAGCCGTCGTGATGTTTCGAGGTGATGACAATGTATTTCATGCCCGCATCGGCAGCGGCTTTAACCCACGCGTCGGCATCAAATTTTACCGGATTAAATTCCTTGGCGAACGACTGGTATTCCGCCATCGGAATTTTTCCTTTGTTCATAATCCACTCGCCGATGCCCGGCACGTTCGTGCCGGAGTGGACACCAGCGGGAACGGAATAAACGCCCCAGTGAATGAACATCCCGAACTTGGCGTCGCGCCACCACGCCATGCGCGCATCACGCTGGGCGGCGGTTTCGGTGGACACGACATTCGTGTCGCTCGCCGCCGCGCAGTTGGATTCGAGACAAATTAAATTGGCAATCATTGCCAAGGCCAATAGACGTTTAACCATTTTATTTTTCATTCGTTTGAGGTTTCAATTTTAAGGTGTGTGAAACAAAACTGTGCCTCACGCAAAGACCGCAAAGGGCGCAAAGAAATTTTTCTATATCCTTTGCGGACTTCGCGACCACTCGCGTGAGCTTCATTGTGGATACAGTTTAACTGAACGCGCCCAAGTCGGCCATATTTTAGTTCCCATCAAAAAGGATAACGCAGCCGGTAAAAAATCTGCGGCGCAGACGGATTGATTGGGATGAGAAAATTGGTTGCCGCCTGCGATCCCGAAATGTCGAACCAGTAGTTCGTGTTGGATAAATCCACGGCGTTGGACTGCGCGATCCAGCCGAGATGACTGCCCGGCCACGTCAGCGTCAACACGCCGTTGTTGAAGGTGAAATTCAGATTCGTCGAAGTGCTGGAAATCGTGCTGGCAACCATCAGGTCCAGACCGCCGGCCCCGTTGATCTGCAACGAAGCGGCGGCAACCGTGCCGTTGCCCGTGACCGTCACCACGGGCAACGCACCGCTGACTTTGCCAAGATTTCCCGCCGTCGCCGCCGCAATCAGCGGATGAATTCCCGATCCCAAAATCGCCCCGGTGTTATTGACCCGAATAACCATGCTGGCGGAAATTGTCATCGTGCCATTGGTTTGGATGAAGGCGGCGTTCGTTCCATCGGTCACCAGCGACAAAGTTCCTACGCTGCAATTGTTCGTGCCATTGAGCAACGCGCTGAATGAGTTATTTGTCAGCGTCACTCCGCTGCCCAAGGTGAAGGGGGCAACCAATCCCGAAACATCCAGCGTCGCGCCGCCCGCAACGATGATTCGCGGACTGGCGAGCGAACCATTGCCGCTCAACGCCAGCGCACCGCCGCTGATGGTCGTGTTGCCGGTGAACGTGTTCGTGCCGGACAAGGCCAGCATGCCGCTGCCAACTTTCGTGAGCGAACCGGTGTTGGTCAGCGCGCCGCTGAACGTGGTGTTGGAATTATTATTGCCGATGGAGACGGCGAAGCTGCCGAGGTTCAAGTTGCGCGCGCCGGTGAGCGCGCCGATGACGGCGTTGTTGATCAGCGTGACCGAGCCGGTGTCGTTCGTGTTCATGTCCAGCGTGGCGTTCTGCATTGCCAGCGCGTTTTGCAGGACGATCGAAAAGCCGGAGCGGAACGTGCCGGAAAAAGTATTCGCGGCGCTCAAATAAATCAGGCCGCTGGAAGCTCCTTGCACCGTCGCGTTTGGCCCGCCCGTGATGACGCTGTTGAAATTATTCGCGCTGCCGCCGTTGTTGCCATTGCCGCTCACGGTCAACGTGTAGCCGCCATTGCCCAAATTCAAACCGCCGGTGAACAGGTTGCCAATCGTGCCGCCGTCCGATTGCACGGTCGAGTTCGTCGTGATCGTCACCAGCGCGGCCCAGGTGTTTCGGGTGGTGGCCTGCCCGCCGCCCGTGCGCAACGTGCCGCCATTTAGCGTCACGGGATTCGTGAACGTGAGGTTCAATCCCGGATTAAATGAATTGAAAATCATTCCGCCGTTCGCCGTCAACGTTCCGCTGCCAAAAACAAAATTATTTTTTGGACTTATGGTTCCCGCGTTCAAAACGGTTCCGCCGCCGTGGCTATTGGTTCCGAGCAAGGTCAGGGTTCCAGTGCCAACTTTCACCAAAGCCAGATTGCCGCCGCTGTTTTGGATCGGCCCGTAAAATGTGGCGCTGACATTATTGCTGCCAACGGTGAGCGCGACGGGACTCGCACCCGAATTATCCACGCCGCCGTTGCCGTTGAGTCCGTTGATGGTTTGGGAAAATCCATTGAGATCCAGTGCGCCGCCGTTCGTGATGGTGAAATCGCCCGCACTCGCGCCGTTCGGAAAAATATTCGCGGCGGTAGAACGGAGCAACGTGCCGCCGCTAACCGTCGTCGCGCCGGTGTAGGAATTGGTTCCGCCCAGACTAACCGTGCCGCCGCCAGTTATGTTCACTAGCGCGCTGCCGGAAACGCCGCCGTTCAAAGTCAACGTGCGACCGCTCGCAACATTCCAATTCTGCGCGCCGTTCAAAACTACCGGCGCGGTGATGGAAAGATTTTGGCTCGCAGCGGAAAGGTCCAGGCCGCTGCCCAACGTCAGCGTGTTCGTGCCGCTGATGGATACCGCTGCGGCAGGCGTGGTGATGGTTATGGCGGACACGGTGAAATTCGTATCCAGCACCGTGTTCAGGTTGGTGATGGAATTGTCGTTAAACGTCACGCCTTGCCCGGCCTGTGGCGCTTGCTGCGAAGTCCAGTTGCCGTCGGTTGACCAAAGATTGTCGCTGGAGCCAGTCCACGCGGGCGGCGGCAGCGTGGCGATGAAACGCCATTGCACGGCGGTCGTGGTGGTGCTGCTGGCGACCATCGTGAACGTCGCCACGGCGGTCGCATTATTGTAAGCCAGTTGCAACCGTGTGCTGGTGGCCGGATGCCCGACATAAAACCAACCATACTGATTTTCTGTGAGCGACCATTGCACGGCGGTTCCGGTGGTGTTGGCGGCAACCAAGGCGGCAGTTCCGCTGCCGGAGTAACTCAAGCGTCGTCCATCCGATTCAGACACGACATAATAATATGCGGAACTCGGCACGGGCTGAAGTTTCCATTTCGTTGAATTGTCATTCACCCGAATCTCGATGGCATCGGCGGAGGAGGTGGAAGAATTTTTCAGCCGCTTGCGTGTGCCGCTGTTGTGGATGTAATAAACCTTGTCCGTCCGCACCGCCGCATCGTTGTCCCACGCGGCATATAGTTCGCCGAACGGCGTCACGTTGCCGTTCGTGTCAAAGGATGTGCCAGTGATGCCGGGCGTGTAGCGTGTCCACGGATTCGGCGGGACAACGTCGTTGGTGACGCCCGCATACCAGATGAATAGAGAATACTTGCGCAGCCAGGGAAGACTCTCGGCTCGCCAAAGAAATTCGGCCAGCGCATTGTAATTATCCTCTTCGCTCCAATTGCCTGTGCCGCCCCAGTCCTTGACACTGAACTCCGTCATCCACATCGGAATGCCATAGGTGTTGTAAGCGGTTTGCATGGGATTGATCCAAATACTGGATGAGGCGCTGGAGTTGTTCCCTGAATATTCATGGGCAGGCAGGTAATCCACGCGCGCACCCCAATTCGTGATGTAACCATAGAAGGTTTGATTCCAAGTTCCGTTCACATTGGCCGCCGCCGGACCTACCATTGGCAAATCCAGATTGTGATCGTTCATGTAATAGATGGCGCCATTAGTCGCATCCAGATCGGCCTGACCGACCTGATCGGGTTCATTGTAGCCCAAGATATTCAAAGAATAACCTTTCGTCCGCCAGCCGGGCTGGAAATTCCAAAGCGTTCCCGCGACCGTGCTGCCGCGATACCAACTGTCCGGGTCCATCGGAAAATAATTGACGCCCGATACATTTGGATCGCTGACATACCACCAACCGTAGGTCCACTTTGAATTGAAAGTTGTCTGATAGGCGCGCGACGAACCGGCGATTCCTTTCTTCGGATAAATTTGCGCGAGGGCAATCTGCCAGAGCTGGGACGTTGAGTTCGTTGGAACATTTTGCACGAGCGTTCCGCCCTGAACATCCACCGCCAGTCCGCTGAATTGATTGACGATGTAAAAATT
>JANYCI010000014.1 GCA_025360325.1 Limisphaerales bacterium | reverse complement strand
CTTTTGTCGTGGCACCGCTGCCTCACCGGTTGGACGAAATCAATGCTTGGGGCCTGAAAGCCCATGGAACGAATTAATTCTGAATCATGAAAAAAGTTTTCTACTCGCTGTTGGCAATGATGACAATCTTGACTGCTAAGGCCGATGCCCCGTGGCCGCCGGTGCCGCCGCAGGGGCAAGGTTTGCCTTACACGCGCAGCGCGCAAAAGTTCGCCGTCGAAAAAATCAAAGAGACAATCGCGGTCTTTGCTGGTAGCCGCTATGCGTGGGTTGATGGTTACAAAGTGCGGCTGGACGACGAGAACTGGCTCGATGAAACGGTGTTGCGCGACGAGAAAATTTTCGTGCCGGCGGCGTTTGCCGGAATTTTGGATTTGTCGGAAATCAAACCCGCACCGGCACCAAGTTATCTCGCCGACCGCTGGGTTTATTGTTTGGAGATTCCAAAATCAAAGGCACCGGCAATTAAAATTGACGGCAAGCCTTACGTCGCACTGGCGGACGAGGCGCAAAAACGTGGGTTGAAAGTTTTTCAAAACAAACGCGGCTTGCTGCTCATCGGAAAAACGGAAATTTCCTTTTCCGAGTCCGAATCCAATTTGCTCGACAGCGTCATCACGATGTTTGACACGCCGGAAAAGTTTGCCGACCCCGACATCGCGACACGCTGGGTTCCGTCGCTTCAGCGGCAAGGTGCGTGGACAAATCACGTCAAAGTTACGTCGGAGCAGTTGAAAATATACAATGGTCCGGAAACCAAATGGCCGACTGCGCCGAAATCCAGCTATGACTTTTCCGGCTTCAATCAAAAGCTGGTCGGCGGAAAAGTGCCGCCACCGGGAATTTATCCGCGTGTCCTGTTCAGTCCCGGAGATGTGCCGATGCTCGCGGCGCGCGTGAAGAACTCCAAGATCGGCCAGAAGTCACTCATCGAGATGCGATTTTTGTTCGAGCAAAATTTTTGGAACACAAACACGAGCGACGGAAAAGTTTTTCAGAAGTTGGCAAACAACGATTTGACCGGTCTCGAATGGCCGGATGATGTGCATCCCGAACTCATTGCGACGCTCAATACGGCGCAGCAGTTCAGAGGCGAGAAACCCGGCATCTACAATTCGCACGTCGCGTATCTGCCGGAATGTTTCACCAGCATGGCGTTGTTTTGTTTGCTTACCGGCGACGACGTGCGCGGCAAGCAGGTGGCCACGGCGATTGCAAATTATTACAAATTGCGCGAACCGCTGATTGACGCATGGAATGCCATGAGCGATTCGGAGTTCGGCGACGAACAAAATAATTCCAACGGCTCGGCGACCGGCTGGCGCGGCATGCACGGCCTGGTGGCGCACATGAACCTCGGCCTCGCGCTCGATTTCGGCGGCAAGTGGATGACGCCGGAGCAAAAAGATTTGATGCGCCGCGTCATTGCCAAGGCGACTTATGGCCGCCGCGCTTACGGCGAAGATTCCACTGTGCGTTTCCGCGATGTCAACTGGGTCGGCTGGGACTTGCCGCAATTTCTCGCGCTCACGGCGATTGAAGGGCTTGAAGGTTTCGACCGCGAGGCGTGGGAACAGGGCCGCGACACCGTGCGCGCGTTTTGCGATTTTGGTATGGATGATTCTGGCGCAGTCTTTGAAAGCAACGGCAAAACTCCGGGCAGTTTTCAATTCATCATGCTGTCACTGGTGGCTTCGGCGCGGCGCGGTGAAAATTATTTCGGCCATCCCCATCTGCGCAAATTGCTTGAAGCGCAAACGCAAATGACTTCGCCCAGCGGCCGCGTGACAGTGAACAGCGGGACGCAATATTTTCCATTCAGCCGGCAATATCTTTCGCCTGGCGTGGTGGACGAATTGAAATCTTTTTTCCCGCGCGAACGCGAGGCGGATTATTTACTGACCAAGCTTACCGAGCCGGCGGAAAATCTGGACGAATTGACGCGTGGCTGGGCGATTGAAAATCTTGACGCCACGAAATACCGCGAGCAGGTGAAAAAAGTTCCGCGTCTGCGCCTGCCGAGTCCGACCTATCCCGGTTTCGTGCCCGCTGTGCTATACGATTCAGATTTTCAACCGACCACGCGGGCCGATTTGGATTTGCCGCTGGATTTCAATGCGCCGGTTCACGGCGTTTTTTCCAGCTACAGTGACCGCACAACCAACGCCGCGTGGATTAACATGATGGTGCGCCCCGACCATTACCTCGGCGCTGGACACCATCATGCTGACGCCGGGCAGTTCCATTTTTCCGCGCTCGGCGTGGACTGGTTCACGCAATCACCTTTCATGCAAACTTACGACGGCAATTTTTATAACCTTGTGCTGGTGGACGGTCTTTCGGAAGCGACTTCCCAAACCGCGTGGCCGACGTCCGGCATTCTTGGCTGGAACGCCGCCGGCAAATATCTCGGTGCGACGGAAAATAAATTCGCCGCGAGCGCCAGCGCTGATTTGACTTACGCCTACAGTTACCGCTGGCTCACGCAGCCGCCGCCAGAGTGGTCGGACGAGGTTGTCAAGCTGGGCTGGGAGATTGAGCCATCGCCGGAAATTTTGAAAATCTTTGCCGGCACGGCGCGTTACAAAATGCGTCCGTGGTGGTCGTCGTATGATTTTGCAAACTACATGCCGACGTGCCGCGCACCGTTTAATCCCATGAAAAATGTTTTCCGCACCGTCGGCCTCGTTCGCGGAAAAAACCCTTACGGTTTCGTTGTGGATGATTTGGTGAAAGACGACGCCCACCATCTTTATCAATGGCAAGGCGCACTCAATGGCGGCGTGTGGCAGGCGGCGGTTGAAAATCTGCCCGCGAATGAAGTCGTGCTCGCATATCGCGAAGGCGATCCGAACCCCGCCGAACCAAAATCGCCGGCGATGATTCAGCCGCAGCGCGGCGAACCGCTGCTGCTGGTCTGCATTCTCGGCTCGACGCAAAATGGCGAAACCAGTTTGTTGCCCGCCAAAGTGGAACGCGCCGCCGGACCGCCGGACCGCAAAAAAGTTATCACGACTGCGCTGCCATTTCCGCACGCAGAGCAAAGCGATGGCACGCCGCAGTTTTTCAATCGGCTCGTTTGCGATCTGCGCGAAACCGCCGCGCACTTTCGCGTCCTGCTGATTCCGTTTCACGCTGGCGAGCCATTGCCGCAAATTTCATTAGGCAAAAATTCTGTGACCGTCAAATGCAACGGACAAACGGACGAAATGACTTTTTCGTCCAGTAGCGAAAACGGCACGCAAGTCCGCGTGAATCGCGGCGGAAAAGAAATTTTGGTTTCAAAATGATTGTCGCTGAATCAAAAATTGAAAGACCGGCGCGCAAAAAAATAGCCGCGCTGCGTCTGGGCATTCGGGCGCATGATTTCGGGTGCATGTCGGCGGACGAACTGGCGGCAAGAATTGCCGCGCAGGAATTTTCCTGCACACAACTAGCTTTGAACAAAGCCATAGCCGGTTTGAATTTGCAGGCTGGCGATTTGACGCCGGAACTGGCGCGCAAAATTTACGGCACGTTCGCGCAGCACGGCGTCGGCATTGAGGTGCTCGGTTGCTACATCAATCCGATTCATCCCGATTTGGCAACGCGCAAAAATTTGCTGCAATTTTTCAAAGACCACCTGCGGTTTGCCCGCGATTTTGGCTCCGGCATCGTAGCGCTGGAAAGCGGTTCGGTGAACGCGGATTATTCGCCGCATCCGGCAAACCACGGTGAAGAGGCGTTTCAGGAAATGCTCGCGAGCATCGGAGAACTGGTAGCCGAGGCGGAAAAGTTTGGCGTGACGGTTGGATTTGAAACGGTTCATTGCCACACAGTTTCCTCGGCGCAAAAGATGCGGCGCGTGCTGAACACCATCGGATCAAAAAATCTGCGCGTGGTGTTCGATGCCGCGAATTTGCTTTCGCCGGAAAATTTTCGCGAGCAGGCGCGTATTGTGCCCGAAGCGTTAGAGTTGCTGGCCGATGACATCGCGGTGATTCACGCCAAGGATTTTATTTTTGAAAACGGCGCGCCGAAGACCGTTCCCGCCGGTCGCGGCCAGTTGGATTTTGCGCCGGTGCTGAACTTTGTCCGGACGCGCCGTCCAGACGTTGCCGTGTTGCTGGAGGAAGCCAGCGAAATCGTTGCCGCCGGTTGCGCCAAAGATTTGCAGCAGAAATTTGCAGAAAGGATTTTATGAAACATCCATTGTCAGCCGCCAAATTGATCGGTGACAAATTAATCGGCGACACGCCGTTCGCCTACCGGCTGGAAGTCGCGCCGAATCACCCGGTTTTGGACCGGATGCATTGCGTGGATTTCGGACGCACATTCGGTTTGGCCAAACCAGCGGTGGCATTCGCATTGACCCAATTGCGCGCGGCCAAGACGGGCAAAATTGAAATTCAACTGGAGCACAGCGACGCCTGCACGATCTGGCTGAACGGGAAAAAAGTTTATGCGAAGTCCGGCGCGCGGAAAATCAATCTGCGTCGCGACGAGCGCAGCTTTGAAATGTCGTTCGCATTCACAGCGGATTTACGGGCGGGCGCGAACACACTGCTAATAAAATCCGAGACGCGCGGCGCGGAATGGCGCGTGTATCTCCAGCCACCGAGCGCAAAGGGCGCGGTGGTCAACGGCGCGGCGCATCCTGAAGTCGGTTTGCGCGGCGTGCCGAATGTGGATGCGCGCATCGCGGAACTGACAAACTGGCTGGTCATCGGACCGTTCCCAGCGAAGCGTGGTGTGACGCTGCCGCCGGAAAATGAATTTGTTTTCGGCAAAATGTATGACGGCTTGGATGCGCCGGTGACATGGACGATTCCAAAGATTGAAATTCTTGGCGGCTTGATTGACCCGTTGCCGTGGGGCACGAATTACAACTGGAACTACCACAATGGCGGCACGGCGTGGGCGATGCAATTGCTGGCGGAGGCGACGGGAGAGAAAAAATACGGCGACTACGCGAGCAGGTTTTGTGATTTTCATCTGGAAGGCATTCCCTTTGTCGAGCATCAGGTCAAAACGCTGAACGCTGTGGAGTCGGCAAACCACTGGATCGTTGACACGCCGCTGCTGGATTTTACGCTCGCGCCGTCGTTGCCGTTCATCCACCGGCTGCGCACAGAAAGGAAATTTGCCAATCGCGCCGCGTATGAAAAATGGATTTTCCGGATGCTGGAATACGCGCGGCATGAGCAAATCCGCTTGCCGGGCAGCGGCATCTACACGCGGACTACACCGGTGAAATACACGACGTGGGTGGATGATATGTTCATGGGAATTCCGTTTTTGGTGCAGGCAGCCTTGCTGGCAAGAGATAAAAAAACTCGCTTGGAATTCTTGGATGACGCGGCGAAGCAGGTGCTGGGCTTCAATGAGCAGGTCTGGGATGCCGACGCGAAACTTTACGTTCACGCGCGTTACTCGGACAATCCGGTGAAACTGCCGCACTGGTCGCGCTGCAACGGCTGGGCGATTTGGGCGATGAGCGAAGTGCTAGAACATCTGCCTGAAACACATTCGCTGCGTCCGGCGATTTTGAAACACTTTCAAATCCACGCACGATCGCTTCTACAATTTCAAAACGCCGATGGTTTCTGGCCGAACGTGCTGGATCGCCAGGATTCGCGCAACGAAGTTTCCGGCACGGCCATTTTTGTGATGGCCTTCGCGCGCGGTCTCCGGCACGGGTGGCTGACGCGGGAGAAATTTTTATCCGCCATCGAGAACGGATGGTCGGCCTTGGATTCGCGCATCGAAAATGACGGCACGGTGCATGACATTTGCGCGGGGACGATGTGCACGGAAGACGAGGAATATTATGTCGCCCGCCCGTTTTACAAGAACGACACGCATGGTTTGTTTGCCGTTTTGTTTGCCGCGATGGAGGTTGCACGCCTAAATGTATTTCAAGCGGTGCGAAAGGAATTGTCGCCGCGTTCGGCAGCAGCGGCAAAAACTTCGCTGACATTTGTGCCAGCCTGAAGCAATTTAATCCCTGTGAAACCCAGACAAAAACGCATCGCGCTCATCGGACTGCCGGTTTTCCAGTCCATCAACAATCTCGCGTGCGCGGCCATCGCTCGACACGCCGAAGAGACAGGACGCTGGCGGTTTGTGTTCTCGGCCGAGGCGTCGGTGGCGGCGTTCCGTTTTTTGCGGACGCTGGATTGCGACGGCGCGATTGTGCGCATCACGTCCGAGGCGATGAAGCGGGAGGCGAGAAAAATCAAATTCCCCATTGTCAACGTTTCCTCCTGGCTCGCGGACGCGGGCGTGCCGTCAGTGCTTCACGATTATCGCGCGCTGGGTCGAATGGCAGCGGAGCATTTGCTGGAAAAAGGATTTCGTCGCATCGGTTGCGTTATCGTGCCGGGCGGAAATTTTATTCAAGAACGTTTCATGGCATTTCGCGAAACGCTGGAGGCGCGCGGCTTGAAGCCGCAGTTGTTTCACTTGCGCACGACGCAACCGGCGTTACCGCAGCCAATCGCCGCTGAAGAGAAACGGCGTTTCGCCGATTGGGTGCAAACATTGCCGCCGCCCGCCGCCATCGCGTTAATGGACGACTGGGATGCACCAACCTTGATGACTGTGTGCCAAGAAGCGGGCCGACAAATCCCGCGCGACATCGTCATGATCACGACCTGCAATCACAGCGAAGTGCTACCGCAATGTCCCGTGCCATTGAGCGCGTCGTTGGAAAATCACGAGTTGCTCGGCCGTCTCGCCGTCGCGTGCCTTGATGATTTGATGAGCGGCAAACGGTTGAAAAATTTCACCGTCAGTGTGCCGCCGCTCGACGTGGCGGAGCGCGCTTCGACTGCGACAATGGCAATCGAAGATCGTGAGGTTGCTCATGCCGTGGAATTCATTCGTGCGCATGGCTTCGAGCCAATCAACATTTCCGACGTGTTGACACGCGTGCAAATTTCCCGCGTCACGCTGGAACGCCGTTTCCGCCAACTCATCGGGGAATCGCCGCACGCGTATCTCATCCAGCACCGCGTCCGCCGCGCGCAGGAATTGTTGCTGCAAGAACCGCCGTTGAGTTTGCAATCCATCGCGAAGCAGAGCGGATTGCTGGATCGTCGCCGGTTGAACCAAGTATTCCGTCGTGTGACCGGAAAAACGCCGACGGATTGGCGTGCGCGAGCTATCACGCAAGGTGGTAAAGCCTGACGCATTTCGGCATGGCTTTGCCGCAACTAAACCCCTCGCAAAATCGGCAAGCGATGGCACTTTGACGACAATTTCAAATATGTCCCAACGCCTCATCCTCATTACGCTTTGCCTGCTTCTTTCCGTCATGGAATTGGCGGCAGTTCCGGCGACCTGGTTTCAAATGGATCAGACGCCGGTCACAGGCACACGTGTCCTCACGAATGCGGCGACGACGAATACAATTTTCTGGGGCACGCTCTCCGGCTCGGGTGCGCTGCCGGTGCTCACGAATGGCGCGAGTGGAACTACCGGCAAGGCGTGGCAGTTCAATGCCGGTTATTATTTAAGCGTCGGCCCGAATCCGGTGACACAATCGCTTGGCGACATCACAAACACGCTCGGCTTGAGCGTGGCTTTCTGGGTGAAATACACCAACAGCGCCACGTTTGTGCGCGTATGCGGGCTGGGCGGCAACGGCGAGACGTTTGATTTTTCCACGCAGAGCGGCGGCAAAATGATGTTCACCGCCGGCTACCAGCCGAACAACACGCGCTGGGTGAGCATGACACCGAACATGGCCATCTTCGATAATCAGTGGCATCACGTCGTCGGCTCGCTGGATTTCCAGAAGACGGTCAACAACGCGGTGGTCTTCGTTGACGGCGTGCCGGTGCTGACAAATTCCACCACGCTTTTCGGAAATTTCACGAACGCCGGCTCGCTCAACATCGGTGCGCGTGGCAATGGCAGCGCGACGGCGTGCGCGATTGACCAGTTCATGACTTTCACCAACGCGCTGCAAGCGGCGGAGGTGGCACAGATTTTCAATCTCGGCAACGCGACGAATTTCGCACCGCTGATTTCAGCGGGCGCCGCGCAGACATCGCTCGTCTGGACGAATGGCGCCACGAATCAGGTGACCATTTTGTCCGCGTCCATCAGCGATGACGGCTTGCCGAACCCGCCGGGCAGCGTGTCGAAGCTGTGGACGCAAACCGGCGGGCCGACCAACGGCGCAATTTTTGCCACACCGACAAACGCGGCGACTTCGGTGACGTTCACAAACACCGGTATTTTTGTTTTGCGCTGCACAGTAAGTGACGGTGCGCTGACGAATTGGGACGAAGTGACGGTAAATGTTTTTTCCAACGCCGCACCCGTCGTCGCCGCGTGGACTTCCATGACGACATTGCTTTCGACAAATCCGACGACCCTCCCGCTCGCCGGCTGGGTGATGGATGACGGCCAGCCGAATCCGCCAAATCTCACCACGACGCTGTGGACGCGCGTGAGCAGTCCGGGAAACGTGGCGGTGACGTTCGGCAACGCCACAAACATCAATACGAGCGTGACGATCCCTACGAATGTCGGCACTTATCTTTTCCGGCTCACGGCGAACGATAGTTTTTTGAGCGGCACGGCGGATGTGATTATCAATGTCGTTTCAAATCTTGCGCCAGTATTGAGCTCCTGGACTACCGCGCCGATTGCGCAATGGCCGTCCAATCAATTCTCCTTGCAGGCGACTGTGACGGATGATGGCCGACCAAGTTCGCCCGGAGTGGTCACGATTTTGTGGAGCAAGGTCAGCGGGCCGGGCACGGTGACGTTTGGCAACGCGGCAACAACCAACACCACGGCGACGTGTTCGCTGCCGGGCGTTTATCAGTTGCGTATTATGGTTTCGGATTCGGCGCTCGCGGCGACGAATGACGTGTGGCTCAACATCTGGTCGAATAGCCCCGGTTGCCTGCCGCCGCCGAGCGTGAGAAATTTTTCCGCCACGCCGCCGCCGTATGTGCATCCGCGAATTTTCTTCACCGATGCCGATCGTCCCACGTTGCTAGCGCGCGCGACGAATGATGCCATAGGAATCGAGGGGGTTTCCCAAGCGGCTTATGGATTATCTGCCGTCGTCTCGAACACGATTGACAATGCCGCGAGCCCGGTAGGCCAGGCTTACGCACGGCTGGCAGTGGGCGACACGTCGGTGGACACGTCAACCTTGGTGCAGCAGCAATCCGCCGCCGGCAGTTTCCTGTCGGGCGATGCCGCTTCAGGACTTTACGGCCCGCTGGCTTCGGCCTGTTACCTCGCGTGGCTTGGGCCGACCAACAATGTCCGGCTGCAACAGCTCGCAACGGCGGTGGCCACGGCGGCGGCCTGCCATCAAAGCTGGTATGTGAATTTGCCGTCGAGCAGCAAGGGGGAACTTGCCCCGGATGTGTATGCCGACCTCGGGTTCTGCTACGATCTCATGTATAACTGGATGTCCGAATCGCAGCGCGCCACGACGCGGAATTTTATTTCTCTGATGACGACAAACCGCCACACCATCGGCTGGAACGAGGCGGAGTATTCTGACTCAACCAACTGGCGCGTGCATCACGATCATCTCATCCTCGCCCAGCTCGCCATCGAGGGCGAGTCCGGCTTTGACGCCGTAGCGCTGGCGACGAACGCAGCCTCGCTGAAAACATTCACCACGCGCTGGGGCATCACGGAAAACGGTTTCAACCGCGAGGGCATGGGCTACTTTTCGTTCGGCATGAAAAACGCCACGCTCGCCGCCGTGGCGCTCGCGCGGCGCGGGGAAAACCTGCTCGTCACCACGCGCATCTTCAATTCATTGCAAGAAACGTTTTACGAACTTGCGCCATGGGGCTATTACATCTACGACCATCAGGACGGCGGCGGCTGGGGCAACGGCGGCACGGGCGCGATGGGATTTTATTACATGATGAAATTTCTCTATCCCGACGACCCGATGGCCGACGTGATTTTCCGCAACAACCGCAGTTACACGCCGAACAACAACGCGCCGCTCCTCAAGGCCATCTTCGGCACGGCGCTGCTGCCGGCCAATCCCGACATCGCCACGGCGGCGGCGGCAAAAAATCTTTCGCTCGGAAAATTTGACCCGCAGCGCGGCTTCGGCGTCGCGCGTTCGGACTGGGGCACGAACGCGGTGCAACTGGATTTCGACTGCCGCTTTGACACGATGACGCTCGGCCATCTGCATTCAGACCGGAACAATTTCACACTGCTGTCCCATGGCCGCGTCTGGATCGGCGACCCCGGCTACCGGCTCACAGAAAACGACGGCCACTCGACCGTGTTGATTGACGGCGTGGGCCAGGCGGGAATGTCCGGCATTTATCACTGGCCGAGCCTGCCCGGAAAATTTGTTGAATCTGGCATACGGCCCGCCAGCACGCTTTTCGCGGGCGACGCGAAACCGGCCTATGATTATTCGTGGGATTGGAACGCCCTCGGCGGCGGATCTGGTTATCAGCCTTACGTGAGCTACATCGGCACGGGTCTCACGACGCCGTGGCGCTGGGTGGATTTAATGTATGCGCCACCCGCCGATCTGACCGGCGTCAACGCCTGGATGACGAATTATATCCGCGCGAACCCAGCGATGTTCAACCCCGTGCAGCGCGCCTTTCGCACAGCCATGCTCGTGCGCGGCACAAAACCTTACGCGCTCATCGTGGACGACATTCAAAAGGACAACGTCACGCATACCTACGACTGGTCCGCCAACACCATCGGCATTGATCCCGCGTCGGGCTTTGATGATCCCAATCCCGACGTATCTTTTGTTTCCGCGCCGGATGCGACGAACGCCGTCCTCTATCATGCCGCCGACACGAACGGCTGGCAGCCGCGACTGCTCGTCCGCGTGCTGGACGCAAAAGGCGTCACCGTGCCGGTTCAGATTATTGACACAACCAACGCGGCCGGCAACCGCACCAAGCGCCTCGTAGTTTCGCGCAACAACACCGTCGCGCCGGATTTCAAAATTTTGCTCTTTCCGCATCTCGCCGGCGATGCGCTGCCAACGACGACTTCCAGCAACAACACCATCACCGTGCAGATGGCCGACGGCCAGACCGACCGGATTTATTTCAATACCAACGCCGATGGGCGCACGCGCGTCACGACATATCGCGTCGCCGGGCAGAACGCGGTGGCGGTTATTCCCGTGCTCGGCGCCACTGGTGGGGTGGCGCAGGTTTCGCTGAATTGGAGCGCGTCTTCGGGCGCGACAGGCTATGTGCTGAAATTTTCCACGAACAACGGCGCAGTGTATTCGTTGCTCGCGAGCAACCTGGTCGCGACCAGTTTTACGCACACAAATTTGTTGCCGGGCACGAACTACACCTACGTCGTCGCTTCGCTGAACACGAACGGCGTCAGCGAAGATTCCGCGCCGGCCGCCGCCACGCCGCTCGTGGCTGTCAACGGCCCGCCAGTCATTGCGGCGGTGCAATTCATCGGCGGCAGTCTCATTTTGAACTCTACGAACGGCGCGGTCGGCGCAGATTGCGTCATGCTCTCCGCGACCAACCTCGTCACGCCCGCGACAAACTGGACGCCATTGTTCACCAATCAATTCGGCCCTGGCGGCTTGTTGAATTTCACCAGCCCGTTAAATCCAAACACGCCGCAGATGTTCTATCGCCTGCGCACGCCGTAACAACCCTGCTTATGAAACTTTTCAAAAATTATTTTTGCCTGCTCTTGTTTGGATGTTTGTGCGCCACGGAACTGCTCGCAGGCTATGCTGATCCGGCGTTGTCGGTCAAGGTTGTGACGACGGCCAGCGGCGCGAATCAACCTATCCTCACGCTGCAAACGAACGGCCCGACGACGGTGACGCTCGTGGCGACGACGACGAATTTTGCGCCGACAAATTTTGTTTGGTCGCAGATTGCCGACACCAACAATAGTTTTGCCACCACCGGCATCGCGAATTTTTCCGTCGCGCAAACCAGTTCCAACCAAGTCACGGTGACGTTGCCGGCGTGGGGCATTTATCAGTTCCAGGCCAGCGCCACGGACGGCACGAACACCGTGAGCCGCTATGTCTGGGTGAATGTCTGGCCGGCGGTTGGTGCAGCGCAGCCGAACGTGCAAATCGGGCGCAATCCCGACATCGCGCCGCCGACTTCGGTGCGGCAATTCTCCGCCGATCCGGGGCCGTTTTTCCATCCGCGCGTGTTGTTCAGTCGCGCCGACTGGCCGGAGCTGAACCGCAAGACGACCAATTCCTTCGAGGTGCGGTTGGCCATCACAAATTTGCAAACCGCGCTGAACAATAATTTCGACAAAGCCGGTTCGCAGATGCGGACGAACATCACCATTTACACCAACTACGCCGTCGGCGGATACAGCGGGACTTACTTCACCAACACCGTTTTTCCGGCGCGCACCAACAACGCGGGCGTCATGGCCAGCGATCTCATCATCGGCCACAATCCGTCCGGCGCGTATTTCGACGCGCTGGTGACGGCGTGCTACCTCGCGTGGGCGGGCGTGGATCCGACGCTGCCACACGCTTCGGTGGCGGCGACGAATCAGACGCGGTTCAATTATCTCGCCACGCTCGTCGCGGCAACGGCGAAAGTGGAAATGAATTTGAATGCGATGCTGAGTGGCGGAAACAATTCTTCCTACGCCAGCGGCACGAACATGGCGAACGCCTACGACATGGCGTTGTGTTACGACTTTGTTTATGACTGGATGACGACGCAGCAACAGAACGACACGCGTGATTATCTTTACGCCATCGGCTATGGCTACAACAACACCGGCGGCGGTGGCATCAGCCGGAGTTCGACTTGGGACGGCCATTTGCAGAATGGCGATTTTCCAAATCTCGCGGACGGAATCGTTTTGCCCCAGCTCGCCATCGAAGGTGAGGAATCGAATGTGACAGCGGCAGTGACGAACGCATTCGGGCCGACGCTGCCTTACGCGACCGGTGCGAGCGCGTGGCCGTATGCGTCGCCAGCAGCGGTGAACAATCTGCGCCGGCTGCTGAACTGGAACACGGATTGGTTTGTTTCGCCGTGGGGTTTCATCATCAACATGGTGGATTATTTTCAGCTCGGCCAAAATATTTCCGCACCGGCGGCACTCGCGCTCGCGCGGCGCGGCGAGGACCAGTTCACGACGACCTATTACTATCAGAGTTCTCTCGCGGCGCTTTACAATCTCGCACCGGGCGAAGACGGCAAGGGCATGCGGCTCTTCGACCATCACGACGGCCTGCCGTTCACGCCGGGGCCGGGGCAGATGAACGCCGCTTACATCGTCAAATACGTTTATCCCGACGACCCGATGGTGGATTACGTCTATCGCGCGTTCCGCGTCGAAAACGAAAATGATTTGGCGCAGGTGATGTTCGCCAGCGATCCGTCGAACACGCCGCTCGCCACCGTGGCCCAGCAGAAAAATCTCGCGCTGACAAAATTTGATCCGGAACGCGCCGTCGTCGTGTCGCGCAACGGCTGGGGCGAAAATGATTTGAATCTCGTGTTTGAAAATCGCTTCGACCAGGACGGCCACATGCACGCGGAGCGGAATAATTTTTCGCTTTACGCGCTCGGCCGTGCGTGGAGTTCGCCGCCGGGGTATCACTGCACCATCAACGATTTGCAGGCGACGGTGCTGATTCAAAACACGAATCTGATGAGCGATCCCGCGACCGCCGGCTATGTCGGCCAGAGTCCGAGTTCGGCGACGATTACCACGAACAATTCGTGGGGGCCGCCGCCGCCCGGCAAGCTGGTTGAAATTACCGAAGACCCGGCGAAGCAGTGGACGCTGTTCGCGGGCGATGCAAGTTCGGCTTACAACTGGGGACTTGGCACGAACAATTCCATCAACACTGGCGTGACGCAGGCGCAGAACGCGTGGCCCGGTTTGCTTTCAAATTTGTCCGCCTACACGCAGTCGCAGCTTGCCTCGACTTGGAGCGTGCAGAGCACGAATTACAACGCGGTGCAATACGCGCTGCGCTCGGTGCTTACGCTGCGCGGCACGAATCCCTACGTGCTCGTCATGGACGACATCTGCAAGGACGGCACGCCGCAGAACTACCGCTGGTCTATGCCGTGCGCAGTGAGCTTCGGGCTGAGCAGCGGGCGTTTTGTGGGCACCAACGGCAATTCCATTTATTCGTCGCTGACGAATTTTTCCGGCGCGACGGCCACGGACATCACGCTGTATCATTTGATTGACCAAGGCACGAACAACCAAAAAGGTTTGCCGCGTCTGTTCGTGCGCGACGTGACCGAGGCACCCACCGCCGGCCAGCCGCCGATTTTTGTGGAAAATCATCCTTCCGGCTTGGGCATCACCAATCTTACTTACGGCTGGGACAACAATTCCAAAGTGTTCAGTTATGTTCCGTCCAGCCGCGTGCTCATCACACGAACGAACGTCATTTCGCCATCGTTCAAAATTTTGCTCTATCCGTTTTTGTCCGGCAGCAACACGCCGGCGACCAGTTGGGCTTCCAACAACACCGTGCTGACCGTCTCCAACAATGGCACGGTGGACGCGTTTGTGTTCAGCCGCACCAATGCCGACCATCGCACGCGCATCACCAGCTTCACGCGAACGCGCGGCCACGCTGCGCCGACGCTGACCGTGCCGACGAATTTTGTCGTCACCGCCAACACGCTCGCGGCCACCGGCCAGTTCGGCGCGGCGGCGAATTTCTCCGTGACGGCGACGGATTATCTCGGTAACGCGCTGTCGCCGGTATTCAGCCTCCCGCCGGGAACCGTTTTTCCGGTCGGCGCAAACATCGTGCAAGTCTCCGCGACGGATGCGCTCGGCGAACAAACTTCGTTGAGTTTTCCGGTGACCGTTTTGCCGCCGCCACCGCTGCTATGGAAGGGCGATGGCCTGACGAACGCTTGGAATTTCAGCGTGACCAACTGGCTGTTGAGCGGTAATCCGATTGTTTATGCCGAGCCGTCGGGAGTGGTGTTCGATGACACCGGCTCCGCATCGCCGTCCATCGCATTGGCGCAAATCGTGCAGCCGACAAGCGTGATTTTCAGTAATGTCGCTAACAGCTACACCATCGGCGGCGCGGGAAAAATTTCCGGTTTCGGAAATTTGTTTCTCGCCACGCCGGGGACGGTCACTCTGCTGACGAGTAATGATTACACCGGCGGCACGACCATCGCGGCGAGCGCGATGCTGCAAGCGGGCAACGGCGCAGTGGCGGGAGCCATCGGCAGCGGCAATGTCACGAACAACGGCGCGCTGGCGTTCAATTTGCCGAACACGCAGACGGTGGGCGGCAGCATCAGCGGCGGCGGCTCTTTGAGTCTGGCCGGCACGGGAACGCTCGTGTTGTCGAACAACAATACTTACTTCGGTATGACGACGGTGAGCGGCGGCACTTTGAAAATCGGCAACGGCGCAACGAGTGGAAGCGTGCCGACAAATATTTCTCTGACCGGTGGCAACCTCGCTTTTAATCGCGCCGACAACTACACGCAGGCCGGCGTCGTTTCTGGCGCATCCATCAACAGTTCCATCACAAACAAAAGCACAGCAACCGGCAATTATTTGAATTTGAATTTTGCCGCCGGAACCAACGTCTTCGGCTCGCTGTTCAACAACAGCGCCGGCACTTTGGCGGTAGCGGCGGCGAACGCGACGAATATTTTTTCCAGCCGACTCAGCATCGCCGCTGGCAGCACGCTGGTTTTCAACAGCGGAAATTTTCAATTCACGAACGATGGTTTTGCCAATGGCGGACAATCCGGCTACGGCACTTGCGTCGTCAGCAACGCGGCGAATGTTCTGTTGGGCGTCGGTTCCTGGATCAATTGGACAAACTTGCAAGTGGTCGGAACGAACAGTGTTTTGGCGGGCAATGCCGGGCTAACGCTTTTGGGAAACCCGATGCAAGTGACCATCGCCAACGGCGGCACGCTTGCCACGACCAGCGGCTCCATCGGTCAGGGCAATTTGTTCGGACCCGCCTACAACGGCTATCAAAGTTCGGTGACGATTCAACAAAGCGGCGGTTCATTGTTGCTCGCGGCCAACAAAAATTATTCGATGGGCGGCGCGGCGGGCGGCTACACGAATGTTTTTAATTTGTCCGGCGGAACGGTGAACCTGCTCGGTGGCAGCAGCGCAAATCTCACTTTGGGCGCGGATACTGGCGGCAACGGTCTGACGCTGTTCTCGCTGACCGGCACTGGAAAACTTCTCGCCAGCGGCACTGTTTCCGGCAGCCAAACCACCGGCACGCCGCAACAAATTTTTGATTTCTCCGGCGGCACACTTGCTGTCGCGACGGTCAACGCGACCGGACTCGCTTCAACCAACGCGCCGACAACTTACGGCACGCTGATCAACAACGGCGGCACGCTCGCTCCCGGCGATTTCGGCACGTCTGGCAAAACGACGATCACTGGCAACTACGCAGTGTCGAACAGCGCGGCGGTGCTAACGATTGATTTGGGCGGCACATCGCAGGCGAATGCGTTCACCAACGCGCCAAATTATTTTGACTTCGTTTCCGTGAGCGGCGTGGCTGCGTTGGGTGGAAATTTAAGTGTTCGGTTAATCAATAATTTTGTGCCGGCGACGAATAACAGCTTCACCATTCTCACGGCGAGCGGCGGCGTGAGCGGCGCGTTTGCAAACGTCATCGGCGGACGCGTGCCGGTGGCGAATTATGCCGGCGGCAGTTTTCTCGTCGTCACCACGGCGACGAGCGTGGTGCTCACAAATTTTTCCGTCGCCATTTCCGCGCCGCCGGTATTGAGCGGCGTGGTTTTATCCGGAACGAATCTGGTTTTCACCGGCACAAACGGAACCTTGGGCGGTAATTATCTTTTGCTGTCGTCCATAAATCTCGCGTTGCCGATGACGAACTGGACAATTATCAGCACGCAACAATTTGGCGCGGGCGGCAGCGTGAACGCGACCAACGCGCTGAACCAAAATGCGCCGCAGATGTTTTATCGGCTGCGCTTGCCGTGAGCGCGTGACGCAAAAAGACACGCCCCTGCCGCAACTTGCGCTCTTACCGACGATGGATTGGTGTGGTTTTATTCGATATGACCCAAAGCAAAGCAGGCGATTCCGGCCAACGCACCGCGCATTTCGCACTCAGGAAAAAAAAATTCTATTACGGAGTCGCCCTCGTTTTTCTTTGCTCTGCCGTCACCGTGTTGGCCACGGTGCGGTTGCCGGCGGTTTTCAGCAACCACATGATTCTGCAGCGCGAGGCCAAAGTGTCTGTCTGGGGCTGGGCCGATGCTGGTGAAGCAATAACAGTTGAATTTGGCAGCCAGAAAAAATCGGCAACGGCCGACGCAAATGGAAAATGGAAAT
Organism: Limisphaerales bacterium; assembly: GCA_025360325.1. Classification (GTDB taxonomy): domain Bacteria; phylum Verrucomicrobiota; class Verrucomicrobiia; order Limisphaerales; family UBA11358; genus UBA11358. Next base: position 2,932 of record JANYCI010000014.1, on the reverse strand, counting down.
TAAAATTGGATGCGTTGCCTGCCAGCACCGAGCCGCGCGAGCTGACCGTGACGGGCAAGGATTCATCCCTGAAAATTTCCGACGTGCTCGTGGGTGATGTCTGGCTCGCGGGCGGGCAATCGAACATGGGCTTTCCGCTGAACTCCGCGCACAACGCGAAAGAGGAATTGCCAAAAGCCGGCGATCCGCAATTGCATTTTTTCCGCGTCAAAAACCGAACCGCCGCCGAACCGCAGACGGATTGTTCCGCGAACTGGGAATTGAGCACCCCAGACACCGCGAAAAACTTTTCGGGCGTCGCGTATTTTTTTGCCAAAGAGATTCGTCGCACGCAAAACGTTCCCGTGGCCGTTTTACAAGCGCCATGGGGCGGCACGGACATCGAGACGTGGATCAGTCTGGAAGGTTTGAAGCAAAGTCCGGCGCTGACAAACCCACTGGCACGCTGGGAAAAGGCTTTGGCTGAATACAAAAAGATCGTTGCCGATTCAACGTCGCTGCAAACCTACGAAAAGGAGTTGAAGCAATGGCAGGATGAAGTAGCGCCCGCGTTCAACGCGGCGATGAAGAAATACAACGAAGATAAAAATGCGGGTAGAGAAGTCGGCGCAAAACCGCAGCCGACGCGGCCCGAGCCGAGCAACCCTGATCCGATGGGCATGCCGAGTCCGTCGCGCCGTCCGAGCACGCCGACGGTGAATTTTAACGGGATGATTTCGCCGCTCGTGCCGTATGCGATTCGCGGCGTGATCTGGTATCAGGGCGAAAACAACGGCGGGCGCGGATTGGAGTATCGCGATTTGTTCCCGCGTTTGATTGAAGACTGGCGAAATCACTGGATTAAAAATGGGGGCTGCGATTTTCCGTTCCTGTTCGTCCAGCTTCCGTGCAACAACGGCGCGGACACAAACGCCGTCGCGCAGAACGGCTGGCCGTGGTTGCGCGAGGCACAGTTGTTGACGCTGCAAAAAGCTCCGCGCACCGGCATGGCCATCACGATTGATGTGGGCAATCCCAACGACGTGCATCCGGCGGATAAAATTGACGTCGGTCAACGCCTCGCGCTGGTGGCGCGGAAAAATGTTTATGGCGAGAAGATTGCCGGTAGCGGCCCGCTCTTCAAAGATTTCAAAATCGAAGGTGATAAAATTCGCGTAAGCTTCACGGAAACTGGTAGCGGCTTAACTCCTGGCACACAACCTTGGCTCGCGTTGAAAGTTCAGCCGTTTCCTAAAGACAAGTTGATCGGCTTCTTCATCGCAGGCGAAGATAAACAGTGGTTTGAAGCCGACGCCACCATTGACGGCGATAGCGTGATCGTTTCCAGCGCACATGTGCCGAAACCGGTCGCAGTCCGCTACGGCTGGGCCAATTCACCGCGCTGCAATCTCTACAACAAAGAACGTTTGCCCGCGTCGCCGTTCCGCACGGATGCTTGGGCGAAATAGCCCTTTTGGCGGCTGTCGCAAAATCAAGTGTTGCTGGCGCAAAATGCTTTTTCTGCGGACGGCTGGCAGAGGCTAAATTCTTCCTGATCCAAATTCTTATTCAAGCCACAGCATCATTTCACGGAAAAATCGTCCGCGCGTGCTGTTGCCACAGAAAAAATAATCGTATGAAATGCCTGCCGCGTTTTCGCTTCTTGAATCTTTTCACCGTCCTCATGCTGACGACTGCCGCTGCGCAGGCGCAAAGCGCCTTCACTTGGAACGGCGGCGGCACAGATGGAAACTGGACGACGGGAGCCAACTGGGGCGGCACGCCGGACGGTGGACGCAATGAACTGTCGCTGAAAAATAATTTCACCGTGCTGGGTCGCGCGGCGACTTTCACCGGAGAAATCTTGGCAGCCGATGAAGCAAAATCCGCCACCGGCGAAGAAACTTCAACATTCTTCAACATTCAACCGAGCCGTTTCCACCGCCGATGAAGGCGTGTCGGCATTTGACGAAGCCGTTGCGACAACGGTTAAAGTGCCCGCGACGGGCGTTGAAGCGGCATCAACTGGCGATAAATGACCACCGACAGGCGTTAAATCCATGCAAACAGCCCATAAATGCCCTTGCCAGTTCGCCGGATGCGTTCGCCATTTTAATAAACAACCGCGCCAAATCGTTAAACGCCTGCGCCGCCAGTCCAGACGACCTCGAATTTTCAAAAACCCCTGCAAATCCGCAGATTTACCCCAAAAGACTTGACCTAAGCGCCTGACCGGATGCAAATTTCCCTCGTCACCAGTCAACAAACACACCAGCAATATGAATATCCGTCTCTCAAACCAAATAAACATGATTGGCGCGTGCCTCAACGTCGCCAACACCACCGAAAACAAGGCCGTCTGGAATGGCAAACCACCGCTGGACTTCACCACCGACATTGCCAACCTCCAAACTGATTACGCCAGCGTCACGCAAAAAGCGGCGCAAGCCGATTCCGCCACCGGCGGCGCGGGCGATGCCAAGGCGCAGGCCGAATCCGCGCTTGAAGATGCCGCGTATGTTTTAGCGCGCGCGCTGACGAATCATTTCAAGAAAACGAACAACTTGAACAACCTTGCCAAAGTGGACTTGAGTAAAAGCCAGATCGTGCAACTCCGCAACCAAGACCTGCTCGACAAGACCACCAGCATCCGCGACCTCGCCACCGCCGCGCAAGCCGAACCCGGCGCAGCCGGACGCGGCGTGACCGCCGCCCGCATTGCAACTTTGTCAGCCGCCATCACCGCATTTTCTGGTGTAATGAATAATCCGCGCGGCCAGATTGTGAACCGCAGCACGCTCCTGAAAGAAGTGGAGACCGACACCGCCGATCTGCTGCAACAAGTATCTGACTTGGACGACTTGGTTTTGCAATTCGACGGCACGGACGCCGGCAAACGATTCATTGAAGCCTGGAAACGCGCCCGCATCATCGTGGATTCCGGCGGCGGACA
>JANYCI010000010.1 GCA_025360325.1 Limisphaerales bacterium | reverse complement strand
ACTATCGCACCGAGCCGGCATCTTTCAGCGGCGGGAATCATCCGCGAACCCGGAACAAGTCGGCCTCGCCACGAGCCTCTGGCGCAAGCCAATCACCCATTCCAACCCCGCCGCGCACCGCTTTCGATGACGCCAATGTTCTTGTAATACTTGTGAAGAGTGTGGGGTCCCGCACAAAACCGCACAGAAAATGGTCGATAATTGTTACCGCACAATCTCCGCACACCGCTAGCCTGCCGCACAAACTCGCACAGGCTTTTCTTCACGCCATTGCTCGCAGATGCCACAATAACCTTGAATATACTAGAGATATGCAGTATATGTGTGGGCAGCCGTGTAATAGTATTTGCAACTATGAGCAACGACGAGAATGTTCAAAATGCAGGTTCAAGTCCTGCTATGCGCACCACTTTTTCTACAGTTTGTTGGCTTTGAAAATCTTTCGTTGTTTCGTCACCAGTGAAGTCCGTGCCGCACCTTCACTAAACCTGCTGGCCATCAACGAACTTCTCCCGGTGAACCACTCAAATTGACTATTCAATGCTTACGCCTGATTGCCACCTGTATTTTGTCGGAAAATCTTACTTTTACAAAATGCTAGAAGGCAGCCAACTGTTGCTTTATAACTTGTTTATTAATTTGATTTACAATGGTTTAGTATTTTATTCCACAATCAGGACACTGTGGCACCTAAATCGCTAAACACAGTCCGCAGCAACAAATAATTAACAAAACAATATGAAAATCAAAAACACCCTAGCAATTGCAGTGCTCGTCGGACTTGGATTGTCCGCACAGGCCAACCCCATCACCGGCGGCATTTCGTTCGCTGGCAATTACACCCCTAACAATAACGACCTCACGGCGGCAACCTCAATCGCTTTCGGCTCTACCTTTGTGACGAGCGCCAACGGCAATTTTGCAATCTTCGCCCCCGGTTCTACGGTCACGATGGCCACGCCGCTCGCGATCAACCCCACGTTAGCTCCCGTGCTTTCGTTGTGGTCCATTGGAATTTTCTCTTTTGACGCCACCTCGCTCACGCAATCAGCTCAAACGGCCACCACCCTTACCTTGACCGGCACAGGCGTCATCAAGGACGGCAATCCGGCCGACCAAGTCGCTGGCCAGTGGATCGCAACCTTCAACACTTTGAATGGCACCTATAGCTGGTCCGCCAGTGCCGGTTCCGTTCCTGATGCCAGCTCCACACTGTTGCTCCTCGGCAGTGCGTTGACCGGCATCAGCATCATCCGCCGCAAATTGGTCTCCTAATTTGTAAGTTAACACCAAAGTCTAAAATTTAACCGCCCCCTTCCAATCGAAGGGGGCGGTTTTTTTGTCGGAATCCGATTTTTGTCGGCAATGCTTACAGTTTGACCACAGGAAACAACACTGCTACGGCTATAAATCTAAAATCATAATATTCTATTTATCAGCGCATTACGCTAGTCGCAACACCCATTAAAAACTTTGGCATAACCCTAGCTACCCAGTAGTCCGCAGCTAATAAAAACAAAAAACAATATGAAAACAAACACACTCCTAACTACTCTTGCAGTTGTTGGCTTTGCCGTGGTAGCACAGGCAACGCCGGTCTCGTTCACCTTCCTGGAAAACGGCCCCGGTCTGTTGGGCAACAGCAGCACCTTCAATTCAGGTGGAGCCTCGCTCACGGCTTATGGCTTCGCCTCCAGCGGCGGCCCGGCAACAGCGCTGTTCGCTAAAAACCAAGGTGGCGACGAAAACGGTTTGGGCATTGCTAGCGACCCGACTGGAAACACTGAAATCTGGGGATCTAGCTTCATTCAGCTCCACGCTGGTGGTGGACTTCCGACAATCAACATCACGATGGGCAGCACCACGGGTGGAGAAATCGCTGAAGTTTATTACTCTGCGACGCTCGGCACGTTGGGATCTTTGATCACCTCCTTCTCCGCGAACGGACAGTATGACATCCCGCTCGCTTATCAAGGCGGATACATCAGCGTGAAAGCAGCTGGTTCCACTTCCAGCGGCGTTCCGAACGTGTTGCTCAATGGCGCCACGCTCAACGCTCCGGACGGCGGCTCGACCATCATGTTGATGGGCGCTGCGCTGACCGCTGCTGGTTTGATTCGCCGTAAATTGGTGGCTTAATTCTTTAAGCGATAATTCAACTGCATCCTTTCGCAAGAAAGGATGCAGTTTTTTTTGTTGGTAGCAGCGAATGACTTGGGCAAGAAAGCCCAAAAAAATGGCTCGCGGTGGGTGGCATGGCGCGCATCACGCGGTGGCCGCGCAGTTCGTGCAAAATAATCGGTAACGTTTGCTTGGTTTTGCTTCTGATGTAAGCATGGATACGTTAAAACCGACGACGCCAATGCCCGACCAAAACCAATGCCCGCACTGCGGCACGCCACTTAAAGCTTCAGCGGCGGAGAGCGCACTCGCCGAGCTTTGCCCCGCCTGCCTGCTCCGGCGCGGTGCGGCGGCAGATACGGTGACGGACGCGAAGCAAAATTCTTTCCCCCCGCCCAGTGTCGCCGAACTTGCGCCGCTGTTTCCGCAACTGGAAATTCTTGAACTCATTGGCAAAGGCGGCATGGGCGCCGTTTACAAGGCACGGCAGAAACAACTCGACCGTATCGTCGCGCTGAAAATTCTCCCGCCCGGCATCGGCCACGACGCGGCGTTTGCGGAACGCTTCACGCGCGAAGCCAAGGCGCTCGCAAAATTAAATCATCCCGGCATCGTGACGCTGTATGAGTTTGGTTCGACCTCCGGCTATCAACCATCAACTCTCAACTCTCAACTATTTTACTTCCTCATGGAATTTGTGGACGGCGTGAACCTGCGGCAGTTGCTCGCGGGCAGCCGCATCTCCGCGCGCGAAGCCCTCGCCATCGTGCCGCAGATTTGCGACGCGCTACAATTCGCGCACGACCAAGGCATCGTCCACCGCGACATCAAGCCTGAAAACATTTTGCTGGATCGCCGTGGCCGCGTGAAGGTGGCGGATTTTGGGCTGGCGAAAATTATAGGGACGGAGCGCGGGTCTGTGACCCGCAGCCGCGTGGCGAGCACGGAGACATTCGATAAATCTAAATCACCCATTGTCGGCGAAATTGCTGCGGGACACAGTCCCGCGCTCCAACCAAATCTCACCGGCGAAGGCGTCATGGGCACGCCGCAGTATATGTCACCGGAACAGATCACCGCACCGGGCGAAGTAGATCACCGCGCGGACATTTACGCACTCGGCGTAGTATTTTATCAGATGCTCACCGGCGAACTGCCCGGTAAAAAACTCGAAGCCCCGTCCAAGAAAGTTTCGATTGATGTGCGCCTTGATGAAATTGTTTTGCGCGCACTGGAAAAAAATCCTGAACTCCGCTACCAGCAAGTCAGCGAGGTGAAGACGTGCGTAGAAACGATTACGGCCACTCCGCCAGTGATCGGCAAAAATGAATCCGCACCCGCCGCCAAATCCCCGGCCACCAACACCACGTCCAAGGGAGTGATTCTGGCCTTGGCGTTTTTGTTCTGCTTCATCGCATTTTTTAATTTCTTGCTGGCGATCTGGTCTGGAATTGTGGGCAACTCGACCAGTGCCTTGTTGTATGTCTCCGCTGCGTTCAGTTCGTTTGTGGCGGCGTATTTATTTTTCCGCCGGGCGCGGGCAATCGGGATTGCGGAAAATGTGCCGCCCATTCTCAAGCCCGACCATTTCTGGCGCTGGTTCGCCGTGGGCATTGTCGCGTTGATTTCAATTCCCATTGTGATTGCCGTCATCGGTCTGCTGGCGGCGATTGCGATTCCAAATTTTGTCAAAGCCCGCGCCCGCGCGCAGGAAAATGCGCAGCACGCGGCGCGAGCACACGATGCGAATAAAATTTCCAGCAGTTCTGTAAATGAGCGCACTGTGACCAACCCACCATTCGTGGCGCAATTAAACGAGTGCGAAGTGGAACTCTTTGTCCTCGGCAATCAGCCGTGGACGAACACGGCGTGTTGGCTGCCTGATGGCTCGCCCTCCGACAATCTGTTTCCGTTAAGCAACGGTAGCATGGACGGATGGAGTGAAGACAAGGTTGAAAAGAAAATTGCGTTTTGGATCCGCAATCATTCGGGCTATGGGATGTCCAGTCCGGCCTGCCGCACTGATGATGAATCTGGTATTTCAACCAGCAGTTCAATGTGGGAAGAACCAAATCGTTACACGCCAGCGGGAAGATTTATCCAAATCATTGCTTGTCCCACCAACGCTCGCTCAGCAAATCTCACGCTTGGTTTAGCCAATGGTGCTTGGGAAACGGTTCTTAAATTGAGCACTAATATGGGCTACGGGTCTGGCCAAGCTTATGATAAGTGGTCTGCGTCGTGGAATTCCGTGAAAGGCAGTGGCGCAGATGTGGCGGTGAGTTGCAGCTATGCAGTTCCAGATGGTTGGGAAACGCGCGTGGTTTATGTGAATGACGAAGGCAAGGTGATTCCGATTCGGCCCAATCCTTCGCGCATTGACAAACAAACCGGGGCGACGTTGCTGCTTTCCACCAACGATTTTGCACACGTCAAAGAATTTCAATTGCAACGGCGCAAATATCAGTGGGTGGAGTTTCGTAACGTTTCACTGCAACCCGGCTACACGACGACGGTGGCGGTGAAAGATTTTGACGACAAAAATAAAATCAAGTTACTGCAAAACGGAAACGCCCCGCGAATTCCTTTGCCGATAAAAACCATCCTGCTCGCGCGGGCGACGAATCAGTTGGTCGGCACAACCACGGACACGCGCACCGTGGATGTGTGGTCGGATTCAACGCTGCTGCCGGGCGAGAAGTTTCGCCAGATCACCCGCCAGCCCGACGGAGAAATCGTGAACACTGACGTCGGCGTGTTCTCGCGCTATCAAGCGGGAAAGCTGCACACCTCCACGTCATTCACTTGGTGGTTCAAGGAGGCGGATGGTTTCAGTGCGGCGGAGGCGGAGGCGGCGACGGCGCAAATCCGCGAGCATTGGACACAGACGCCGCAGACATTCAAGGCCTCCGCGCCGCGCGAAGTTTTTTGCGTGACGAATGCGCACGGCGCAACGCTCGCAGGCAGCATCGAGTTTGTGCATGAAGTTCCGCAACCGCCAGATGCGAACGGCCAAATCAAAACGACGGTGCAGATCAAGCATTTCCGCGACAGCGTTTCCATTCCCGGCATCGGGTTCACGGCGAAAGTGCCGGGCGGTTATGCCCTGCGCGCCACGTCCAATTACGGCGAGGGTCACATCCATTCGCCAGCGGGGCCTTATGACTATGACGGCTCGTGGTTTCCGTTTAATCATGGAGTGCGACGTGCGACATCTGACATGGTGACGTGGAACTTACAGCACACGCCGACGGCAAACGCGCGCCGCTGGCCGGATGAGCCGTCTGAAAAATTTGAAATCATCCTCGGCCAACCCCGACTGATCTTGTCCATCACGAACAGCCCGGACGATGTGTTTCAAGGCTTCCTC
>JANYCI010000238.1 GCA_025360325.1 Limisphaerales bacterium | reverse complement strand
CGGGATTGCCCGCCGCGACAAACTCGCCCTGCCGATACAGCGTGTCGTGAACCTGCCCGGCGGCAGGCGCGAACTGCTGCTTCTGCTCGAACGACCATTTGGATTTTTCCAGCGCAGCGGCTTGCACGGCGGTTTGTGCATCGTCGGCATCGCGTTGCGCGCGTGACATGTCGAGATCCTGCGCGGAAATGATGCCCGCCGGATTTTCGCGCAGCACGAGATTGCGCTGAAAGGTTGTCTCGGAAAAATTCAGGTTAGTTTTGGCGAGCGCCAGATTTTTCCCCGCCTGCACGAGCGAGGCGGCTTCGGACGCGCGTTCGAGTTCAAAAAGAATCTGTCCGTTCGTCACGGAATCGCCGCGTGCCACGTTGAGATTGATCAAGGTGCCGCCGAGCGGCGCGGCGACATAGACGTATTCGCCTTCGACGTAGCCTTGAAAATCGCCGGAGGAATTTTTACCACAGCCCGCGAGGAGTCCCGCGAGCGCGAGGATGGAAATGAGTTGTAACCGTCGCATAAAATTTTTCTGGTGGAAATTGTCGCGCTGCGACAATTCCGTCCGCGCAACAGCGGACGGCCCGAACGTGGTAAAGTTCGCGCCCCGTCCGCCCGGGCCGTCGCCTGACGCTGCGCTCGGCGACGGAGTTTTCGCAGCGCGAAAACTGCCACCACACCTTCGCGCCGCCTGTTCGTTACCGAGACAAAACAAGATTTTGATTGACGTGTCAAACAAATGTTTGAATTATCTGTTTGAAAATGAAGTTGAACGTTCCCGCCATCGCCGCCGAACAGGCCCAGACGCGCCAGCAATTACTGGAGGCGGCGGGCGAGGTGTTCGCCGAGCGCGGATTCCGCAGTGCGACCGTGCGGGAAATTTGCCAGCGCGCCGGGGCCAACATCGCGGCGGTGAACTATCATTTCGGCGACAAGGAAAAACTTTATTTGGAAGTGTTCCGCTACTCGCAGCAGAAGGAATTGGAACGGTTTCCGCAACTGCGTAAAAGCGCGGACCTGCCGCCGGAGAAGCAGCTTCACGCTTTTATTTCGGCGCTGCTGCAACGCATTTTCAACAAGGGCGACGCCTCCTGGCACGGCCTGCTGATGTTGCGAGAGATGACAGAGCCGACGGCGGCGCTGGATTTTATCGTGGCAGAAAAAATTCGCCCGATGTCTGAACACCTTTGGGAAATCATCGCGGAGCTGCTCGGTTGCCGCGTGGAGGACGACCGCGTGCCTCGGTGCAGTTTCAGTGTGGTGAGCCAGTGTGTTTTTTATTGTCACAGCCGCGCGGTGGTGGAGCGGCTGCACCCGGATCAGACTTTTGACCAGAAATCGCTGGACGAGTTGGCCGAACATATCACCAAGTTTTCGTTGGCAGGCTTAAAGCCGTTTCGCGCGGTGAAAAAATAAATTTTTGGGAACATGAAAATGAAAAAAATAATTTTCGGACTCACGGTTTTGATGGCGGCGCACATTTTTTCCGCTCACGCAAGCGAGACGAGTTCCACCGGCTGGCTCACGCGCCCGCTTTCGTTGGCCGATGCGCTGAATACTGCGATCACGCAAAACTCCGCGATTCTAAAGGCGAAAAACGATCTCGAAGCCGCGCACGGCCTCGTGGTGCAGACGCGCGCGGTGGCGTTGCCGCAGTTGACCGGCTCCGGCCAATACAAGGCCGCCGACCCGAAATCAGTCGAGCAGTTCGGCGCGTTTGACCAGCCCAAGCAAAACTGGAATGCGGGCGTGCAACTGTCGCAGTCCATCTACATGGGCGGGCGCATGGTCGCGGCGATCCGCGCGGCGGACGCCACGAAGCAACAGGCGCTCGCGGTGTATCGCACGTCCGTGGCCGATGCGCTCTTGCAGGTGCGGCTGGCGTATTACGACGTGTTGCTCGCACAGCAGCAGGTTTCCGTCCGCGAAGCCTCGGTGAAACTGTTGGATCAGGAGCGCGCCGACCAGCAGCACCGTTTTGATGCCGGCACCGTGCCGCATTTCAACGTGCTGCGCGCGGAAGTTTCCGTCGCCAACGAACGGCCCACGCTCATCGCCGCGCGCAACGCGCTGCGCATCGCCAAAAATAATCTCGTGAACGACATGGGCTACGACCTGCCGCGCGAAATTTGGGAAGACATTCCGCTCAATCTCACCGACACGCTCGCGACCGCGCCGTGGCAAATCAATCTGCCCGACGCCATCCAGCAGGCGCTCACGCAGCGGACGGAATTGACCTCGCTGAAAAAAAATGTGGATTTGAAAAAGCTCAACATCGTGAATGCCAAGTCCGGCTACAAGCCGAGCGTGGATTTGTTCGCGGGCTACGGCTGGCGTAACGCGCAGTTCACGCCGCCGATTGAATTGGATCACGACATTCGCGGCTGGAACGCGGGCGCGCAGTTGAACTGGAATTTTTTTGACGGCCTGCTCACGCACGGAAAAGTTCTGCAAGCGAAGGCGCTTTACGAAAAATCCAAAACGGAACTCACTGACGGTTCGCGGCAGATCGAACTCGGCGTGCGCACGGCGTATTCGGAATTCGTGCAAGCGCGGGAGACGCTGGAGTCTCAAGGCAAAGTTCAAGAGATGGCCGAAGAATCGTTGCGTGAAGCGAAGGCCCGCACCGACGCGGGCACCGGCACGCAGCTCGACGTGCTCAATGCCGAAACCGCGCTGACGCAGGCGCGCACCACGCAGATTCAGGCGCAACATGATTATGTGTCCGCCCGTGCGAAGCTCGAACGCGCGATCGGTGCGGACCTCGCGCCGGTGAAGTAATGTTTCAATAACGCAAAACGCCGCGTGATTTTTCACGCGGCGTTTTTGTTTTGGGCAGAACTTTAGTAACCCAATTTCGCGATCTCCTGCTGCAACGCGAGCTGGAAATTTTTCACGTCTTCAGCCGTCGGTTTGTAGCCAGCCACTTTCGGCACGACGCCGAGGCGACCAGTTTGATCGAGATACCAGTCGGCGATCTGGCCGTCGCTGAAATTCACCTTGCCGCTGATCATTGCGCCGGGACGCGTGATTTGATCCACGTTCACGGAAACATTGCCACCGAGAGGGGGCAGGACTTCATCGGCCACGGGTATTTCTCCGGCAGGAACCGTCGTGGTGGCGAGCGGAGACGCGGGCGCGGCGGCGGGGGGCGCGATGACCTTCGGCGGCTCCGGGTCTTTGGGCGTGAGCTTCAAGTCGTCCACGAGGAAGCGCGCTTCCATGTAGGTGAGCTTGATGCCGAATTCGGCAGCGAGACGGTTTTGAATCTCGGAAAGTTTTGCGCCTTCAGAAATCCATTTACTCACCGCCTGCCGCTGGGCTTCGTCTAATTTCATGCGCGCAGCTTACTCAAAGGCTCTTGAGAATTCCATCGTAACCATTCGCCTCAAGCTCCAGCGCGAGTTCTTTGCCGCCGGATTTCACGATGCGGCCATCCGCCATGACGTGGACGACATCGGGAACGATGTGATTCAGCAGGCGCTGATAGTGCGTGATGACGAGCTGGCAAGAATCGGCGCGGCGCAGTTTGTTCACGCCGCTGGAAACGATTTTCAGCGCGTCAATGTCCAGGCCGGAATCCGTCTCGTCGAGAATCGCGAGCTTCGGTTCGAGCACGGCCATCTGGAAAATCTCGGCGCGTTTCTTTTCGCCGCCGGAAAAACCTTCATTGACCGAGCGCTTGAGCAGGTCTTCGCTCAATTCCATCACCTTGATTTTTTCTTTCACGAGCGCGAGAAATTCAATCGCGTCGAGTTCCGGCTCGCCCCGGTGCTTGCGGATTTCGTTCAGCGCGGCCTTGAGAAAATAGGTGCTGTTCACGCCGGGAATTTCCACCGGATACTGAAACGCGAGAAACACACCTTCGCGGGCGCGTTCTTCGGGGTCGAGTTCCAGCAAATCTTTGCCGAGATAATTCACCGTGCCCTCGGTCACGTCGTAGCCCTCGCGCCCGGCGAGAATCGCGGCGAGTGTGCTTTTGCCGGAGCCGTTGAGGCCCATCAACGCGTGGACTTCGCCCGCGTTGATGGTCAGGCTGAAGCCTTTGAGGATTTTTTTATTTTCCACGCCCGCGTGGAGGTTTTTGATTTCAAGAATTGGTTGCTTGCTCATATTCTAAATTTTCTAGCCACAGATTTTCACAGATGAAACACAGATTCCGCAGTGAAATTTTTATCTGTGTTTCATTTGTGCCCATCTGTGGCATTTAATAATCAGCCCACGCTGCCTTCGAGGCTCACGCCCAAAAGTTTCTACGCTTCGACGGCGAATTTGTTGCTGGTTTGATTCACGCGTGCGCCAGTTTCTTCACCGCCGTTTTGCGGCGCGGCTTGCTCAAGTCCACATAGCGGTGGCCGGAAGTTTTCTGCCGCTCCATCATGTCGCGCAACATGGCTTTCACGTCGTAATTATATTTCGCGGCCAGCGCATCCTTGACGCGCCAGGCTTCTTCGAGAATTTCATTTTTCATATGTCAAATGTTCCCATAAGTTCACGCGGGGTGCAAACCATTGGGTGTTCGCAGCCGTTGCTTTTCAAATAGTTTTCGACCTTTCTTAAAATCTCCGCGTTGGCAAGGTGGCGGCAGTTCCACGTCAGCAAAAAATGCGCGCCTTGAACTGCAGCAATCGCCACATGGGCGGCATCCGCCGCTGCTTTAGCGGGCAGAATGCCAAGTCTGATTAGTTCACGAGCGAACTTCTCTGATTGCGGCGTGACGGGCAGCACGGAAAATTCCGCCAGCACTTTTAACCGCTTCTTTGCCACGGCGGCATCGCCAGCCGCCGCTTCGGCCAACACCACATCCGAGATGCAGATTTCAAAATCATGCAGACGTTTGCTCCACCATTGATGCGTCATTTTTTGGTCGGCGCATAAACCAGGGTCGCGGCTTGGCCGCGCGACCAAATAGCTGACGATGGTGGTTTCGAGATAAAGCTTCGCCTTCACGGTAATTTCAACCCACGCTGCCTTCGAGGCTCACACCCAAAAGTTTCTGCGCTTCGACAGCGAATTCCATCGGCAGTTCCTTGAACACTTCTTTGCAAAAGCCGTTCACGATCATGTTGACCGCGTCCTGCGTGGCGAGGCCGCGCGAGTTGCAATAAAAAATCTGGTCTTCACCGATCTTCGAGGTGGAGGCTTCGTGTTCCACGCTCGCCGTGGTGTTCTTCACTTCGATATACGGGAACGTGTGCGCGCCGCACTTCGCGCCGATGAGCATCGAGTCGCACTGCGAAAAGTTGCGCGCGTTCTCCGCGCTCTTGCGAATCTCGACGAGGCCACGATAACTATTTTGTCCGCGACCAGCGGAAATACCCTTGGAAATAATGGTGCTTTTCGTGTTCTTACCAATGTGAATCATCTTCGTGCCGGTGTCGGCCTGCTGCATATTATTCACGACAGCAACGGAATAAAATTCTCCCTTCGAACCATCGCCCAGCAAAATACAACTCGGATATTTCCAAGTGATCGCTGAGCCGGTCTCCACTTGCGTCCAAGTGATGCGCGAATTTTTGCCTTTGCACAAACCGCGCTTGGTCACGAAATTGTAGATGCCGCCCACGCCGTTTTCATCGCCCGGATACCAGTTTTGCACCGTGCTGTATTTGATCTGCGCGTCGTTGTGCGTGACGAGTTCCACGACCGCCGCGTGCAACTGATTTTCATCGCGCATCGGTGCGGTGCAACCTTCGAGATAGCTCACGCTCGCGCCTTCGTCGGCGATGATGAGCGTGCGCTCAAACTGACCGGACTTCGCGGCATTGATGCGGAAATAAGTCGAAAGTTCCATCGGACAT
>JANYCI010000197.1 GCA_025360325.1 Limisphaerales bacterium | reverse complement strand
CTCGCCTTGGTGAGTGGCTCCGCGCAGGCCGCCAACGGCACTTGGAGCAATACTTCCAGCGGCGGTCTCTGGAGCGCCATCGCCAATTGGTCGGGCGGCACCGTGGCCAATGGTGCTGGTTTCACTGCCGATTTCTCCACCCTCAACATCACGGCGGACAACACGGTGCATCTGGATTCTGCGCGCACCTTGACCGGGCTGGTTTTCGGCGACAGCACCACCAATACCCCCGCCGGCTGGGTGTTGGATAACAACGGCAATGCCGGCAACACGCTCACCTTGAACAACAGCTTCGTCCAAGTGAATTCTTTGGGCGGAACCAAAGTCGCGACCATCAGCGCCATCTTGAGCGGCACAGGCTCTCTGACCAAAATCGGCGTCGGCACACTGGTGCTCTCGTCCGCCAACACCTACAACGGCAATACTCTCATCAGTGCTGGCACCCTGACCTTGAGCGGCTCCGGCGCGATTAACAATTCGCCGACTGTGGCCGTGGATAACGGTGCGACTTTCAATGTGCTGGCGGGCGGTTACACCGTCAGCGCAGGCCACATTCTAACCGGCAAGGGTTCAGTTTTGAACGGCACGGTGAACATCGCCAGTGGCGGCGTTCTGGCTCCCGGCAACAGCGGATCCACCGGCACCCTCACGGTGTCTGGCTTGAGCTTGAGTATTGGCGCGACCAACAATTTTGAATTCGCCGTCGGTGCGAATGATTTAGTGAGCGTGGCGAACGTGAACGCGCTGGTCTTCAACGGCGGTGCCATCAACCTGTATCAAGTCGGCACCACCACGCCGTTCACGACGCCGGGCACTTACAATCTGTTCCAATACAGCGGCGCGATTGGCGGCACCGGCATTGGGGCTCTGTCGGTGGCCAACCCGCAGGCGGGTTTGAGCTACACCTTTGGCAGCGCGGGCGGTTTTGTCACCGTGATCATTTCTGCAACCATGCTGCCAATTTCCCCCGTCACTTTGTCAGTGCATAGCGTAGATGGCAGCATCCTGGCCGTTCATTTCAGTGATCTGGTGCAGGGTGCATCCGCTAACAACAAAACCAACTACACGGTTTACAGCAAAGTATTATCAGGGGCCGGGATCAACGTGACCAACGCGACCTTGCTGTCAGACGAACAAACGGTGGTGTTGTATGTGGATACGCCGGTGAGTGAATTTTTTGCGGTCGGCGTTTCCAACGTGCTGGATTTCGTCGGCAGTAACATCGTGGCCAGTGCGACGGGATATTTGGGTGACTTGTTCAGCGCCAACATCGGCACGGCGGGCGACCCGACTGCGCCGGGCAGCGTCATTGGTTTTTACCGCGATGCGTTCCAAGTCACCGCCAGCGGCTCGGAGATCGGCGGCGTGAATGATCATTGCCAGTTCATTTTTCAAAATACCGTCGGCGACTTTGAAGCAGCGGCCAATTTCACATCACTTCAGTTCACCAACTTCGGCACCAAGGCGTTTCTCATGGCCCGCGAATCCACGGCTGCCGACGCGCGCTCCGTCGCCATTGGTTTCACAGCGGTTGATCCGGTTTTCAACACCAATCGGGTGCTGATCCTCGCCCGCAGCCTGACCAACAGCGCGGCCCTGCCGTTCGGTTCACCGCCGCAACTGAACTCACTCGGCTGGCTGCGGCTGACGCGCACCAATAACACCTTCGTTGTTTACTACGGCTCCAATGGTATCGCTTGGACGCCTTGCGGCGCGTTCACAAATACGGTTAACGACACCATGTCCGTCGGCATCGCCGTCACCTCGCACACCAACGGCTATCCCATCAAAGCGAGCGTGGATAGTTTCGGCCTAGCCGGAACCCTTCCCGGCACTGGCATTGTTCCTACCTTGAGCGTTTCCGTTTATTCCAACAACTTGGTGGCCAAGTGGCAGCGCACCCCGCGTGATTTTGCCATTCAAGTGGCGGATAATCTGGGTGCCGCCCCCTCCACGCTGGGCGTTAGTAACCCGCCGCCAGCGTGGGCTTACGCGTTGTTTCCCATTTTTGACACGACGTTGACGGGAACTAATGCCGCCATGCCCACGGCCGGACGCTACATGACTATTCCCATGGATTTATTTACCAACAGCCAGATGTTTGTGCGGCTGACGCAAGTGGAACGAGTCATCCCAGATCCCATCTCGGTGACCCCGGGCATTCTACTTTCCCAGAGCGCCTTAAATTTGAACGCCACCAACCAAGGTGCCACGCTGGGCAACTACTCGGTGAGCACCGCCAACACGCTGATCCCAACCAACGGCACTTACGTCGTCTGCGGGCCGACCAACAGTTATACTTTCTCCACGGATCAAAGCACCAACATCCACACGGTCATGTTGCTTCGGAAATATACAACGCCAATCCCTACTTTCGCAGCGTTAGCAACGAATGTCGGAACCGCCGCCAACAACTGGCAGGCAATGGTATCCTTGCAAAGTAATCTGGTGACTAATAAATATACTTTCGTCATAGCGGCAACGAACGACCTTAACTGGCTGCCCACCCCGACCAGACCAATCATGCTGCGGATAGATTATCGGTGAATTTCAGAACTGAAATTTGAACTGCATATAGAACGTCCGGTCACGCGGCGTTTCGGAATATAGATTCAACGGATTCAAGTGGTAGTTTTGCCCAGTCAGATTCAAAACGCCCACGGTGAGTTCCGCGTGGCGATGAAAAAAACGTTTGCCAGCCGACAGGTTCAATTGCCAAAAGTCATCACCCGGAAGCGCGGCGTAATCACCCTGGTTGTCTTGATGCGTCCAGACCGTGTCGAGCCGGGCAAACACCCCAGTGGGATGCTGCCAGATGGTTTGCAAATCGAGCGTTTGCAATACGCCGCGATAATTATTGCGTGCGGAAAAAACACCGCCACCCGCAGCAATTGCCGCTGCTGAAATTTCAGGGAACGTGTCCAGCAACTCGGCGTGGCTCAAACGATAGACCGCTCCGAACGTCCAATCGCGTCCGGCTAGTTGATGCGCCGAGCCGGTGACCGCCCATTCGGAATAATCCAAATTTTCACGCGTAGAATTTAGGAACGGCCCGCCTTGGTCATTGAATTCATAGGTGCCGTCCTGCCGCGCCACTTTTGATTTCAATAGACTGCCTTCCACCGCCAGATAAGTTTTGGTCGGCAATTTTTGTTCCAGCGAAAGGCCATAGGTCGTGAACGTCGCGCCCGCATTTGCGCCCGCCACGGATTCAGGAATCAAACTGCGGAACGCCTGGTTGAAGCCCGCCACCTGCGACGGCTCCAGTTGAAAACTCTGGTCAAAACTCGCGCCGCCGACGGATTGTGAATAACCCGCGCGCAGCGTTGTGTCCCGCAATGGCGTCCAGATAATTCCCGCCTTGGGCAACAGATGAAAACTCGTTTCGGATTTCGCCGAGACCGGCGCAGCGCGGAAATTTTCGGGAACCACCAGCCGGTCATAACTCAAGCCGCCGATGAAGCGCACGGTGTCGAGCGGTTGCCATTGCTCATAGGCATAAATATTTTCGCGGTTGAACTTGGTGGAAATATTCTGTCGCGCGAGCACGTTCGGCAAAAAATTCAAAGCCAGAGTTCCATTATCCTGATTATTTTGAGTGTCAAAACCGCCGTTCTGCCACCGCGCTCCCACGATGGTGGTGAAGTGATGCGTCTGCCAGATTTGCTGCGCCTCGACGGAATAAATTTCTAGTGAACTGCGGTAATAATTTTTGGCCGTTTGAAACGGGAGAAACTGTGTGATCGGTCCGCCCGCAACATCCTTGCCCGTCAGAAAAGCCAACTGCAGCGGATCATTAACGGTGTAAGTGTCATCCAGCCGGCTCGCGAGCACGAGCGTGTCCACGCCCGGCGACCATTCGTGATGCAGCCCAGCAACGACAATCGGTTGCTGCTGGTCGTCGAACCGGAGCGGTGCCGCCGCCGCGCTCACCTGATTGTAGTATTGAGCCAAATTGCCGCCGGTAGTTTTCCGAAATTCCACTTCCCCGAACACGCTGTCTTGCGACGTGAGTTGTTGCTTGAGTTTGAAATCGTAAAGCGTGTCCTCTTGATCGCTGTTCGGACGGTAGCCGTGGGTTTTAGAATAATCCTGCTCGAAGGCAAACGCGGTGTTGCCGAAATCGCCATATTCCACCGTGTTCTGATACCAGTCGCCATGGCTCACATACTTCGTGTCCGAACTCACGCCCGCATGATCGCGCTCGAATAATTTTGAATATTCCTGCTGCGATACCTGCTGCGACAACGTCCCCGCCCCAACCGGCGCGAGCAGATTCGCGACGAGATACTCAGTTTGAAACGGCGTCTCGTAACGCAAGTTGATGCCGTTCCGGTCGCGCAGATCGAAATAACTGTTCGCGAGAAAAAGGTGCGAAGAATAATTTGCGTAATCGGAATTCACCGCCTTCACCGCCTCGCGCACGCTCACGTCCTCCATGCCAGCATCGCGGTAAATGTTCGCCAAGTTCGCACCGCGCACTGCGCGATCTTGATCCAGCAACAACTGTGAGCGATAGACTTTCCGGTTGTCATTCAGCGACTGCGATTTTTCCAGGTCGTTCACCGCGTCGTTGATTTTATTTTCCTGCTCGTCCAACAACGCTGAGTAAAGCCACACCGTCGGATCGTTCGCGTCGAGTTTCTGCGCGAGGGCAAATTCTTTTTTCGCGTGAACATTGTCACGAGAATTGGCGAAGGCTTTGCCGAGATAACTCCGCAACACCGCGCGCTGCGGCTCCACCGTGGCCGCGACTTGCAAATCTTGCCGCCCGCCCGCCGCATCGCCGCTGTGAATGCGGATGAGTCCGCGCCCTAGCCACGCATTGCCGAGCGCGCCGTCGAGCGCGATGGCCTCGTCAAATTGTTTGCGGGCCTCCGCCGTTTTATTTTTCGCGGCGAACAAAAATCCTTTCAGCGAAACCGCCTCGGCGTTGCGCGGGGAAAGTTGCAGCGCTTTGTCCAACGCCACATTCGCCGCTGTCACGCGACCAAAACTGAATTCTAATTCCGCCACGCGTGCCCAACCAAAACCGAAGTTCGGCGATTGCGCCACGGCTTTCCGCGCCGCTGCCAACGCCTCATTCAAATTTCCGCGCGACTGCAAATAATAGGAATCCGCCAGCCATTCACTCGCCAGCGTTGAGGCCGCACCGCGCACCCACGTTTGATTTTTCACCGCCGCCACGACTTCGCGCAATGCGCCCGCGAGCGGTGATGACGCGTTCAGCAAAGCGAGTTGTGCGTCCGCCTGCTCCACCTGCCCGACGGCGAGCAGCAGTTGCGCGCAATAAATTTTCTCCGCATCGGATGACGGCACGTGCACCGCCGGATAATTCGCCATCGCCGCAAGTAAATCACCGCTGCGATACGCGGCGAGCGAGGCCGCGAGGTCTGACTGCTCGGCGGCGGACAAACCGAGTTCGTTTACATCCACGACGCCGGGATAATACAAGCACCATTGAATCACATTCACCGCATTGATGACGGCGGTTTTCTTCGGTGCTTGTCCGGGTTCAACCGTGGCCTCCTCACCGGAACCGATGTCGAGCGCGCCGAGCGAATTGGAAATTGAAAGCGCTCCGTCAATCAGCGTCACCACGCTGCGACCATCATCGCTCACGGCGAGATTGAATTCCGTTCCGCGAATCGCGCCGGACGACAGCGGCGTGCTGAACTCCACGTCCGCCGGCCGTTCGCGGCTGAAAAAATAAGTCGAGCCGGACTGCACGTTCAGCTTCGCCGTTTTGCCCGGAGCCGACGGCGGCTGCACGAGGAAGGTGGTGAGTTCGTTCACGCGCACCACGGAAAGATTCGCGAGCCGCACCACCGCACGGCTGCGGAGTCCGGTGCGGAGACGGTCGCCGTTTTGCAAAACGGAATTCGTCGTCGCCGCGAGCCAGGCCGTCGTGCCAGCGCGCGAAATACTTACCTGCCCCTCGACGGTAAGCAGCATCGAAGCATCCGCCGCTGTCTGCGCGACAAGTTTCATTTGGCCGCACAAACAAATGACCAACAGCAGGAGAATGATTTTAAGTGGGTTGGTTTTCATGGGGATTGGTGATGCAACCGATAACAAAGATCGCGTCGCGTGGCAATCTGTTATCAGGAACGGTCGGCGCGAGAAAAATAAAATTGTTCCGTTCACCAACTTTGTCCGCAGCTTTCGCGGATGTTCGCCGATCAAAAATCTAATCTGTGTGAATCGGTGAAAGCTGCGAATCAAAAAAATTTCCCCCTACTTAATCCGTCCTTAAGGTTCGCTGGAGCAAAGTGAGGACATGAAAGCGAAACCACTCACCCACTTCGCCGCCAGCCTCGTGCTGACCTTCACCGCCGCCACGCAACTCCTCGCCGCCACCGCGCTGGCACCCGCCGCCACGTTGAGCCTCACCCACACCAATGGCAGCGTGACGAGCCTGACCATCAGCAACGCGGGTGACCAAGTTTGGATCGTGCAAGGCTCCAGCAATCTCACCAGTTGGGCGGAAGTGGAAAGCCTAAAAGTTTTCAACGGCAGCTACCATCGCAGCTACACGAACGGCGCGGAAAATTATTTTTACCGCATTTTTTACGACGTCACGCGCCAGACCATTATCAGTGCCACGACCAACGCGCTCGTGTTGCCCGCGACAAATTTTAATTACGCTTCGCCGTCGCTGCCTACGACGTTCCTCGTGAATCCCATTCTCGCCGAGGACAACATGACCAGCAATAACACCAATAGCGACGCGGGTGCGCTGCTGGGACGCGTATTGTTTTATGATCGGCGGCTGTCCACCAACCAAAGTATTTCCTGCGCTTCATGTCATCAGCAAGCGCACGGATTTTCTGATCTGCGCCAGTTCAGTGCGGGACATGATGGAAGTCTCGGCACGCGAAACTCGATGGGCTTGAGCAACGCGCGTTGGTATCAGCGGAAGAAATTTTTCTGGGACGAACGCGCCGCCACCCTGGAAGAACAAACCTTGCTGCCGATCCAAAATCCGATCGAGATGGGCATGACGCTCGCCGCACTCACGAACCGCCTCGCCGCCGAGCCGTTCTACACGAATCTCTTCGCGCAAGCATTCGGCTCGCCGGACGTGAATACGAATCGCATTTCCCGCGCGCTTGCACAATTCGTCCGCTCCATCGTTTCCACTCAATCCAAATACGACATCGGCGTGACGAACAATTTTGCGAACTTCACCACGCAGGAAAATTTAGGCCGCCAACTTTTTTTTGGGCAGAACAACACACCCGCCGTCACCTGTTCCGTCTGTCATATCACGGATAATTTTGTGCAGACGACAATTATTGATAACAACGGTTTGGAATTTCCCCTCGTGGATAAAGGCATCGGCGGCATCAGCGGCGTGGCGGCGGAGCTTGGAAAATTCAAAGTGCCGTCGCTGCGGAACATCGAATTGACCGCGCCGTATATGCACGATGGCCGCATGACGAATCTAGAACAGGTCGTGGAATTTTACAATTCCGGCGTGGTGAGCAACGCGAATCTTTCGCTGCCGTTGCGTGGGCCGGGCGGTGCGCCGTTGCGGCTGAATCTCACGGCAGATAAAAAAGCCGCGCTCGTCGCGTTTCTAAAAACACTGACGGATACGAATCTGGCAACGGATGTGAAATTATCCGATCCGTTCAACTACGGTAATTGAAAGCGGCGAAAAAAATTATCGGGACACCGCGCGCCGTTCGCGGCATTTTAGGCGCATGAGCGAACCGATCATTGACCTGCACAGCGACGATTATTTCATGGGCGAAGCGTTGCGTCAGGCGGCGAAGGCTTACGAGCGCGAGGAAGTTCCCGTCGGCGCGGTGGTGGTGCGCGAAGGCAGAATTATTGCCCGCGCTTTTAATCAAGTGGAGCTGCTCAAGGACGCCACCGCGCACGCAGAAATGCTCGCGCTCACGCAGGCAGAAAATGCCGTGGGCGACTGGCGGCTCACCGATTGCACGCTCTACGTCACCAAGGAACCTTGCCCGATGTGCGCGGGCGCAGTGGTGCACACGCGGCTCGCGCGCGTGGTGTTTGGTCTGGGCGATCCGAAAGGCGGCGCAGCGGGCGGAGCCTTGAATCTATTGCAGTTTCCGACGTTGAACCATCGCTGCGAGATCACGTCCGGCGTGCGGTTGGAAGAATGTCGCGCGTTGCTGCAAAGTTTTTTCGCCGAGCAGCGTGCCGCGAAGAAAATTGAAAATTCGTGATGCGGGAAAAGTATTGGGTGAGAATGATTTTAACGCGCAGGGAGTTTGGACATGCTGCGGCTGGGCGTTGCCACAGCCGCGCGCCGGGGAACAGCGGTGGATTTGATTCAACTCCTGCAGAGTTGATGAATTTTGGGAACGGTTTCCCAGGGTAGGCGCGGCTTGTCGCGCCGTAGCGCAGCGAAGGCGGAACCGCCAACCTTGGGCTGATGGATTTGAATCCCGTTGGGATTCATTTTAGCGCCGTCAGGCGTGGGATATTTGTAGCATCCAAAATCAAACAAGGTTTCAAGCTTCGTCAGAACCGGAATATGGCGCCCCGCTTGCCGAGGTTCTGGAAGAAATGTAGTAACTCAATCTCACCGCCGCCGTCATTGATTCCATGAAACAAACTCTAATTCTACATATCTCTGTGGCAATGATTTTTCTGGCGCTCGTTCCGGCCGTCGCGCAATCCACCAATCGCCCGCCACGCACACCACCGCCCACGCGCGACCCGCACACACCGGGATTTGCCGCAGCGAAGGAACTGCCCGACGGCGAAGTTCCGTCCGCTGATGCCGAAGGAAATTTTATTATCGGTCCGACGCACCAGCCCGCGCCAGAAATGGTCGTCAACACAAATGTGCCGCAGGGAATGATTTACAATTTCACGATGAGTTCCGCCGACAGCAAATTTTATCCCGGTATCGCGCGCGACCCGAACACGTTTGGCCAGCCGGACACAAACAACCCCGCGCGCCTGCGGGTCGTCTCCAGCCATCCCGCGCCCTACACGCGCAAGGTTTCGGTCTATGTGCCCAAGCAATACGTCGTGGGCACGGAGGCCCCCTTCATCGTCGGCGCGGATGGACCGGATCGCGCGCTGTTCACCGCATTGGATAATTTGATCGCCCAGAAAAAAGTTCCCGCGATGATCGCCATCTCCATCGCCAACGGCAGCGGCGATGCGCAAGGCAGCGAACGCGGTTTGGAATACGACACCATGTCCGGCAAATACGCCGAGTTCGTCGAGACCGAAGTGCTGCCGCTCGTGGAAAGCAAATGCAGCGTGAAGCTCACCAAAGACCCCGCCGCCCGCGCGACGATGGGTGGCAGTTCCGGCGGCTCCTGCGCGCTCATCATGGCGTGGTATCATCCCGAACTGTATCACCGCGTGCTGACGTATTCCGGCACCTACGTGAACCAGCAGTGGCCGCACAACGACGAAACCCCGCACGGCGCGTGGGGATTTCATGAAACGCTGATTCCCAACAACCCCACCAAACCCATCCGCCTTTGGATGGAAGTGGGCGACCGGGATAATTTCAACGCGAACCCCATGCGCGATAATATGCACGACTGGGTTGTCGCCAACGAAAACATGGCGAAGGTTCTTGCGGAGAAGGGCTATCATTATCAGTTCCTCTTCGCCCGCAACGCCGGCCACACCGACCGCGCCGTGAAACAACAAACCCTGCCCGAAGCGTTGGAATGGTTGTGGCACGATTACGCGCCGGCGACAAAGTAACGGCGTCACCGCCAAAATAAAAAACGGGAAGCCAAGCGCCTCACGGCAACTTAACCTCCCGTTGAAATCGCCAATCGGAGTCAGTGTTTCACGACCACGGTCTTACCCATCGGCTGGCCGATGTCCTTGAGTAATTTCACAAACCACTTCGCTTTGATGTTGAAAGGTTTTCCGCCTTTGATGCGCTCGAATTCGATTGCGCGAAGTTGTTTGCCGTGTTCCTCGTCTTCGCCAACGACGCCACCTTTGCCAGCGAGCGCGCATTGCACGGCTTTCACCGCGCAACGTTTGATGAGCTTGCGATCAGCAGCATTCGCAGCGGCGGCGCGACTGTAATAACCGCTCTTCTGCACCAAAGTTTTTTCCGCGCCGAGCAGTTCGGCAAATTGTTTCGAGAACCACGCGCCGACATTTACTTTGTCCAAACGCACATGACCAAACGCATCGCGTGGAACTTCTTCACCGCGCGATTTCATTTCCGCGACGATAGCTTCCACACCCGCGCCTTCGGAGATAAACAGGTTCACGCAATCATGTTTATCCATGATTTTCCGCAGCCGCGCGGCCTCGCCTTTGATGTCGAGCGTCATTTCGGGAATGTAGATGCCGTGAACATCGCGGCGTTCCTCGCTCAAACCGAGGTCGGGCAAAAAATTCATCGTGCCCGTGAATTTCCGGTATTCCTCGGCGGTCGCGGCGGTGAGCCAACCGCAATTGCGTCCCATCACTTCGTGAATGATAAGCATCCGTGGATTCGCATTGTGCTCGGCAACGACGTTCGCAAAATAATGCGCGCCTTCTTCCGCCGCCGTCCACGCGCCGAGACTTTGATGAATCGGAATCACGTCATTATCAATCGTCTTGGGCATACCGACGACCGTGAGATTGTAATTATTCGTCTTAAGAAATTTCGCCAGATCCGCCGCAGCGGTGTTTGTGTCATCGCCGCCGATGGTGTGCAACACATCCACGCCGTCTTTGATGAGTTGGTCGGCGGCGACCTTCTGCGGATCTTGACCTTCCTTCACGAGTCCACGCTTCACGCAATCTTTGATGTTCGTGAGTTTTACGCGGCT
>JANYCI010000161.1 GCA_025360325.1 Limisphaerales bacterium | reverse complement strand
GAGCGTGACGATATTGGAGCCGACGTGCAGCGAGGAGAGCGGCACGGAGAGGTAGCCGAGGCTGTATTTGGCGTGGTTGCCCTCGCGGATGAGCGCGTTGCCGCCGGTGCCGCCGCCGGCGGTGGTGGGCGCGACTTCGCCGAGAATATTATTTTCGTCGTTCACAAAAACCTGCACCGCGCCGTAGTTGATGCTGGCGAAGGCGAAGGTCAGCGTGGCGCTGCCGCTGGTCGGGAGGTTCGTGAGGTTGAAATGAATCCGCCATTTCCACGCGGACCAGTTGGTGCCGACGAGGTAGCCGGGGTGCGCGTAGTTCCAGTCGTTCGACCAGTTGCTCACGCCGTTGGTGTATTCGAGCGGATTCGGAAAATCATTTGAGTAAGTCTCCCACAGGAACGCATACCAGTAATTTGTGCTGTGACGAAATTCGCCAGCGCGGCGGTCGGGGACACCGATCTCCCACACAATCTGTCCGCCGGGATGCGGCACGCTCCACGTCAGGTTGCCGAGCGCGTTCGTGGTGTTGGCGGTGATGGTGACGCTGTTGGAAAAAGTGAATTCGCCCACCGCGCCGTCGGTGAACGCCGAGAGCGTGTAGCTGCCGGGGCGCACGAACGGGATGACAAAATTTCCGTTCGTATCGGGATGAACCCATTGCTGGTAACGCTTCGATTCAAACTGCCAGTTGCCGCCTGCGTCCGGCTGCGAGAGGCCAATCCAAGTGTTCGTGCCGGCGGCGAGCGCGGGTTTGAGCGCGTCGTTGACAATGAACTTGCCGCTGACGGCACCGCGCGCGGAGGCGGCGGGATAATCGGAATTCGTCAGCCACACATACGGCCACGCGGCGATTTCCGCCTGCACTTGGGTCTTGGCGTCAGCCCAAAGATTGTTGCCGGGATTTGAATTCGTCGTGGTCTTGTCGCAGTAAAGGAGGAACGGTCCGTAAAGTTTCGACCACGTCTCGCCCGCCGCCACGCTGGTGCTGGACGAGTTGTAATGATTCCGTCCGAAGTGGATCAGCGAATACGATTCCGCGAGCGCGAGATCGTTTTTGATCGGGCCGTCGTTGAGATAATCGTAGCCGCCGAGCACGAACCACACGCCGATTTTATTTGTGTCGCTCGCGTGACCCCAGCAACCGGCGGGCTGGTATTCGAGCGAGTATTCGTATTTGCAATCGTATTGTCCCGCGCGCACGCCGGTGGTGAGCTTGACGACTTCCGCGATGCTCGTGGCCTGCGCGCTGGTGAAGTCCGTGTATTTGCCCCAATACCAGTTGCGAATCGCATCGGCGTAAATCCGCTCGAACGTCCAGTCCGTCGAGCTGTGCGGGAGTTTCCAGACCATGCGCCATTCGCCGACGCTCGTGGCCGGATAACTCGCGGGGTGGGACAAGATTGCGTAGGCGTAAAGTCCCGTGTCGCCGCGCCGGAGAACGTAGTGGCAGTCAATGTCGAAGGCGTGAACGCGGTTCGTGTTGTTCGCCCAAGTGACCTTGCAGGAAATGTCCACCATGTCGGCGTTGCTGGTCGTCACGGAATAGACGCAGTTGCCGGGATTCTCGTAGCTCGTGCCGCCGTCCATGCTGTAATAAATTTTGCCGGACGTATCGAGCATTTGCGTGCCGTAAAAAAGATACGACGTGACCTGCGCGGAACTCGTGGCGATGACGGCGGTGATGACGCCGTTGGCGAGCGTGACGTTGCCGCCGCTGACGGAGAGGGTGACGTTCGCGCCTAGGCCGTTCGTGCCGCCGCCTGCGTCGTTGGCAAACACATTCAACGACGACAGCAGGCAAAGCCCGGCGACAGCGCAGCGCAAAAACATCCGGTTAAAATTCATTGAGGCAGTGCCGCAAGTTACCTCATCGTGCGGCGTTCAGCCATCGCTAGAACTGGCGACGAAAACAAAACCGCCGCCCGAAGGCGGCGGTTGCAAACAAATTTGAACTTTGATTTACGTCCAAAGTTTTTCGGGATAATCACCTTTGGCAATCAGCTTGCGGATGCTCTCGACAACTTGCGGGCGGTCTTCGCGATACGTCACGCCGAACCAGGAGTCGGACGAGCGCAGGACTTTGCACTTCGCTTGTCCGCTCGTCACCAGATCACCGACGGTGGCGGGAATGTAACATTCGGATTTTTGTTCGCCGCCCGCGCGCTGGAGAAATTTTTCAAACTCCACTCGCAACTGCGGGAACAGCGCGGGCGTGAAGCCCCAGAAATTCATCGAGACGGCTTCGTCGCCCGTGAGCTTGGTGATCTTGCCGTCCGCGCCGGTGTCTTTCGCGCCGCTGCCGTCGCGATCAATCTTCATCATCTCGACGATGTTCGTCAGATAATTATTTCCATCCACCCGCGAAACGCCGCGCGCCACGGTGCCGAAATCGGAGAGCGTGTTCTTCAAAATAAATCCCACCATCGCGTAATCCGGCGTGCCGCTGACGAGATGTTGCACGAGCAGTTTGTAGGCGTGCTGGCCGTAAAAATCATCGGCGTTGATGGCGGCGAAATTTTCTTTCACCACGCCCTCGGCCATGAGAATCGCGTGCGTCGTTCCCCACGGCTTGGTGCGACCAGCGGGCAGCGTGTGCGGCGCGGGCAATTTATCGAGTTCTTGATAGGCGTATTCCACGGCGATGCGTTTCTCGAAACGCGTGCCGACGATTTCGCGGAATTGTTGTTCGATGTCTTTGCGGATGACGAACACCAATTTTCCAAAACCGGCGCGCATCGCGTCGAAGATAGAGTAGTCAATGATGGTCTCGCCGTTCGGGCCGACGGGATCAATTTGTTTGAGGCCGCCATAGCGGCTGCCCATGCCGGCGGCAAGAACGAGTAAAGTCGGTTTTGTCATGCGCGGAGGATAATTTTTCAAAAAAATTTGTCGAGCAAATCACTTGGCAGCCGCAACGCCTGATTTTTCCAAACGCGGCTCCTTACTGGGAGCGCTGGCTTCCAGCCGGCGTGTTCAACGCTGTCTCGCCGGCAAGATGCCAGCGCTCCCAGTGCTGAACCAAGCATGGCGTCAAGCTGCACCGTTGCGCGCCAACTTTTTTCTGGTTGCCGCCCGGACATTTCGGAGCCACCATGCGGCCTCAACTTGACTCCTTGAAACTATTTGGGAACTCGAAAGGTATGCTTATGAAACTATTTTCAACCCGGGTCAGAGGACCTTTGTTCTGGCGGCCTGTTTTTTTTGGGGCCGGATTTTTTTTCCTGATCTTCACTTGCGCCACACTTCAGGCTGGCCCGATAGGTCTCCACCGCTACGGCTCCCCAATCGATCCCCCACCCTACAATCCGCAGCCGGATTACTGGCACGAGTTCGCCATCATGAAGGCGGCCACGGAAAAATTATTGGCGACCATTGGTGCGACCAATGCCGAGGCCGCCCAGCTTTCGCAGCAGACCCAGACCAACGCGCAGTTTCTCCATGACAAATGGGATGTGTGGTTCAATACGCACGTCCGTTCGCAGAAGTATGCCCGCGATGACGCCTACCTCGCTGCGCTCAAAGCCGACAACTGGCAACTCTACAAAATCAGAAACGAAAAAGACGCGGCGAAAATCCTAGCGGTGCTGCACGGCGTGGCCACGGATATGCAGATCAAGGCGGACAACTGCCGTAATTCCGGCGATGGCCTGGGCAAAGAGATTAAAGTAAAAGTCCACACCAAGGCGAATGGTCAAGAAGCCAGTGGCTACGAAGTTTTTTTTGTGTCCGAAGGAATGTTTGATGTGAATAGTGCCCACGACCGTTTCCCGCGCCAAAGCAGCCCCACGGATGAAAAAATTCTTCCGCCCGGCAGCTACAAATTGTGGACGCGTAAGGACAAGTTCACCAGCGAACCCGTCGCCATGGGCATCGGCGGCCACGGCGAAACGCGCTTGGAAGTGGACCTCACCGTGCCGACGAAATAATTTTGCGAGATGAATCCGCGCTCCGAAAATTCACGCTGGCTGCAAACCGCGCGCAAAAGTTGGCTGCTGCTCGCCCAAGGCGCGCTCTGGCTGGCTGGCATCCTCGGCGGCTTCCTGCTTCCGCCACCCGTCGGCGTGTCCGCTGCCGACGAAAAAATCTGGCTGCGGCTCGGCCAATTCATCGTGGCCGTGGTGCTGGGTTTGGAAATCCTCGCCGCGCGCCGCTGGAACCAGCCGCGCCATTCGTTACGGTGGGGCGCGGTGGCATTGCTCGCGCTCGTAATCAGCGTTGGCGCATTTTTTCGCTACCAGCAACTCACGCTGGGATGGACGGCGAATTACAACGAAAGCAAAGTGGTGGTCGGCACGGAATTCACCAGCCAAGGCCGCACGTTTGCGGAAGCAAATCCGAAGCTCTCTACGGACGAACTCGTCTTCAAGTTTGCGGGTAAGACCGGCGACATTTGGGCGTCGCAATCCATAGACCGCCGCCGGCTCACCCTAGCCGCAGTCTATGTGAGTTGCCTGCCGCTGTTCACCATCTGCCTCATCGCACTCGTGCAAGCCATGCAATCCGGCGACCGCCCCGCCGCGCGTAAAACCAGAACCCAGCCGACTGTCACGGTCGAAAAAAAATCCGGTAGCTGACTGGTTAATTTACGCGACGGTTTCACGTCTCCGCTGCGGGCGGCGCGCACAGAAGTAAATCAGCGCGCCCAAGAAGTGTGTGAAGATGATGACGAGAATCCACACGATCTTGTCGTTGCCTTGACTCGGTTCGTTGACGGCGCAGTCCACCAGCATCCAGAGCCAAAACGCGAATACCGCCAGCACAAGTAGCACCAGCGGAATGAAGATGAAAAATGACAGCATCACTGGGAATAAGGTTGCAGCGGCAATCATAGTTTTACCTTTCGTTTAAGTTTTTCCAACGACCAAAATCACGGCGTCATTCAAACAGAACCAGGTGGCGGACGCTTTAATATTTTTGAGGAAAAATTGGAATCCCGGTTAATGATGTCATTGCCATAAATGCGAAACGCCGAGCACTCGCTCGGCGTTTCAAATCAGACTACTACCGAATCACGGCAGCGTGTGGCCGGGGATGCTGCACTTCGGCGGTTCGCTGACGGGGCCGATGGTGTAGTGTCCGCCTTGCGGGCATTTCGGGAATCCGCCGCCGACCGGCCCGATGTAAGGCTTGATGTCATCTTCAGTCGGAACGTCGTCGGCCTTTTTGCCTTTCTCCAAAGCCCACTGATTTTTGGCAGCGTCAATTTGCCGGAGGTTGTTGATGCATCCGTTCAGTTGCGCGGTGCTGCGCGCCTTCACGAAATTCGGAATGGCGATGGCGGCGAGCACTCCCGGCACAGCCAGTGCGGGCAGCAGCACGAGCGCAGCCGCGCTTTGGTTGCCGTTGCCGATGGTGACGCAGCCGTCGGGTGTGTTCATGCCGACAGAATAAGCAAACGTGGCGTGTTGGTTGCTGAACAGAGACTGAAACCATTCCGCCTGCGCCGCCGAATTTTTTTGTCCAGCACCACTCATCATGGTTTGCTTTTGAATCTTCATGATCGTCTGGCCGAACGCCGCGCTCATGTAGGAAAATTGATTTCCCTGTTCCGGCAGTCCTTGCGCGAGGTGTTTGAATTCGGCAGTGCTTTTCAATCCGGGCTTGTCACCGGCTTTCACGGCGAGCGCGTCGTTGACGAGCGCGTCGGACGAGCCGATTAACAGATAGCCGCCGCTGCTCGCCGCCGTGGGCCGGAGATTGATCGGCAGCGGCAACGGCACGGGCAGCGTGCGCATTTTCAGTCCCGCTTTGTCCACGCTGATGACTTGCTTGTTACTTTTCAACTCGGCGTCAATGCGATTAAAAACCGTGTCGTCATTCACGCGGATGGCGATGAGGATGCCGGGTTCGGGAATCGCAATCGCGCCCTGTGGCAGCGGAATGGGAACGTTGTTGGATTCGTCGAGCGTGATGGCGAGGCCAAATTCACCGCCGAGCGAGTGGATGAAATCATCCCATTTTACCTTCGTGCTTTTTTCAAACTCCTTCGGAAGCTGCTGGAGAAAATCATTCGCCTGCGGAAAACCGGATTTGGCTGTCTCATCTTTAATAACGTTCCAGAGCAGCGGCAAATCCATGTCGGCAAAAATCGCGAGCGCGGTGTTTGCGGGTAGCAGATCCAAGCCGGTGAGCGGATGCGGTGCGCCGCCGCAAAATTTCCAGAGGAAGCCCGTGCCCTTGCCCGGATAGTGATGCACGATTGCCTTGTTGCGATACATTCCCTTCTCGATTTCAATCGAACTCAAGCCCACGCCGCTAATGTCTTCGATGCCGCTGTCCGTGATGAGATGCCCGGCGAGGTCGAAGGCTTTGTTGATGTTCGCGAGGTCGTCTGCCTTCGCGTCGGGAAACAAAGTGAACGTCTTGCGCCAGCCTTCCACGTTGGCGGAAAGTTTTTCGAGCCACTGCGCGGTGCCGAGGTAGAGATAAAAATCTCCGCCGGGATCAAGCTGTGCGGTGACTTCGGCGAAACTGGTTTTGTTCACCGAGGCAACCGGCGCGGGTTGCGCGAGGCCGACTGACGCACTTCCAGTAAAGAGCGTCGCAGTGAGAGCGAGGAGGTGGAGCAGGTTTTTTTTTCATAGAAATGTTCCCGTTGGTTTGTGGCTGACGGGAAAGGAAAACCAGTTTTCGGGAAAAGGTAAAGCGCAATCCCGTTTTCGGTTGGCCAATTCGTCAGCGCGAATAAACAGTTGAAATAAAAATCCCGCCGCGCAATGATGACCGCATGAATACCAAACCCCGTGGATTCACCCTCGTGATGCTGCTAGTCGTCATCGCTGTCATCGCCATCCTCGCCGCGATGCTGCTGCCCGCACTCGCTGCCGCCAAGAAAAAAGCCCAGCGCATCAGTTGCATCAATAATCTCAAACAGGCCGGACTGTCCTTCCGAATTTGGGCGGGCGACAATGGCGACAGGTATCCGATGGAAGTTTCCACTAGCACGAATGGCACCAAGGAATTTGACACCGGCGCAGACACGTTTCGG
Source organism: Limisphaerales bacterium (assembly GCA_025360325.1). GTDB lineage: Bacteria > Verrucomicrobiota > Verrucomicrobiia > Limisphaerales > UBA11358 > UBA11358. The sequence continues at coordinate 3,684 of JANYCI010000161.1, read as the reverse complement.
CATTTTCAAGTCATGTCGAACGAATTGAGCACGCCGAAAATTTTGATTTGTCCATCCTACACGCGGACGCCCGCCACTCGCTTCGTCCGCATGAGCAATCAAAACATCAGTTATTTCGTCGGCCTTGATGCGAACGATTCCGAGCCGCAGCGGTTTCTAACCGGCGATCGTAATCTCACAGGCGCGAGCGAGCCGGAAAATGGAATTTTGAAGCTCACGCCGGGTGGCGCCGCGAGTTGGACTAGTGCCATCCACGGCAATTCTGGCAACGTCGGCCTCGCCGATGGCAGCGTGCAGCAATTTTCCAATTCGACATTACGCAACGCCCTCAAACAGTCCGGCGGCGCCACAAACATCTGGCGCATTTCCCTGCCGGAATAAAATGATGGTAGGGCGGTGCTGCCGCACCGCTTGGCGGCGCAGCAGCGACGCCCTACCAAATTCACATTACGCACTGCCGTTTTTTTGAAACTTTCTTCCCGCGCCGCTTTTCGCTAACGTTCATCGGTTGAGCAAACTTGCCGAACCAACTTTTGCGTGGGAGCCGGTCACGCCGCGTGGCGTGGCGGCCTTCGCGCGGTCGTCGCTGACATGGCTGCTCGCGGTGCAAGCCCTCGTCGCCGCTCTAGTCACCGCCGCCGTCCTGTGGCTGCTGATGGATGGAATTTTTCCCACGATTGAATCAGCCATAGATAAACTGCCCGCGACGGGCGAACTGCGCGACGCCACCCTCGACTGGCATGGCGACGACCCAACCCTGCTCGCCGAAGGAAAAATTCTCGCTCTCTCCGTAGATCTCGGTCACGGTGGCGCGCTCCGTTCGCCAGCGGATTTTCAATTTGAGTTCGGCAAACAATCCGTCCGCGCCTTCTCGCTTTTTGGTGAAGCCGAAATGCCGTATCCGCCAGCTTACCTCATTGCGTTCAATCGTCCCGACGCGCGTCCCGCGTGGGGCGCGTGGTCGCCGGAAATTCTCGGCGCAGTGGCACTCGGAACTTTTTTTGGACTGCTGTTTGTGTGGGCCGTGCTCGCGACGATTTATTTTCTGCCGTTGTGGCTGTTCGGTTTTTTTACCAACCGCGACCTCGGCTTCGGTGCCAGTTGGAAGCTGGCTGGCGCGGCCCTGCTGCCCGGCGCGCTGCTGCTATCCGTCTTCATCGTAGCCTACGATTTAGGCTGGTGCGATTGGGTGGAACTGTGTTTCGCCTTCGGGATGCACTTCGTCACCGGCTGGGTTTATTTGTTTGTCAGCCCGCTGTTTTTGAACCGCGCGGTGGCAACGGCGACAGAAAAAAATCCGTTTCACAAGCCATAAGTGTGTCGCTAAAAATTATGACGCGATTTCCGTTGCGGGAAGTGTCACCCGGATTTAACTTGTCGCTACAAATTATTTATGTCGAACGCGGCAAAAGAATCATCGGCGGCGAACGATCTGTTGAAAAACTCCACGCTTTACCGCGAGTTTCAAGCGGAACGCGAGGAAATCCTGCGCCACAAGTGGATTGAATCTGAAAAGGCTGGCCGCGACGTGGGCTTTGAACAAGCACTGACGGACTGGATTATTAAGCACCGCGCAAGCTGGCGGAGAAACCGGCAGTCACAATCAAACTGAAATCAGCAGCGTTCCTTTAACGCGGCCCTGCGAGGCGGCGAAGGATAAATGAAAACAAAAATCCAAACGCGAACCAGCCCCGGCCAACGGGCGCAGTTCGCGATTTTTATTTTCTGCGGAGCCAGCAGTCTCTCAACTTTCAACCCTCAACTTTCAACTGCCTGCCATGCCTGAAACCGCCGTCATCCTCAACGCCACCGCCATCCAGCGCGCACTCACGCGCATCGCCCACGAAATTGCCGAACGCAACGAAGCCAACGCCGAAGTCGCCTTGGTTGGTATTCCCACCGGCGGCGATCATCTCGCCGCCCGCCTCGCAACAATTCTCGCAGGCATCTGGGGTCACGCCGTGCCGACCGGCATTCTCGACACCACGATGCACCGCGACGACCTCGACAGCCGCGCCGCGCCGACGGTTTATCCCACGGAAATTCCTTTCGACGTGACCGGCAAAACCATTGTGCTCGTGGACGACGTTTTGTTCAGCGGCCGCACCACCCGCGCCGCCCTGGACGCCCTCAATGATTTCGGTCGCCCGCGCCGCATCCAGCTGGCCGTACTCATCGACCGCGGCCACCGCGATTTGCCCATCAAGGCTGATTTCGTCGGCAAAAACGTCCCCACCTCGCTCCTGGAACGAATTAATGTTCTGTTCAAGGAGGAGGGCGGCGCGGATGTGGTTTACCTCGAAAAATTATGAGCTGGAACCGCAAACATCTGCTCGACATCGAATCGCTCTCGGCGGCGGAAATCACGACCATTTTAGACACGGCGCGCGCCTTCAAGGCCGTGGGTGAGCGGGCGATCAAAAAGGTGCCCGCGCTGCGCGGCAAAACGGTGATCAACCTGTTCATCGAACCGTCCACTCGCACGCGCATCAGTTTCGAGCTCGCCGCCCAACGCCTCACCGCCGACGTCATCAATTTTTCCGCCGAAGCGTCTTCGTTGAAAAAGGGAGAAACGCTCAAGGACACCGCCCGCAACCTGGAAGCCCTCAACGCCGACATCATCATTATTCGCCACAGCGCGACGGGCGCGCCGCATTTTCTCTCCCGCTTCCTGAATGCGAGCGTGATCAACGCGGGCGACGGCGCGCATGAGCATCCCACGCAGGCACTGCTGGACGTCTTTACCATTCGCGAAAAGCGAGGACGCATCGCCGGCTTAAACGTGACCATCCTGGGTGACATTCTTTACAGCCGCGTGGCGCGCTCGAACATCTGGGCGCTGCTGAAATTGGGGGCGAACGTCACGCTGTGCGGTCCCAGCACGCTGGTGCCCCGCGTCTTCGAGCAAATGGGTTGCCGGGTCACGCATAATCTCCAGGACGCCATCGCCTCGGCCGACATCATCAACCTGCTGCGGATCCAGCACGAACGGCAGCGCAAATCGATGTTTCCGAGCCTTGGCGAATACTCGAGCCTCTTCGGCCTGAACCGCGCACGGTTGGCGCGACTCAAACCGGACGTGTTAATCATGCACCCCGGCCCGATCAATCGGGGTGTGGAAATCGACAGCGACGTGGCCGACTGTGCGCAATCGGTGATTCTGGAGCAGGTGACCAACGGCCTGGCGGTGCGCATGGCCGTGTTGTTTCTGGTCAACGGGGGCAAGGGCCCGCAGGAAGTGGCGGGTTAGGAGGCGTTGCCCAGACACCCGAAGGGCGCAGTTCAGTTTCTTGCAGGCGACTTTTGTAATCGGGCCGTGGGTTCGGCAGTTCCCTGTTTTCCCCCTCACCTTAATCCTCTCCCCCAAGGGGGCGAGGAAATCGGACGCGCGGCGCGTGGGCGTCGCCTTGGCGGGCGTGGCCGTGGCATTTGTGCGGTCTGGATTCCGGCTCCCTCGCCCCCGTTGGGGGAGAGGGTTGGGGTGAGGGGGGAACCCGCAATGCCTCTGTGCTGCCGCGCCGCCCTACCCCGGTCGGGATGCGCTGCCGCGCGGCCTGCCACTTACCGAAGATCATGGGCAAACGAATAGCTCCTTTGAAAATTGATTCGTTTGCCCCCATTCGTTTGCCCGCTCAGGGAGTTTTGCCAGCGACTCCCGAGTCGTATTTCACATAAAATGGTGAG
>JANYCI010000135.1 GCA_025360325.1 Limisphaerales bacterium | reverse complement strand
CTAGACCAAGCGGCTCGCGAGGACGCCTCGCCCCACCAATTTTTATCGAGTCGCGCATAAATATGGCGGGGCAGAAACTTGACTTTTGCAACGGGCAGAGGCACGGTGAACGCACTATCAATCCGCCGCCGCCCATGAATGCTTTTCTAGCCGCCCGCTCCGCCCGCCGCCGCTCGTCCGGTGGTTTTATCAAAATGAATTTTTCCCGCAATCTGATCGCGCTGCTGCTGATTTTGCTCGCCGCGCGCACCGGCTCGGCGCAATTGGTGGATCTGAACGCGAACGGCATGAGCGATGTGTGGGAGCAGATTTACGGCGCGAGCGCGCTGGCTCCCGCCGCCGATACGGACGGCGACGGCAGCTCTAATTTGAAAGAGGCGCTGGCGGGAACCAGTCCGTTCAGTTTCAATTCCGTCCCCAAAATTTCCACGGGCGCGTTGGCGGGAACTAATTTCACCGTCACGCTCGCGTGCGAACTCGGCAAGCAATACCAATTGCAAAGTGTCAACACGCTCGACAGCACGAATTGGATCGTCGAGACCAACGTGCTGGTTCGCAGCGGCACCACGCTGACGCTCACGGCCTCGGCGGGCGTGGATGGAAAATTTTTTCGCACGGCGGTTTCCGATGTGGATACGGATGGCGACGGGGTGAATGATTGGGAGGAATACAAGCTCGGCCTCGATCCGTTTGATCCGTTGAGCAACGGGCAGCTCGACAACAACGGACAGTTGATGAACGACTATGTCTATGTCACTGGCAAACTGGCGTCGCAAAATATTTTTTCCATCACCGCGCCCGATGCCAGCACGGTGCAGCCGGATTTCGGCCAATCGGCGACAGATTTGGGGATGCTGACGATTTCGCGCGGCGGTTTTCCGCTCAAGGCCGTCACGGTGAATGTCACGCTCGGCACGGGCGCGGGTTTTGCGGTGGAAGGCACGGATCACACATTTTTGCCGCGCGTAATTTCCTTTCCCGTCGGCGTGAGTTCGCAAAACATTTCGGTGACGCCGCTGGCGGACACCAATTTGCAGACGTCCGTGATCGCGATGATGAAATTAATTTCTGGGACGAATTACTCGTTGAGTTACGGCAGCAATGCGAGCGTGGTGATTTATCCTTCGATGACGCCGAGCGGCACGGGGCTGACGGGAAATTATTATTTGAATAGCAGCGCGACTTACGCGAGCGCGAATAATTTCAACGCGGCGAATTTGAAGCTGACGCGCGTTGACCCGACGGTGGATTACACTTGGGGCACAACCACGGCCCCGATCACGAACACTGGTGCCTACACAGTGCGTTGGACGGGGCAGGTGCAGCCGCAGTATTCGGAGACGTATTATTTTGTGGTGAACTCGGATGACGGCTGCAAGCTGTGGGTGAATGATCAGCTCATCATTGATAAGTGGGCGGGACAAAGTTTTACGGATCAAACCGGCATCATCGCGCTGCAAGCGGGTGTGCGCTACAACATCAAATTGGAGTATTTGCAAGTCAGCGGCAGTGCCGGAGTGCATCTCAACTGGTATAGTTATAGTCAGGCAAAAATAATTATTCCGGCCACGCGTTTGTATCCGACGAACACGCCCGCCGCGCCGTCCACCGTCACGAGTCCGCTCTTTGCCGTGGCGTTTCTCGGCCAACCGTTCAGCTTCAATGTGACGGGCGCGAACACGCCGACGAATTTCACCGCGACGGGTTTGCCGCCCGGATTAAATTTCACGACCACGAACGGACTCATCAGCGGTATTCCGAGCGTGGTGGGAAATTATCAAGTCACCGTCACCTCCAGCAACGGCCTCGGCCTCGGCGCGTCGCTCGTGAACATTCAAGTGCTGGACACGGGCAGCGCGGTGGTGCGCGAAGTGTGGCTCGGCGTGAGCGGCACGAACATCGCCGACATCCCAGTGAATTTGCCCGCGACGCTCACGAACACGCTCGGTGCGCTCGAAGGCCTCACGAACTACGGCGTGAATTACGGCGAACGCATCCGCGGCTATCTGACGGCGTCGAACACGGGGAATTATTATTTCTGGCTCGCGGGCAGCGACGCGGCCGAACTTTGGATCGGCAATGACAATGAACCGGCGAACAAAATGAAACGCGCGGGCGTTTCTCCGGCGGGCGGCGGCACGACCTTCCGCAACTGGACTTCGCAAACGAACCAGCAATCCAAATGGCTCGCGCTTACGGCGGGACAAAAATATTACATCGAGATTTTGCACAAGGTAGGAACGACGCCGGATCACTGGTCTGTCGGTTGGTCGCAAGATGCGATTGGCACAAACACATTGCCGACGGCGATCGTGCCCGGATTTGTTTTATCGAAGTATTATCCGCTGCCGGTGAAATTATTGTCCGGCACGCTCTACTCCGCGAATATGCTCGCACTGCCGAACATCAACAGCATCGCCAATGGTTCCGCGACACTGGTGTTGAGCGCGGATGGCACGAAGGCGGTTTTGAATTATTCCGTCAGTGGCATTCCCGGCTCGCACATTGACCATATTTACTCCGACCCGTATCTGAACAACCAGAAAACGCTGCTGTTCGACATCGCCGCCGAGTTGCCGCAGGCAGACGGCAGTTATCTTTGGCCCATCGCGCCGGTCGGCTCGCTCTCGGCGGCGGACATCCGGGAAATTTTGATTGAAGGTAAGGCGACGATTGAGATTCAGACGCCCGCGTTTCCCGCCGGTGAAATCGGCGGCCACTTCACGCTGGCGAACGGCGCGCAAATTTTTGCCGCACCACCCGCGCCTGCCCCGTGGACGGATGACCACGCGAACACCAATGCCGCCGCGCGTTTCCTGATTCAATCCACGTTTGGCCCCAACGCGGCGGACATCGCCAGCGTGCAAGCGCTCGGCTACGACGGCTGGATCAGCAACCAATTTGTTTTGCCGGCCACGCATCTGCTGCCAGTGGCCGTGGCGAATATGAGTCCCGATTCGTCGCTGCCGTTTCCGAGCGAACTTTGGTTCAACACTTGGTGGCAGGAATCCGTCACCGCGCCGGATCAGTTGCGCCAGCGCGTCGCGTTTGCGTTGAGCGAAATCATGGTCGTGTCCGAAATTGGCGTGCTACAAAACCAGGCTAGCGGGCTGGCGAGTTACTACGACACGTTGCTGGATAATTCATTTGGGAATTTCCGCGACTTGCTGCGCGCCGTGACGCTCACGCCTGCGATGGGGCTTTATCTCGATATGCGCGGTAACGATGCGGGCAGCATCAGCACCGGTGTTCACGCGAATGAAAATTATGCGCGCGAAATTTTGCAATTATTTTCTGTCGGCCTTTATCGCCTGTGGCCGGACGGCTCGCTGATCTTGAATTCGCAGAACGCACTCATCCCGACCTACGACCAGAATAACATCCTTGGTTTCGCGAGCACGTTCACCGGCTGGAATTATTATCAGACCAACCTGAACGGACGGTTGCCCACGAGTTTTGGTCCCGCCCAAAATTTCACCAACCCGATGGTGCTCGTGCCCACGCATCACGAACTCGGCACCAAAAAACTTTTAGACAACGTGATGATTCCCGCCGCCGTGGCCGCGCAGACGAACACTACCTTGACGAACTTTGACAATTACTGTTCGCAAAATCTCGAAGCCGCGTTCGACTCGATCTACAACAACCCGAACGTCGGGCCGTTTGTGTGCCGCCAGTTGATCCAACGCCTCGTCACCGCGAATCCCAGCCGCGATTACCTTTACCGCGTCGTGCAAAAATTCAACGACAACGGCAGCGGTGTGCGCGGGGACATGAAAGCCGTCGTCCGCGCCATTCTCACCGACTACGAAGCGCGCAGCACGAATATGCTTTCCGCGCCAACGTATGGCAAACAGCGCGAACCGTTGTTGCGCGTGACCGCCGCCGCGCGCGCCTTGCCCGCGCCGCCCAACAACGGCGGCACTTATGTCCAGAGTGGTTTTCCGACGATCACCGTCACCACCACCAACGTCCACCGCATCAATTCCGGCGACACCGTGCAACTCCTTTTCACCGATAGTTCCGGATTCGTCGCGCCGCCGAGTCAGCCTTACATCGTTACCGTGACCGCCTCCAACACGTTCACGTTCGCCGCGACAAATCTGTTGAGTGGATCGTATTCGCAACAGACAAATGTCATCACCGTGACCGCTGCCAATCACGCGTTGGTCGTAGGCGACATCATTTATCTCGCATTCACCAGCGGCGGCGCGGCGGGCGGGCTGTATCAGGTCGCGACGGTGAATTCCACTTCAGTTTTCACGGTGGCTGCGCCGCTGGATAACCAGACGCACACGGGGCTATGTGCCATTCCGCGCATTGCGGCGGCGGGCTATTCGCAGAGCGCGACCAACGTCACCGTGAGCTGCGTCGGCGGCCACGGGCTAGTGGGCAACCAGTCAATTTACATCAATGCGAACAGCCAAAATCTCACGCCGGGACAGTATCAAGTGAAAACGATTCCTGATGCGACGCACTTCACCATCATCGTCACTAACTCGGCGGTTCAGACCGGCAGTTTGTTCAATGTGTATCCGTTTGGTGCGCCGCCGTTGAACCGCAGCGGCACCGTGGTGGTGCAGGAAAATACCTGGAAGATGGATTACACCGACCAAAATGTGACTTACAACCTCGCGCAGTCGCCCCTGCGTTCGCCGACGGTGTTCAATTATTTCTTCCCGGATTATTCCTTCCCCGGTGCGTTGTCTTCTGCTGGCTTGACCACGCCGGAATTTCAGCTCACGTCCGATACGAGCGTGGCCTTGCAGATGAATTTTCTTCAAGCGGGCATTCTCGGCAACGCGAGTAACTCTAACGGCCTCTCCAGTTACAATCAGGGCAACGGCGGGATCGTCCTCGATGTCGGCCCGTGGATGACGACGAATTTTACCGCCAATGCGAACATCCCCGGGCTGGTGGATAATTTAAGTTCGCGCTTGCTCGCGGGTCAGTTATCCGCTGCCGCCAGAACGAGCATCATCAACTACGTCACGAACCTGACGAATTTTCCCTACACCACGCCCACTGCTTTGGAACAGCGCAACCGTGTCCGCGCCGCCGTCCATCTGCTGCTCTGCTCGCCCGAATTCACCGTCCAGAAATAATTTCTCATGAACGACAAAAACATTTCCGTCCTCACCCGCCGCGAATTTATCCGCCGCGCTGCCTGCGCCGCCGTGGGCACCGCCGCGATGACCTCTGCCATTCGCGATCTCCGTTTCATGAACGCCGCCGTCGCGCAGACCAACATCAGCGACTACAAAGCGCTCATCTGCATCTTCCTCTCCGGCGGCAACGACTCGAACAACATGATCCTCCCGACCGCAACGGTGGATTACAATAACTACGCCGCCATCCGTTCCGCCGTGCTCGCGATTCCTGCCGGCGCGATTCTTGGCACCGGCTACACTGATGTCGCTGGCCACAGCTACGGATTGCATCCCGCCGCGCCCCAGCTCCAGACGCTGTTCGGCGAGGGCAAACTCGCCTTCCTCATGAACACCGGCACACTCGTCGTCCCCCTGACGCGGGCGCAGTATCAATCCAGCCTCTACAAAAAACCGCCGCAACTTTTTTCCCACGCCGACCAAGTGACGCAATGGCAAACCTCCATTCCCGACGCGCCCGCGCTCACTGGCTGGGGCGGACGTTGCGCCGACCTCGTGAATTCCGTCCAGCCCGGCGCGCCCATTTCCATGTCCGTTTCATTGGCCGGTGCGAACACGTTTGAGATCGGGAACATCGTTTCGCAATACAACGTCTCCACGACTGGCGCGATTAATTTGCAGGGTGTCTCCGGGGCGCGGCTCGCGGCGCTCACGAACATCCTCGGCCTCCCTTATCCCAATATGCAGGTGCAGGCTTACTCAGATGTCGCAGAACATTCCATCAACACTGGTAATCTGCTCAACAACGCCATCGCCGCGACCACGAACGCAAATTTCTGGACTACGCCCTTCCCCACCAACGTCACCTCGCCCACCGGTGGCAACGCGTTCGGCTCCAGCTTGACCGCGCAGTTAAAAATGATTGCCCGACTCATCGAGGCTGGCAGTCGTTCGGTCGCCAGCGGCGGCTTCGGCATGAAACGGCAAGTTTTTTTCTGCCAAGTCGGCGGCTACGATTTGCACACCGGCCAGACGAATTACTCCGTCAACAATCCTAACAACGTCCTCGTCGGCCCGCACGCGAACCTGATGGCTGAATTGAGCCAAGGAATGTTCGCGTTCCAGCGCGCGATGGAACAGCTCGGCCTCGGCAACAAAGTCACCGCCTTCACCGCCAGCGATTTTGGCCGCACCTTCCCGTGCAACGGCCAAGGCAGCGACCACGGCTGGGGCAGTCACCATTTCATTCTCGGCGGCGCGGTTCACGGCGGACAGGCCTACGGAAAATTTCCCACCCTCACCGTCAACGGCCCCGACGATACCAATACTGGCCGCTGGATTCCCACCACGGCCATTGATCAATACTTCGCCACGCTCGCGACGTGGTTCGGCGTGGACGCTGGTAATCTCGCAACCGTCTTCCCGAACCTCGGACGTTTCGCCACGCCAAACTTGGGTTTCGTATGAGACGCGCCCTGCTCGTTTGGCTCCTCGTGCTCGGCGGAATTGTTGGGTTGATTTTTCTCAAAGCCAGCCGAACCACCGATACCGTTTCGGCTCCAACTACGGACACCGCCGTTATTTCCAATGCCGCCGCCCGCCCGCGCGCGACCACCGCGCTGCCTGCTAATTTATCCAACCCAGTGCCGCCGGAAAAAGTTTTGCCCAGCGCGGTCACGACCACCATCGCCAAGGCTGGTCAGCCGAACACGCCCGAAGTCACCGACCTCACGCCGCTCACGATTTTGGAAAATGCCCGCACCGCCATCCGCAATTACGGCCAACGTTTTGGCGGCAATCCCGTTGGCAACAATGCCGAGATCACCCGCGCGCTCATGGGCGGGAATCCCGGTCAGATTCAATTCATCAGTGCGGATGCCGGTCTGCGCGTGAACGGTGAAGGTGAACTCATTGATGCGTGGGGCGTGCCGTTTTTCTTCCACCAACTTTCGGGTGAACAAACTGAAATTCATTCTGCTGGCCCGGACAAAATCATGTGGACGGAAGATGATTTAGTGACGCATTAAAACTGTGGCCGTTCACCGTTGGGACGAGATTGGGCGCAGGATTTTGCCATCCGCAGCGGCCAGACTACTTCCAATAATTCCAATCCACATCCGGGAAAAGATTGTCGCGGGCTTCGATTTCGCGGAGCCATTTCTCATCAATCCGCGTGACGGTGAGTTGTTCGTGCAAGGCGATGAAGCGGAGAAGATGATCTTTCACGCGGCGGCGAGCGTATTCGGAACTGGTGCCGGCGCGAAGAATGAACGGCCAGTCGCTCGCCTGCGCGAGGAGCAGTTCGCGCGCGGCTTGCTTGAGGGCGCGGGCGCGGAGTCCTTCGGCAGCCGGAAATTTACGGACCAAATCCGTCATGCGCTCCTGCGCGATTTGCAGATGCGGATAAATCCACTCGTTCGATTCGTTGAGCCAGACGCGCCAGTAACCTTCCTCGCCCCAACTGCTCGCACCCGGCGCGGCAATTTGGTTAGTCGGGTGGCGGTGCAAATACTCGCCGGGGGTGAGGAGCGAAATTTCTTTCTGCTCGTTACAAATTTTGCGCGCGAGAAAATCAAGGAACTCCGGGCCTTCATACCACCAGTGGCCGAACAGTTCGGCGTCGTAGGGCGCGACGATGATGGGTGGACGATCCAGCAGCGGCGCGGCGGCGCGGATTTGCGCGAGCCGTTCGTCGAGAAAATGTTGGGCGTGGCTGCTGGCGGCGGCGAGAGCTTCGTCGCGGCGATAAATTTCTTTCGGCCCGTCGCCACCGGTGATGCGAAAATATTTTATGCCGGTGAAGCCGCGATTTTCCGGCGAGGGCAGATGCGGACGAACGTATTCAAAATCAAGGTCGAAACCAATGTCGCGGTAGAAATCGCGGTAGCGTGAATCGCCGGGGTAGCCTTCGTGTTTGCTCCAAACTTGGCGGGAGGAATCAAAGTCGCGTCCGAACGCAGCGACGCCATTCGGCGTGAAGACGGGCGCAAGGGTGCCGTAGCGCGGTCGCGGTTGGGCGTGAAGCAAGCCGTGCGTGTCGAGCGTGAACCAGCGGATGTTCGCTTCCTGCAAGTATTGTTCAACGCCACCGAGGTAGGCACATTCCGGCAACCAGATGCCGCGCGGATCGCGTCCGAAACAACTGCGGTAGTGATCGCGCGCGGTGAGGATTTGTGCGCGGATGCTAGGCGGATGATTCGCCATGAGCGGAAGCAATCCGTGCGTGGCGGCGGTGGTGATGATTTCGAGACGACCTTCGTCTTGAAATTGTTTGAAAGCGGAAATCAGATTGCCGCCGTGGTGCCGCCACGTTTCGCGCGCGAGGGAAAGGCGGTGATGATACATCCACGCGAGATCGCGATAGGCGCGGTCCCAATGCGTGCGGTGAATTTCTTTTTCCGCAAGTTCGATGAGGCCGTCAAGGTGACGCGCGTAACGGTCGCACAACAATTTATCCAGCAGCATCGAGCAAAGCGTGGGCGAGAGCGAGAGCGTGATGCGCGCGGGAATCTGATCGCGCCGCCAGTTCTCAAAAATCTGAACGAGCGGCAGATAAGTCTCGGTGATGGCCTCGAAGAGCCAGCTTTCTTCGAGAAATTTTTCATGCTCGGGATGCCGAACGAATGGCAAGTGCGCGTGCAGGATGATGGAGAGATAGCCTTGCATACCCAAAATAAATTTTAGAGATCCAGTTTCTCCGCGATCCATTCAGCCATGGCGCGGGCTTTGATGAAGACAGCCACCCCGGCGATGGCGGGAATACTTTTCACGAAGCACGGAACCACTTCCACCGGCAACTCCTTGTGCCGCGCGACGACGACATAGAGCGTGACATCCACCAACGCCCAACCAAGCAGAGCGGCGGCAATAAACCGGACGAGCATCAAGGCTCCGCGTTCAGGTGCGTCCATGCGGGGGAAAGTTAAACGACGTTTTCCGCGAGCGGCGGTTCGAGCGCCGGGTCCTGCGGCGTCGCGCCAACGTCGCCGAGGTATTGCGTGTCGCGGCTGAATTTCAAATCCGCCGCGCGGCCATCCGTGCCGTCTGCGGAAACGGCGACGGCGGGAAGATCGTATTTTCCATCCGGCAACGAGAAGCGGAAACTGAACGTGCCGTCGGGACGTAATTTAATTTCGTGTCCGCCGAGCGTGACCTTCGCGTTCGGTTCCGTCGCGCCGTAAATGATCAACTCCGCATTGACATTGAACCAAAAGCCTTTCGACTTTTCACCACCACCACCGCCGCCGAACGGACTCGTGGGACTGGAAGCGAGCGCACTGCCGAAGCCAACTGTCGGCGACGTAGCATCGTGCGACAGGCGGCGGCGAATAAGTTCCGTGATTTCCAGCGAACCCATCCACACGCGGCGCGTCTCATCAATGTTGATGACGCGCGCCAACGCTTTTTCCTGCTCCGGCGTCCACGTTTTGCCGAGACCAGAAATTTTGATGGGCGAAGCAATCGAGTGCGAGAGCCGGGGCAGATCGGGATGACCAGCGCGGCGCAATTCCTCAATGGCCTGCGCCAGCGGCAAATTATCGCGCACCGCGTCCTCGATGATTTGCATCAGCCGCGCGAACGGATACTCATACGGAATCGTGGCAAACTCCGCCGCGCCTTCGCTCGCCACCGCATCCGGCGGCGTGACCGTGCCGCTGGAAACCGCCACGCGCGTCCATTTACCCAGCGCCGAATAGTAGCCGAGTTCCGCCGCGTAAGAATTACCCGCGCGCTCGACGTGCGCGAACCAGTGGCGCGATTCCGGGTGAACGTGGATTTCGTAAGCGGGATGGCCTTCGATTTTTCCGGCGAAAATCCGCAGGATCAAGTGGCCGTCCGACGAGGCCGCGTTCAATTCAATTTGCTGCTCCCGTGTCAAATCCCAGTGCGCGTAAAGCCAGTGCGGATCGCGCGCGGTCAAAAATAATTTTTTCGTGCCGTAACTTTCCGGCAGTTCGCCGCCGGAAAAATTTTGCACGGGCGGCGTCGCCCCGAGCGAAAATTTTTCGCCCGGCCCGCTGACCACCGCCGAAGTTGGTCCATCGCCTTCGAGCAAAATCGCTGGCACCTCCGGCCCGGATTTTTTGGTGCGCGTGTAAGTGCGGCGCACGATCGTCGTAGCGTCCACCTCCGTCGCCGTCGCCGGTTTGGCGGCGACCGTGGCTTTGGGTTTGAAAAGTTTTTTGGCCGTGGCCTTCATGGCCGCCAGCAGCGAGCTTGATTTTCGTCCGACGGTTGGCGAGGCGACAACCTTGGCTCCGGGCTTGGCACTCGGTTTGGCGTTCGCGGTTTTTTTGGTAGGTTTAACCGGCGGAGCTGTTTTATTTTTCATGCAGCTTTTTGAATTGTCAGCGGGGGATTTTGCCAACGCAGAAAAACTAGCCGTTCGTCACGCAGAAGCAATGTATATTTTTGTGATGAGCCAAGGTGCTTTTTGAAAAAGTGAAAAAGGCCGGACCAATACGGCATCCGGCCTTGTGCTGACTTACTAACGCGCGTCTTTCCCTAACCATGACCTTGTTGAGCGGCGATGAAGAAGCCTCAATTTGTGATCTTGTATCCACTACCAATTGGAAACAATTTGGCCTGATCAAAGGTTTGGGACTGCGCATCGCCCTCCATGCTGGGCCGGTCTATGAATGTGATGACCCCATAACTGGACAACGCACTTATACCGGAACCCATGTGAGCCGAGCCGCCCGGATTGAACCGATTGCGCCGCCCGGACATATTTACGCAAGCGAAGCGTTCGCTGCGCTGGCCGCCATCCAGCCGACGCTGCGCTTGATCTGTGATTATGTCGGGCAGACCCCGCTAGCAAAGAGCTGCGGCACCTTTCCAACTTATCATGTGCGGCGCATTTGAGCCTCAACCACACTGCCTCGCCATATTGGCCAAAGAGCAGTAGAAATAAAGTGGTCATAAAGTGGTCAGTCCTACTCTTGACAGGAATCAGGCGGGTAGTTAAAAAAATTCATGCCCCGGCAGTTACGAATAGAGTATCCAAGTGCAATTTAATAGCTACTTTCGCCATTCGCTTAAGCACGGCGGCGTAGAGGATTCGTCGCGTTTCAATAAATTGTCCGTTGCGCTTTGCTCGGCACCGATTAAATTCGCCACATGAAAATAAAGTTTTCCCTGCTGGCACTGTTCGCGGCGCTGTTCCTGTCTGGCTGTGCCACCACGAACCGAGTGGACTGGAATTCGCGCATCGGCCATTACACTTTCGACCAAGCGGTGATTGATCTCGGCCCGCCGGACAAGCAGGCGCGCTTGACGGATGGACGTTTCGTGGCGGAGTGGGTGACGCGTTTCCAGAGCGGCGGCAGCACCTACATCAATCAAGGCGGCTACAACCGCGATTATCCGTATGGCACGGGGATCGTGATGGCCACGGGGCCGAGCTATTACGAACACAAACTGCGCCTCGCCTTCACGCCGGAAAATATTTTATCCACTTGGTCGCGGGATTAACTGTTCAACGCCGGGTGCGGCGCGGTCGAGTCCGCATTATTGTGCGGTAGGCGGCGGAGATAATCCGCGTATCCTTTTTCCATCCCGATTTGCCTGATGAAATTTTTTCGCCGTCGCCCTGCCCTGCTCCCGCTGGTTTTTTGCGCGGCGATTTTTTCAACAGCGGCGCGGGCCACGGTCTTGTGGCAGGATTCCAGCAAAGTGCTCGCGCACGAGAACGGTGCGGGCACGGACATTCTCCACGCGGCGGCCAAGCGCGGCCCGACGGCGAGCGACACGCTGTATTTCAAATTCCACATTGATCCGCTGTCCGATGTCGGCACAGAGGAGTATTTGGCGGGGCTGCAATTTTTTGAGAACGGGGCGGAAAAATTTGGCGTGGGCAATTCCCTCAAGGCTTACGGCTACAGCGCGTTCAAAACGGCGGAGCAAGGCACGAACAACAAGGTCTTTGGCGATGTGGATTTGCGCTCCGCCAGCCCGGAGGCGTTTGAGGCGGGGAAATTTGTCACTTACGAACTGCCCCGGCGCGGGCTGGGTCGCACGATTGTCTTCAAGGTGCAATACGTTCCCGGCGACGATGACAAGGTGACGGTGTGGATGAATCCCGACCTGACGCCAGGCGCCACCGAGGAAAGTCAGCCGGAAAAACTCACGACGCATTTCAAGGCCAACGGCAAATTCGACGCTCTGCACCTGCGACACAATGGCAGCGGCGGCGGCTGGTATTTTAGCGACGTCGAAATCGCCACGTCGTTCAACGATTTAATCGTCCCGCATTTCTGGCAGCGGCTGTGGTTCGATGCCTTGGCGTTGCTGATTTTATTTGTCGGCGTGGTGACGACGGTGCGCGTGGTGGAAAAGAAAAAATTTCAACGGCAATTACTGCGCGCACAACAGGAGCGCGCGCTGGAGCAAGAACGTTCGCGGATCGCACAGGATTTGCACGATGAGCTTGGCTCGATGCTCACGCGGCTCTCGCTGCTCGGCGGATTGCTGAACGCGGATAAGGACAACCCGGAGCAGGTCGCGGCGCACGCGGGAAAAATTTCGCAAGCCGCCGACCAGACGGTTCGTGCGCTGGAAGAAATCGTCTGGGCCGTGCGCCCCGGCAGCGACTCGTTGCAGAGCCTCGTGGAATACCTGGCGCATTTCGCCAACGAATTGTTCGCCGAAGGCCCGATGCGTTGCCGACTGGATTTGCCGGCGGATGTGCCGCCGCGCACGCTGCCGCCAGAAGTGCGTCACAATATATTTCTGATTGCGAAAGAGGCGTTGACGAATGCCTTGAAACACGCGGGCGGCAGCGTCATTCAGGTGCAGGTCAAAACCGACGGACAATATTTTCAAATGGTCATCGCCGACGATGGCAAAGGGTTCGATGTCGGCGCGATGGCGACGAACACCCAGCGCAACGGGTTGGGCAATATGCGGCGGCGCGCGGAATCGGTGGGCGGGCGATTGCAAATGACGAGCGCGCCAGAACAAGGCGCGCGTGTGGAGTTCACGGTGGATTTTACCAACTAACCTCGACGGACGTTTAAGAATTTATTTTATGCAAATCAAAGTAGCCATCGTGGATGATGATGAAGTCATCCGCAGCAGTCTTTCCGCACTCATCAAGCGCGCGAAAGATTTCAAGCTCACCGGCGAGTTCGCCAACGGCGAGAGTGCGCTCAAGGAAATTCCCAAGCTGCTGCCCGACGTGGTGCTCATGGACATCAACCTGCCCGGCATGAAAGGTTACGACTGCGTGCGCCAGCTCAAAGCCGCGCATCCGGCGGTGCAATTTCTCATGCTCACGGTTTATGAGGACAGCGATTCGCTCTTCAATTCCCTGCGCGCCGGCGCCAGCGGCTATCTGCTCAAACGCACGGCCAGCGCGCGGTTGCTAGAAGCCATCCAAGATGTGTTCAATGGCGGTTCGCCGATGTCCCCGCAGCTCGCCCGCCGCGTCGTGCAATTTTTTTCACAACCCGCGCTGGAGAACGCCTCCATCGCCAAACTCACCCCGGCGGAACGCGAATTTTTAGACCAGCTCTCGAAGGGTTATGCCTACAAGGAAATCGCCGACCGCATGGGCATCAGTATTGACACCGTGCGGAGCTATGTGCGGACCGTCTATGAAAAACTCCATGTCCATTCCCGCACCGAAGCCGTGGTGAAATACCTGCGCGGCTGAAGCTGAATTCACCACACTTCCACCGGACCTTTCGGCACCGGAATGTGTTCGCGCAACGTCGAGGCGGGGTCGCGCATGAACGACGCGACGAGTGGCGCGGGCTGAAAACGTTGCAGCAATTCGCCGTCGTCACCGAGAAATTGTTTCCGCCACGCAATGTAATTTTCCAAAATTTCCTCGAACTGCGCCTGCGTAGAAACCTGCACCACGCGCTTGTTGAATTCATGGCACGGGCCAAATCTTTTGGAATACCACGGCGCAACTTTGCGAAACATCCGGCAGCCAAGTTCCTCGCCAAACACTTCGATCATCAAATCCAAATGGCGACGCATCACGCGCACGCGCTCGGAAAATTTTTCTTCCGGCAACAATTCGCCTGTGCGCAACAAATGCAACGTGCGCTTGAAAATCCACGGATCATAAAACGCACCGCGCCCAATGCTCACGCCCGCGCAACCCGTTTCATTGAACATTTTTTTGGCCGCTTCGGGCGTCACCACATCACCGTTGCCGATGACCGGAATGTTTTTCACCGCTTCTACCACTTTGCGGATGCCCGCGAGATTCACCGTGCCGCCAAAGCCTTGCTCGCGCGTGCGACCGTGCACAAAAATCGCGGCAATTCCCGCATCTTCCAGCGCCCGCGCCAAATCTGGCGCGGTTAAATTATCATCGTCCCAACCGAGCCGCATCTTGGCGGTCACAGGAATTTTCACCGCGTTGACCATGCCGCGAACGAGCGCGGCAGTTTTATCGAGTTCCGTCATCATCGCGGAACCGCCGCCGATCTTGACGACTTTTTTCACGGGACAACCCATGTTGATGTCCACCGAAACCGCGCCGCGCGCTTCGACCATGAGTGCCGCATCGCGCATCTCCTCCGCGACGCTGCCGAACAACTGCACCGCCAGCGGTGAATCCGCCGGCGACGTTTCAATGAGCTTGAACGCCTTGGGATTTTTTTCGATGAGCGAACGCGCGTTGACGAGATCCGTCGTGCAAAGCCCCACGCCGCCGACCTCGCGCACCACCAGCCGAAACGGCAGGTTGGTGTATCCCGCCAGCGGCGAAAGAAACAGGTTGGAGTCGAGCTGGAGCGAACCAAAGCGCATTGGTTATACGTTAGAACAACGGATGCAGTTTCACAGGCTGAATTTACTTCGCTGAATAATTTGCGGGGGAAGTCGGCTCGAATAAAAAAACCCGATGCCCTCGCAGGCACCGGGTTGAAATTCACGGAGAAATTATTTCCCAACCGCCTTCACAATTTTCTGCGCGGCGTCAGACATGGAATCGCCGTTGATGATGGCCACGCCGGATTCCGCCAGCGTTTTTTTGCCAGCGGCGACGTTGTTGCCTTCGAGCCGGACGACGAGCGGGAGTTTCAAACCGGTTTCCTTCACCGCCGCGACGATGCCCGTGGCGATGACGTTGCAATCCATGATGCCGCCGAAAATATTCACCATGATACCCTTCACGTTCGGGTCACTCAAAATGATCTTGAACGCCGCCGTGACCTGCTCCTTGCTCGCGCCGCCACCAACATCGAGAAAATTCGCCGGGTTGCCGCCGAAATGCTGGATGATGTCCATCGTCGCCATCGCGAGGCCCGCGCCATTCACGAGACAAGCGATGCTGCCGTCGAGCTTGATGTAATTGAGCGCGAACTTGCTCGCTTCGATTTCGAGCGGCGCTTCCTCATTCAAATCGCGCATTTCCTGAATGTTCTTGTGCCGATAGAGCGCGTTGTCATCGAGCGAAATTTTTGCGTCGAGCGCCATTACCGTTTCTTTGCCGTCCGCCAATTCCACCACGGCCAAAGGATTTAATTCCACCATCGCCGCGTCACATTCCCACCAAGTATTATAGACGCCGGTGATGAGCTTCACGCCCGCGTTGAACAAATCGCCCTTGAGTCCGAGCGCAGAAGCAATCTTGCGCGCCTGATACGGCATGATGCCAACGGCGGGATCAATGTTCTCTTTGAAAATCTTTTCAGGATGTTTCTCCGCAACTTCTTCAATGTCCATGCCGCCCTCGGTGCTCGCCATGATGAGCGGACGTGACGTTTCGCGGTTAAGCAACACGGCGAGATAAAACTCCTTTTTGATCTTCGCGCCCGCCGCAAGCAAGAGCGTTTGCACCTGCCGACCGTCCGCGCCGGTTTGCTTCGTCACCAAAGTTTGGCTGAACATTTTTTCCGCGAAGCCCACCGCCTCATCCACCGACGACGCGACTTTTACGCCGCCTTGAAAACCAGATTTGAAAGTTCCCTTGCCGCGTCCACCCGCGTGGATCTGCGATTTGACGACGACCTTCGAGCTGCCCGCCGCCATGATTTTCTCCGCCGCCGGACGCACCTCGGCGAGCGATTTCGCGGGGATTTCATACGGGACATTGACGCCGTATTGGGCGAGCAACTGTTTGGCCTGATATTCGTGAATGTTCATGACAAAAATTGAACCCGCATTAAAAACCATTGGCGCGGGAAATCAAACTTTTATCCACACAAAAAGCGGCAGGCGCATTTGGAGTCCACCTTCAAGCCCGCACCGATGCCAGCAAGCCCGATACCCGTTGTTCCAGCCGTTCGAGATCCAACGGCTTGGTGAAAAAATCCACCGCGTGAATCGCCACCATGCGCTTGGTCACGCCACTCGACAAGGCGCTCATGAAGATCACCGGAATTTTTTTCGTATGCGGCTGACGATGCAAAATTTCACAAACCGAAAGGCCGTCCAAATCCGGCAGCAAAATATCCAGCAGAATCAAATCCGGCTTGCCGATTCGCGCCTCACTCAAAGCGTGGACGCCGTCGTTCGCCACGAGAAACTCACATCCCAATTTGCCGAGCCGGAATTTCACCAACTCAATGAAATCCTCCTCGTCATCTACAATCAAAATTTTGGGAATCACGCCGTAACCATACCGTCCCCTGCTCCAACACCAAAGGCAGGACGGTTAAAACCGTGTGACAAACTGGAAACGGAATTTATTTCTGCGGCAGCAGTGACTGCGATGGAATCCCTTTACGAACTAATTCTATCTGCTCATCCGTGTGAACGCGATTTCCAGCCGGATCAACAATGTTCGCCGTGATCATGACCACTAGCTCCTTGTCGTTGGGTTTGGATTGGGTTGAAACCCCTCCGACCATTGCCGTTTGAGAGAGTCCACCAATGATTGCCGTCTGACCATCCAGCAAGTTCAAAGTGGAAACCGTCTGCCTCACTAAAAAACTAGGCAGCTTCAGCAAGGAATTTGTCGGCGAAATCTCGTAACCCAAAAATTCTGTCACTGACGGAATGACCGCTAAATTCAGCGTGTAGTCGTCGGCAAGAACATACGGCACCACATCTAAAACCGGGCCGATCTCGACGGATGTCGTTTGCGGAACGGACGTTGAACTGGTGGGCAACAGATTGGTAACCACCGACATCATTTGGGTCGCGCGCATCTGACATTGCCGCCCGCTGGTCGTTGTTATTTCGGGTTCGCCGAGACTTTTGAAGCCTTTGATGGATTCCAAAGTGCGCAGGATTCTACTCGTATTTGTGCTCGTCAGAATCCCGGCGAAGGAGTTCGATAGACCAAAAGCAAGCGTTGTCCCAATCAGTTTTTGCAGCACTTCAAAGTTACCTTTTGGCACTTCGATAAAACGCGCCTTGATGTGAATTTGCGGCGTGACTTGGTTCAACGCGCCAATGGTCTGCTCAATCAAATCCAAATCCGCCGCCGTGGCGCGCACCAAAAGTTTTCCACTCCTGTCATTGTAAAAAACCGCCTTGCCCGGCGGCGATTCCAGATTCACACCCAAGTTAGTGAAAACTTGAGAAGCGAGTTTGCTGATGGACAGATTGGTCAAGCCCAAGCCAGATGCCCTGCCCATCGAACGCAGACCATTCAAAAAAAGATTTGTGTCCACCTTGAACTCGCGCGTGAACAATTGCGGTGCCTCCGTGACTTTCGGTTGGAAAACAATTCCGTAATCCTTGATTGAAAAACTGATCTCCCGCTTGTCGCCGGGATTTGGATTTTGGGCAACGCCTACGATTGCGGCTAAAACATCCGCGAGCCGCACATCGGTCAGATTCAACTTCACGGTAAATGTTCCGACATCCAACGCCGTTGCCTCGGTCCGGGCGGCGGGCAATCCCGTGGCTGGATCAATTCCCGCCACGATTCTCATCGGCGGCGAGGTCTTCGCCAGTGCCGATTGATCCGCGTTGGGATTGATAAGAAAATTGATGCCTTTATGCTCCGAGTCAGCTTGCCGGGATTTTTCCGAAAGTTGCCGCAGCACTTCGCTCAAGGGAATGCCGTCGAATACCACGCTTTCAAACCGGATGCGATTGAGTTTATCGAGAATGATTTGTCGGCTGACTCCAGTGTTGGTAATCGAGCCATCCGTGCGCTTGATTACCGAATTCAACCGCTGCTGAAACCGCGCCGAATTCGTGACGATTTCCGCGCTGGCCAGCATCACGACATTGCTTTCGACAAACCCGTCCATGTTCTCGACGCGCATGACGAAGCCACCAAAATTTTCAGCCGAGGTTCTGGCGCTAAACTGATTCGTGATCATTCCGGTTTTTTTCGTGTTCACAACCTGACCATGAAGCGCCAAGTCAATCTGTCCGCCGACAACGTATGGCGTGCAGTCGAACCTAGAAAAATTTGTGCTGTCGCCCAAGTAAACCATTGCTGCCTGTCCGTCGTTACCCAGTATTCGGGGCCGGATAATTGGCTCAAGGCCAGTTGACTCCATGTGTTGCATGAGTTCGCGGAATTGTTCCGGCGAGGCCGTCCACCACGGATCGCCGCCAGAAACAGCGTGGTTAAATTTCAAGCCGGCAATAATTTTTTCGGTCTCGCTAGCGCGCATTTGATAAATCCACCCAGTAATCCACACTTGAGGCGGATGCGTGGCTTGCGAAACCGTCCCAGACTTTGCTGTCAGTCCCGCAATATTTTCAACGCGATTAACATTGCGTAATTGCGTCATCCGCCCGCTAGTGGTGGTCGCAGCCGGTTCACCCAGCGAATCGAAATCACTCCGCTTTTCCAAAGCGTGCAATTTCGTGCGGAAATTTGGGTCTGCCATAATGCCTACCAACGAGGAATTGGTGGATTGCTTCAATTGAACAGTTATGGGCAACGACATGCGATTTTCACCGCGTCCACTAGTGGTAGTTATTTCTGGCTCACCGAGAGTTGCCGTTTGGTATGTTGGAACAGATGCTGGCCCTTCGCCCATCGGCACGGCGACGGCGGTGAACGCCAAAATTCCCAGCAGCGAAACCAACGTCAACCCCGCGTGACGCGGCGCGTGGAAATCCATCAGCCGCTCGATGCGCTGCCGCAGCGCGCTCCGCGATTCCATGATGCCCAC
>JANYCI010000182.1 GCA_025360325.1 Limisphaerales bacterium | reverse complement strand
AATAAAAACGGCTTTCGTCGCATTTTGGAAAACACAACGGAAGCCGCTTAAATACTTGCAAAAAATGGTGGCAGGAGCCGGAATTGAACCGGCGACACAAGGATTTTCAGTCCTCTGCTCTACCAACTGAGCTATCCTGCCGACTTTGGGACGCAGATGAAATCAAATCGGCCTGCCGAAGACAAGCGGAAATAATCCGGTCACAATCTCACTGATAATATCTAACGCACAATAATCGTCTGCGAATGAGCTTGCCCTCAAAATAAATTAGGCCAGAATCTTGTCCCCTAGTCGGAGCGTGGCTCAGCCCGGTAGAGCGCTTGCTTTGGGAGCAAGATGTCGCAGGTTCAAATCCTGTCGCTCCGACCACTTTTCTTTCGGGATTTTATCCCCTGCCCTCACTGGTGGTTTTTTTCACGTCTGGATAAAAAACTGCACGCAACCTCTCGCTGGCTCCTGTGCAAAAAAATTCATTCACGCAAAAACGCTTTCAAACAAAGGGGGTTTCTATGGCACGCTGATGTTTTTTTTCTATTGGCATTGCGCCTGCTAAATGGGCGCAGCCACAGCCGCGACCGGTTGGGTTCATTGGCGGACGAATCCGCTACGCAGACCAAACAAAAAAACTATGAAGAAAATTGAAGCGATCATCAAACCATTCAAACTCGAAGAGGTCAAAGACGCGCTTGCCGAAATCGGCATCGAAGGCATGACCGTCAGCGAGGTCAAAGGCTTCGGGCGGCAAAAAGGCCACACCGAAATCTATCGCGGCAGTGAATACACGGTGGACTTCCTGCCGAAGATCAAAATCGAACTTGTCATCGCCGATGGCCAGAAGGACGCCGCCGTCGGTGCCATCATCAAAGCCGCCAAGACCGGCAAGATTGGCGACGGCAAAGTGTTTGTCTCGTCCGTCGAGGACGTCATCCGTATCCGCACCGAAGAAAAAGGTGACGCCGCCGTTTAACCAACCTGACCTATAACCAAAAAACAAAATGAAAAAATATTTTCTCACT
Organism: Limisphaerales bacterium; assembly: GCA_025360325.1. Taxonomy (GTDB): domain Bacteria; phylum Verrucomicrobiota; class Verrucomicrobiia; order Limisphaerales; family UBA11358; genus UBA11358. Next base: position 11,341 of record JANYCI010000182.1, on the reverse strand, counting down.
TTGGCTTTGATTGCGATGGCCGCTATCAGCACCGCGACGCTGCGCGCGGAAGACACCAACGTGGTTACCACCAACGGCGTCTCCGTTGCTCCCGCGCCCGTCACGCCTCCGGCACCGGCGGCAACTTTGGAACAGCGCATCGCCTCACTTGAAGCCTACATTTCCAACGGCGATCCCATCGCCGCGTTGAAAGACACGAACGGCGTCGTAGCGACTTCCAGTATCGTCAGCAGCTTGGTGAATAGCACCGGCGGCACCAGCCCCGCGCCTGGCCCCGGCCACAACGCGTGGTTGCTCACTAGCACGGCGCTGGTGTTGTTCATGACGCTGCCCGGCCTCGCACTGTTTTACGGCGGCATGGTTCGCAAGAAAAATGTGCTGTCCGTCCTCGCACAATGCTTCCTCATCACCGGCCTCGTCACGATCCTCTGGGTGTTCGTGGGCTACGGCATGATTTTCGGCGGCACCAACGCGCCGGAAAAGGAAGACGTGGTGAAAGGCATCATCGGTAGTCCCAGCATTTGCTGGATGCTCAAGAACGTAACCTCCGCGCCGAATGGAAATTATTCCTACTGGGTTTCGGAAAACGTGTTCGCGATGTTCCAGTTGATGTTCGCGATCATCACGCCCGCTTTGATTCTCGGCGCGATTGCCGAACGCATGAAGTTCAAGGCCGTCCTCGTATTCATGACGCTGTGGATGGTGGTGGTTTATTTCACACAAGGCCACATGGTCTGGGGCATCAACGGCCTGATGAACGGGGTGTGGAATGCCAAGGCAAGTATTCACGCGATTGACTTCGCCGGCGGCACGGTGGTGCACATGACTTCCGGTTGGTCTGCGCTCATCTTGTGCATCATCCTCGGCAAACGCCGGGGCTTCGGCAAAACCAATTTCGCGCCGCACAGCCTCGTGTTGACTTATATCGGCACCGGAATGTTGTGGGTCGGCTGGTATGGTTTCAACTCCGGCTCCGCGTGCGCCGCTGATGTGGTGGCCGCGAACGCCTTCACCACCACGACCATCGCCACGGCCATCGCGTCGTTCGTCTGGCCGATGTGGGAATGGATCGTGAAAGGCAAACCGAGCGTGCTCGGTTTCTGCTCCGGCGCCGTGGCTGGCCTCGTGGTCATCACGCCGGCTTGCGGTTTCGTGACACCCGAAGGTTCGATCTACATCGGCCTCACGGCGGGCACGATCTGCTGGTTCATGTGCTACAAAGTCAAAGGCTGGTTGGGTTACGACGACGCGTTGGACACCTTCGGCGTCCACGCCATCGGCGGCACGGTTGGCGCGATTATGACGGGTATGTTGGCTCGCAATTCCGTCAATGCCAACCTCGCCACCAATCTCAAAGCATACGTCACCGACAGCTATTTCCAACCGCTCGTGTGGGAACAGCTCAAAGCCGTTGGCATCACGATCGTCTTGAGTGTCGTCGCCACCGCAGTCATTGCCTTCATCACGAACCTCCTCGTCGGCCTGCGCGTCAGCGATGAAGTTGAAGAAGTCGGCCTCGACGAATCCGAACACGGCGAAGTCGGCTACCACGGCTGATCGCTCATTTGAAAAATTAAAAAACGCACGGCGGGCGACGCAAGTCGCCCGCCGTTTTTTTGTCTCGCAATTAGTTATTCTAGCCAGATCAATCATAAATCCGGCGAGCGCGGTGCCAGAACTCATTGAATCGCCTGCTTGCGTCCGCGAAAAACTTGAATCAAACTAATCCCGTTGCCGGTGTGGCGAAATGGCAGACGCACAGGACTTAAAATCCTGGGACCATCAAAAGTCGTGTGGGTTCGAGTCCCACCACCGGCACCAATTTCCTCCTGTCGCTTTCAACGGGATGGTGCAACCAGAAGAGGCAAGTGCCAGTGAAATCAATGCCGGGTTAAAACTCAATCACCACCCCGGCATTAAATTTGAAACGCAGGTTTTTTATTCTCCGAGATTTTCTTGCGACCAGTTGCCATCAATCAGCCGCCACATTTTTCCACTGGGATTTTTGTTTTGCAGGGCGGCAGGCAAGCGCGCCGGGCGCACGTTGTCGAAACATTGCAGCATCGCAAACCGCCGCAGTGATGCGGGGATGCCGACGGCGGTGAAGCCCGGATGTCCGGTTGCCGGAAACGGCCCGCCGTGATTCATGGCCGCACTGACCGCCACGCCGGTGGGCATCTTGTCGTTGAGCAAACGTCCGACGCGCGGGCGCAACAGTGGCGCGAACTGCGCGTAAAGTGCGTCATCTTTGCCCGCCGTGTCCGAGTATATTGAGCCGGTCAGATTGCCTTCAAGATGAACAAGCACGTTCGCCGCCTCTGCCGCGTCGCGCACAACAACGACAAGCGAGGCGTTGCCGAACGCCTCTGTCTGCAATTTTTCCGGCGACGACAAAAACATTTCACCGCTCACCCGCAGCAGTGTGTTCGCAAACTTATTTCCAGCGAGTGGCGAACCGCCGACGACCAGCTCCGCTCCCGCCGCCTGCAACGCCCTGACACTCGCGGCGAGATTCCGCGCCACGCCGGAAGACAGCAATGTTCCCGGCGCAGTGCTTTCTAATTTTGCCTTCACGCCGACAATGAATTGTTCAGCCGCTTCGCTCGCAAATAAAATTGTTAGCCCCGGACTCGTGCAGAATTGTCCGCTCGCCATCAGGCAACTGCCGGTGAATTCTTCCGCCAGCTTCGCGCCGCGTTCCGCCAGCGCGCCCGGCAAAATGACCACCGGATTCAAACTGGAAAGCTCGGCGTAAAAGGGTTTGCCCACGGCATCCGCCGCCGCCTTGAGTTTCAAACCCGCCGCGCGGCTGCCGGTGAAGCCCACCGTGCCCAACCGAGCATCCGCCACCAAACGCAGCCCCTCTTCCGGCGCGAGCTGGTAAAGCATCTGCACCGTGGCGGGCGGTAAACCCGTTTCCTTCACGGCGGCGAAGGCTACTTCCGCGAGTATCATTGAGGTGCGCGGATGACACGGATGCGCCTTGGCGATGACCGGATTTCCCGCCGCGATGGCGGCCGCAAAATCTCCGCCCGCCACGCCGTTGAACGCAAAGGGAAAATTGTTCGGCCCGAAAATTAAAACTGTCCCGATGGGCGCAAGCGTGGAACGGATGTTCAATTTCGTGTCAATCGTCGGCAACGCCCAAGAACCATCAAGCGCAGCGGCGGCGGCTTGGCGCAACTGACCCGTGGTGCGTGGCAGTTCCACATCCGCCAGTCGCGGTGCTTTTGGCAACCCGGTTTCGGCGTGTGCAGTCTCGACAAGTTCAATTTTACGCGCCTCGATGCGGTCGGCGAAGCCGGTCAAAAAATTTGCGATTTGTTCCGGTGGGGTTACGCGCAAAACCGTTGCTGCGTCAGCCGCCGCGTTCAGCGCCGCGTCACAGTCTGCCCAAGTGCTGACGGGAAATTCGTCCGGCAAGATTTCGCCGGTCGCGGGATTTTCTGCGCGGAATGTTCCGCTGGCTTTGGCCGCGCGCCATTGGCCGGCGATTAAAATGGGATGTGTAGGCATGGTGTTTTGAAATGTGATTTAACTTCTTCGAAATGGTTCAATTACGGCGGCGATGTCTTTTTCGCCGTGACCCGTGGCGATGGCTCTTTGAAAATCTTCCAGCGCAGCCGTGGCTGTCACCAACTCAACTGAAAGTTTTCCGCCTTCTTCAATGGCGTAGCCGAGATCTTTAGCCATCAGTCGCAATAGAAAATTCGGCGCAGCTTCAGGCTGTGTCATACGGCCTGATACGGCTTTTACGAGCGGACTGCCGGGTGCGCCGTTCGTTAAAATTTCCAAAGCCTTCACCCGGTCAAGGCCGCTGCGTTCAATCATCGCCAGCGCCTCGGCCAGCGATGCGATCTGCACGCCACAGACGAAATTATTGATGAGCTTGAGCAACGCGCCGCTGCCCGTCAGTCCGAGATGAGTGATGGCCTTGCTCATGGTCGCCAAAACCGGACGCGCCTTTTCCAAGGTGACGGCCTCGCCACCGACGATGAAAGAAAGTTCGCCGGACGCCGCTTGAGTTTTGCTGCCCGTCACCGGCGCGTCGAGAAATTCACAGTTTTTCGCGGTCGCGGCGGTGGCAAGTTCGCGCACCCAGTTCACCGTCACCGTGCTGCATTCGATGCACACCGCGCCGGGCTTGGCGCCGGCGAGCGCGCCATTTTCACCAAGCCACATCGCCCGCGCAGCGGTGTCATCGGCGACCATGCTGATGATGAAATCCGCCTGCGCCGCTGCTTCGCGCGGTGAGTTGGCAACGTGTGCGCCGTCTGCCGCGAACGGTTTAGATTTTTCCGAATTGCGGTTGAAAACGGCCAGCGGAAAGCTGTTCGTGATAAGCCGTCGCGCCATGCCGCCGCCCATGATGCCGAGGCCGAGAAATGCGATGCGTGGTTTGCTCATAAAAATTTTAAGCCAGAGATTTCACGGCAACCAGCGTAGCTTCACCACCTGCGACGCGCAACGGATTGCGCAGCGCGCGGCCAAAACTGGCGAAGGAAATTTCCATCATGTCGCCATCGGCAAGCTGCACGCCGTCGCCAAAGCTCAAGGCGCACGCGCCGAAATAATGCACATGGACATCGCCGGGACGCCGGTGCGTTTCAAATTTGAAATGATGCTGCTCGATGTTACGCACGCTGTGGCACATCTCGTCTTCGCCGGTGACGATGTCCTTGAACCAAATTTTTTTTCCAGCACGTTCGATTTTTACGGTGCCGGGAACCGAATCAAATTGCGGATCAATCACGAGTTCCGGGCCGAGGGAACAGTTGCGGATTTTTGAACCAGCGAGGTTGAGATAATTTTTCTTCTCGAATTTGTGGTCGGAAAATTCGTTGCCAATCGCCATGCCAATCCGGCGCGGCTGTCCATCCGCCGCGATGAAATAAACGCCAGCAACTTCGGCTTCTTCGCCGCCATCCTCGGCGAAAGTTGGCACGTCGAGCGGTTCGCCGTGGGCACGGAGAATTGTGCCGCAGCCTTTATAAAACCATTCGGGCGCGACGCCAATTTTTCCGGGCGCGGGCTTGCCGCCTTCGACACCAAGACGGAACATTTTCATGCTGTCGGTGAGTTCTGATTCCTTCGCTTCGTGCATCCGCTGGCGATTGGCCGCGCTACCTAGATGCGTGAGTCCGGTGCCGGAGATAAGGCAGCGCGCGGGTTCAGCCGGATAATCAATCGGCGGCAGCAAACGCCATTCAGATTTGCCTTGGTAAATCGGATCGTAATCCAAAAACTCGCCCGTCGCTTTTTTTTGAATCAACGTGGAGAGAGAAATTTTTGAATCCACCGCTGCCTGCGCGAGTTCGTAAATTGATCTCACGCCGTCCAACAAACGCAGGCGCGGTTCTTCCACTAATGCGACGGCGCGAGCAGTGTTGTTTTGGATTTGAACTAGACGAGTCATGGCTGTTTGGTGGTAGCGCAGACTGGCAGTCTGCTGTGTCGCGGATTGGTAATCCGCAGGCTTCCGAACCTGCCCACGCCCAACCGACTGCCAGTCGGCGAAACAGCAGGTTGCCAACCTGCGCTACGTTGCTGTTGGTGAGTTGTATGACTCATTCGATCACCTCAAAATTTTTCAGCTTCTCCTCGTTCACCGTCAGGCCGAGGCCGGGCGTGTTTTCATCCAGATCAATGCAGCCGTTCGTCGGCGTCGGCTCGCCATTGAAGCAATACCAGAACAGTTCGTTGCCGACCTCGACATCCACGGGCGGAAAATATTCTGCCATTGGCGAATTCAAACTCGCCATGACGATGTGATAGTTGTGCATCTGTCCGGCGTGCGGAATCACGGGAATCGAATGTGCCTCGGCGAGCGCGGCGATCTTGCGCGCCTGCGTGATGCCGCCGACGCGATTGGTGTCGAACTGGATGTAGTCCACGCAGCGCGACTCAATGAGTTCGCGGAAACCGTAGAGGGTGAATTCATGTTCGCCGCCGGAGATGGGAATGCGTCCGCATTTTTTTAGTTCGGCGTAGCTGTGGATTTCGTCGGGGATGACCAGTTCTTCGAGCCAGCGCAAATTGTATTTCTCCAACTGCGGAATCATGCGCTTGGCGTAATCAAGATTCCAACCCATGTAAGCGTCGGCCATGATGTCCACGCCGTCGCCGACCGTTTCGCGCACGGTGCGGACGAGCGCGATATTTTTTTGCATTCCTTCCGGGCCGTCGGTTGGTCCCCAGCCGAAACGCATTTTCATCGCGGTGTAACCTTCGTCTTTGTAGCGTTTCGATTCGCGCGCGAGTTCGTCGAGCGGCGTAGAGTAAAGACGGCTCGCATAGACGGGAATTTTTGGTTTCGTGCGTCCGCCGAGCAGTCGATAAACGGGTTGCTTCGCGGACTTGCCGAGAATGTCCCAGAGCGCGATGTCCACCGCGCTAATCGCGACCATGCCGATGCCTTTGCGGCCAAACGCCATTGTCTTGCGATACATATGCTGCCAGAGAAATTCCGTATCCCACGGGTCTTGGCCGATAAGCAACGGCTTCAAATAAAGATCAATCACCTGCTTGGTGACGCGCGGCGAAAGCGCTGCGTTGCCGATGCCTACGAGTCCGTTGTCCGTGACAATTTCCACGATGAGCCAACTGTGAAACGTGAACGTCCCCATTGTGGACTTCGTGAGCATGGGCGAAACGGCGTCCATGGGGTTCGTGCAAAAATGCGGCGGGAGCGGGACGGTTTTGCCGCGCCACTCGACGACGCGCGTGCGGATTTCTTTGATTTTCATTTTGAGTTTTTTGGAAAGCATTTGTCCGCAGATGGCGCAGATTTTCGCAGATTAAAATTAATCTGCGTGCATCTGCGAAATCTGCGGATGGTTTTCATACAGTTTTCAGCGGTTGAATTTTTGGAATCACGAGGCAAATCAAAATGAATGCAGCGATGTGCATCGAGCCGGAGATGACGAGCGCAGGCGTGTAGCTGTAACCGTGGTCGCGCAACCAGCCGACGACTTGGCCGAGCAGCACACCACCCATCGCGCCGCCGAAGCCGACGAGGCCCGCGAGCGTGCCGACGGCGCGTTTGGAGATCATGTCTGTAGGCAGGATCATCACGAGCGTGGACCACGATTGCTGGCCAAAGAACGCGAGGCTGAAAATAAAAATTACCCAGCCGACGGAATGTAATTGCGGCACAAACATCACCCACGGCATCAGCGCCGCACTCGCGCCGAGCGCGAGCTTGCGCGACCCGTTCACGGACACGCCGCGCTTGAGCAGCCAGCTCGAAAATCCGCCGCCGACCAGACAGCCAACGCCCGAAGCCGCGTAAGGAATCCAGCCGATGCTGCCAGCGGTTTTGATGTCGAGTTGAAACGCATCGAACAAATACTTCGGCAGCCAGAACAAATAAAAATACCACGCGCCGTCGCTCAAAAATTTTGCGCCCACGACAGCCCACGTTTCGCGGTGTTGCAGCAGGCTGGCGAGCGAGACTTTGGTTTCGTTTTGTGTTTCGGCAATTTGATTTTCCGGCGTTTGATAACTGCACCACCACCAGATCGTCCACAGCAATCCCAGCGCGCCGGTCAAAAAGAAAACCCAGCGCCATGGCGCAAGGCCGAGCCAGTTGCAATTCGTCAACACCAGCGCGATAAGCGGCGGCGCGATGACTGCGCCGACGGCCGTGCCGCCGTTGATGATGCCCATCGCCGTCGCGCGGTCGTTGACGGGAAACCACTCTGCCACCGCGCGCGTCGCTGCGGGAAATCCACCGCCTTCGCCAACGCCAAGTAGCAACCGGCTGGCGGCGAGTGCAATCACACCGCCCGCGAGACCGTGGCTCGCGCAGGCCAGCGACCAGAAAATCATGATGCACAAAAATCCGCGACGCGTTCCTAGCTTGTCCAGGAGCAAGCCGCCGCCGATATACATCAAGCCGTAAGTCACGAGGAACGCCGAATCCAAACCCGCTTTGACCTGATTGCTGAACGGGATGTCCACCTGAATGGCCTTGATCGCCCACGGCAACGTCTGCCGGTCCAGATAGCTGATGGCAATCGCCGCACTGACGAGAAAGGCGATTGACCAGCGCAGCGTGGAGCGGCTGTCAATCTTGGTGGGCGATGTCGTTTGTGAAATCATTACCGCTGCAAATCACCGTTCTCCGCGACGCCAGGTTCGTCGAGCAGTTGAATTGAAGACGCCGGGCCGAGGTCGAGATTTTTCCATTGGCTCAACGCCCAGACGACTTTTTTCTCCGGCGTCACTTCGAGAACTTGCACCGAGCCGGGCCAGAACTGCGCGGAGTAAGTCGCCGACAATCCCCGACGGTTGACATAGTGGTTGTAAATCAAATCCCAGCCCGGACGCACACTTCCCCGGCTCGCCGACGAGATGACGTTTTGAATGTCGCTGTTGCAATCGCAAAAGTTCACATACGGCACGAAGTTCGCCAGCGGTTGCACATTATATTTGGCCGTGTATTCGCAGCCGGCGAGAAACAGGTTCGTGTTGTAGCCGTAAATATCGTCGCCCTGATTCCACGCGATTTCGCAGAAGACGCCCATCAGCGCCGGGCCGAGCGTGCAATGCCCTTGATCGCGCCCGGCCTCCTGCCATTGGCCCATGTAACCGGGATGCATGAAATAAATCAGTTGATTGGCCGCGCCATTGCCGACGCCGTTTTTGTAATAATTGATCGCCTGATTGTAGATCGTCCGGTTGTCGCACAATACCCCGATGGCCAGCATACAATCTAGGTTGCACAAATCCCAGTTCGCCCAGATGTGCGTATTGCAAGTGCCCCAATGACCGGTGAGAAAACTATTGCACAAGGGATACCACTGATTGGTCATCCACCCCTGAAAACGCGAGAGATCCGGCGCGGCCCAGTTGGTATAGTCCCGCATGATTTCCGCCCCGCAGGCAAACTCATAACCGTAGATCGGCAGCAAACCGATGTTGGGATCGCCACACAGATTAGTGCAGACCGACGACCATTGATTCAGGATGTTGGTCGCAGTGTTCGCGTAGTTATTGTCGCCGGTAATTTTCCAACGCAACGCGAGTTGGTAAACCGCCGCTGCGTCATTCATGGCGTTGCCATAATTATCGTTGACCAGACAAGCCCCGCCGCCGTTGCCGCGTTGAAGAATCGGGACGGGATTGGGAACGTAGTTGGTCTGCGCGTGTGAATTGTTGGTCAGGATTATCCAACTATCAACCCACGGATGCGCGCCCGCCAGCACCTTGGTTTTCATGCGGGCAAAATCGTTCGTGGTGCTCAAACAGCCCGGATGCACGAAGGGCTGTGCATAGATTGTCCGACACAACCCAATGGTGAACAGTAGCAACAGTGGTGCAAATTTTTTCAGCACAAATCCAATCTTCATTTGGTTTTCAGCTAGGTTACGGTCAGGGAATTGACTTTAGCTTCGCACGAAAACGCCGTCGCCACCGCAACCTTTATCACTTCACTTGTAGCAACACGCAGCCGTGCGGTGGAATTTCGGCGGAAAAATTTTCGGACAGCGGCAAATCTTTTCGCAGCCACAGATCACGCACCAACCGTTTGCCATTGAGACCTAGACTGGTGAAGGACAGATTTGCCGTCACGGATTTCGCGGGCGGATGCGGGTCGCTGGTGAAGACGAGAAAGTGAACTGTCGCGCCGTTGTTCTGGCTCGAGCCGCCGATGTCGAGACCGGCGCGCGTCGTGAAGCGCGTGCTGCCAGCGGGTAAATTATATTCGATGATTGAGGGCGAATGTGTGCCGATGCCGTCCGCGCTCGTCTCGCCCGCGACGGTCAACGCACCGCCGCTGACGCTGCGGTTGACGAGCGGTTTCTGCCAACCCGCCGTGGCGGATTTCCATTTCTGCTCCGTAAGTTTTCGTTCGCCATCAGTCGAGAAAATTTTCGGCTCCAGCCAGTCGGCGTGGTCGCAATCGTAACTGTCACCGCCATCATCCACCACGAGCCAAAGTTTTTTGGCACCGGTGATGTCGAGGTCAACGTTGATCGGGCCGGGCGACGCACGCGTGACGAGCGGGCTTTTGAAAATGGCGCGGGCTTCATCAATGTCGCTCACGTTGCCACGGTTGATGAGCGTCACTGCCTGTGAACCATCGGCCAAAATTTTCGACCACGCTTCAATTTTATTTTCCGCTGCGACACGCACCGCCGCTTTGCCCAGCGGGTCTTGATTGACCGCGAGCACTTCGGGATTCGAGAGCAGCGCCGTCGTCCAGTCGTCATTCTCCGGCAGATTCATGCCCAGCATCAGCGGCGAGGAAACCACCGCCCACAGACTCATCAACGTGATTTGTTCATCGCGCGTAAAAGCCGTCCAACGATTTTTCCCCACGCTGCGCTTGCCGATTTTGCCAAGCGGAATCATGTCCGCATCCGGCCAATGCCCCGGCCCGGCCACGCCGCGCCATGCGACGAGCAGATCGAGATTGTGATCTATAAATTTCCAGTTGTCCCAAAAGTCATCGGACATACGCCACATATTTGCTTGCGCCGAAATGTGCGCCGCGCTGGTCACGGGCGTTTCGCCGGGCGACGTGCTGAAAACGATGGAACGTCCGCTCTGCTCAATCGCGCGGTGAATCGCCGCGACCTCCGCCGTGGAATACGGACGCGACAAGTCGTCCACCTTGATGAAGTCCACGCCCCAGCTTGCGTAAAGTCGCAGGATGGAATCATACCACGCCTGCCCCGCTGGCTTCGTCGCATCCACGCCAAACATATCGGGACACCAAACGCATTTGCTGTTCGTGTCCGCTGCGTCGGCGGCATGGAACGAACTGCCTTCAATCGGCGTGTTCGCCAAAACAGATTGCCGAGGAATCCCGCGCATGACGTGAATGCCAAATTTCAATCCGAGCGAGTGCGCGTAATCGGCGAGCGGCTTGAATCCCGCACCGTTCGTCGCGCTTGGAAAACGGTTGAGCGACGGCAGCAGGCGTCCGAATTTATCCGCCGTGAGTTTTGCGCCGACGCGACCATTGGCGTTGTTGTCATGCGCGCCGGGGTCATACCAGCGATAGTCCACCACGACATATTCCCAGCCGAGCGGTTGCAAATGCGTCTTGAACCAATCAATGTTCGCCCGCATTTCCGTCTCGGTCACCGAATCGCCGAACGTGTCGTAACTGTTCCAACCTAGCGGCGGCGTGAGCGCCAGCTGGTCGCCGCAGATGATTTTGATTTCCGTTCCTGCTTTGCCAGCGGAGTTTTTTGCCGCCGCGTAAAAAGTAAATTCCCCCGCCTGCTTCAACGTGCCGGTGATAATTCCCGTCTTGGAATCCAGTTTCAAACCGCGCGGTAAATTTTTTGCGGAAAAAGAAATCGCTCGTTCACCGCTCACCGCGAGT
>JANYCI010000107.1 GCA_025360325.1 Limisphaerales bacterium | reverse complement strand
CATCGCATCCGTGAGTTCGTCTGGCGTGCGTTGGCGATGCGCGATGATTTTTCCGTCATCGTCCTTGATGTCCACGGCGGGCCATTCCGCTTCTGGCTTGAGGCGAATGGTCGTTTCAATCATGTCCATCGGCGCGGGATCGGTGGCCGTTTCAGCGCGACCAGCCTTGCCGAAAACCTCCGCGACTTCAGGAAACGATTTAATGAGCCGGTCGGTGACTTGCAAAATTTCGCGCGCCTTCGTCGGCGAAATGCCGGGAAACGTTGTGGGCATGTAAAGCAAATCGCCTTCGTAAAGCGGCGGCATGAATTCGGAGCCGATGTTTTGGAAGGGAAAGAGTTTGCCGGTTTTGATTGCGAGATTTTTCAAGCTTGAGCGCCAGGTGCTTTGTGCGACACGTTCCCCCTCACCCTGACCCTCCCCCCTGGGGAGAGGGGACACCAGTTGATTGCTTTCTGTTTGCAGATAATTTGTCGAGCCGTTTACCGGTGTGAATTTACCAGGAGACGGGGAATGATTCTCCCTCTCCTCAAGGGAGAGGGCCGGGGTGAGGGGAAGGCGGGCGTCGTCACTAGGCAGATGATCCACGACCAGCCGGTTCCACGGAAAGAAAACCCAAGTCACCACCAGGAACGCCACGATGATCACACATTTGCGCCAGCGGATGACGAAATCTAGCAACGGATGATAAATCCAGATGAGCAGGCGGTTGAGCGGATTTTTTTCTTCTGACGGAATGCGTCCCCGGATGAACCAGCCCATCAGCACCGGCGCGAGGGTGATGGAAAGCAGCGCGGCGGCGGCCATCGAATACGTTTTGGTGAACGCCAACGGTTTGAACAAACGGCCTTCTTGTTCCTGCAACGTGAAGACCGGCAGGAACGAAACCGTGATGACGAGCAGCGAATAAAATAGCGTCGGGCCGACTTCCACCGCTGCGTCGCGGATGATTTCCCAGTGCGGTTTTTTGCCCTGGTCGCGTTCGAGATGCTTGTGGGCGTTCTCGATCATGATGATGACCGCGTCCACCATCGCGCCGATGGCGATGGCAATGCCGCCGAGCGACATGATGTTCGAGCTGATGCCTTGGCCGAACATCACGAGCAGTGCAATTAAAACGGCCACCGGCAGAATAATGATCGCCACCAATGCGCTTCGTAAGTGTAGCAAGAACGCCAGACAGACGAGCGCCACGACGATGCTTTCCTCAATCAGTTTGTCCTTCAGCGTTTTTACCGCGTGGTCAATCAACTCCGAGCGGTCATAGTTCACGGTGACTTTTACATCTTCCGGCAATGCCTTCATCGCCACCACCAGCTTGGCTTTCACGTCTTGAATCACTTGGTAGGCGTTCGCGCCGTAGCGCACGATGACGATGCCGCCGACGGTTTCGCCCTCGCCGTTCGCCTCGGCAATGCCACGCCGCATGTCGGGACCGAACTGAATCGTCGCCACGTCGCGCAGCAAAATCGGCACGCCTTTGTCGCCGAGGCCGACGGCGATTTTTTTCAAATCGTCAAGGCTGGTGACGTAGCCTTTGACGCGCAGGATAAATTCACGTTCCGCCAGTTCCAGCGAACGTCCGCCGACCTCGCCATTGCTGCGCTCAATCGCGGTGCTGACATCTTTCAATGCGAGGTTGTAGGCGCGCAGCTTGGTCGGGTCCACGGTGACCTGATATTGTTTCACGAACCCGCCGACGCTGGCGACTTCCGCCACGCCGGGCACAGACGTGAGTTGATATTTCAAATACCAGTCCTGCATCGAGCGCAGTTCGGCGAGGTCACGATTCGTAGAGTTCAGCGAATACATAAACGCCCAGCCCACACCGGTCGCATCCGGGCCAAGCGATGGCGTGACGCCCTTCGGCATTTGCGCCGTGAGGCTGCTCAAATATTCCAGCACCCGACTGCGCGCCCAATACGGATCCGTGCCGTCCTCAAAAATCACATACACGAACGAAAACCCGTAGAACGAATAGCCGCGCACGGTTTTCGCCTTCGCCACCGAAAGCATTTTCGTCGTGATCGGATAAGTGACCTGATCCTCGACGATGTTTGGCGCCTGACCTTCCCACGGCGTGTAGATAATGACCTGCGTGTCGGAGAGATCGGGGATCGCATCGAGCGGAATTTTTTTGACCGCATAAATTCCACCGAGCACCAGCGCCACCGTCGCGAGCACGACGATGAACTTGTTTCGCAGCGAAAAATCTATGACACGTTGGAGCATGGTGGCTTGTATTTAGTCCCGGAGGGACGTTCGAGAATAGCCCGGCGTTTTAACGCCGGGTTCACGTTGCGGACGAAATTGACTCCCACCGGGACGGCTGAAATGGAATCGGCAAGAACTCAATCGTCCCTTCGGGACTTGACGCGCAAATTGCGGGCTTGTCCCGGCGTTAAAATGCCGGGCTATTTTCATTTTGTCCCTTCGGGACAACGACAAGATTGGGTGCGTCAAAAGCATATCCGCTATTTCACCGCGTTCTTTACCGGCACCAAATCCATTTCACACTTTGGACATTTGCCGGGTTTGTCCGAAATGACTTCGGGGTGCATTGGACAGGTGTAAAGCTGTTTCACCTCCGACTTGGTTGGTGACGGAGAATTCGTTTTCACCGCGCCAGCATTGGCCTGCGCTGACATGACGGGAATCAGCGTCATCGCGCACAGCGGACATTTCCCCGGCTTACTCTCGTGGACGCTGGCGTGCTCCGGCATCGGACACGTGTAGTAAAGCACCTTGCCGCCGGGCTGGATTTTTTCCAGCGCCGACTCCGTGACCGACACCAAAGTCATGCCGCAGATCGGACATTTCCCCGCGTGATTGTAAACAATCGAAACGTGCTCCGGCATCGGGCAAACGTAGAACGATGATTCCGGTTTGGTCGTCGCCGATGCAACCATCGCGTTCGTATTGGTTGAATTTTCGGCAGTCATTTCCATTTTTATTTCCGAAGTCGATCCTCGCATTTTTTCCACTGCCTCGCGCAACTGACTTTCCGAATCCAAAAGAAATTGTCCCGACGTGACGACGCGTTCGCCAGCGTTCAAGCCGCTGATGACTTGGATAAAATTATTCTCCGAGGCCATACCCAACTCGACCGCGTGCGCTTCAAATTTTCCGCCGTCCAGTGCCACAAACACCGTGTTCCGCGCGCCGCTGCGCAGCACGGCTTCGTCCGGCACCAGCACCACGGAATCGTCCAGCTCCGCATGGATTTCCGCCGAGACAAACATGCCCGGCTTCAGAAAATATCCCGGATTTTCAAATTCCAATCTGACTTTGGCCGTGCGTGTTTTTTCATCCACCGTCGGATAAATAAAAGTGACGCGGCCGCGAAATTCCCGGCCCGGCAACGACGCCACTTTCACCAGCGCTTCCTGGCCAAGTTGCACCAGCGCCAAATCCTGTTCGTAAACCTGCGCCAGCACCCAGACAATGCCGAGATCGGCGATGCGATATAGTTTGATGCCCGCGTCCACCATCTGGCCGGGCACCACATTTTTCTCGACGACAAAACCGGAGATCGGCGCGGACACCGTCAAGGTTTTCAATGCTTTGCGTTCGGTCTCGATCTTGGCAATCTCCGCGTCGGACACGCCAAAATTTTTCAGCACCCGAATGCCTTCGTTGCGTGCATTGATGACGGTTTTAAATTTTTTGAAACTGTTCGTCACCGCGCGCAAGAATTCCACCTGCGCGTCGTAAAGTTCCGGCACGTGAACTTCAAACAGCGGATCGCCGCGATGCACGAGCTGGCCGGTGGCATCCACGTTCAATTTTTCGACCCAGCCTTTGAACCGTGTGGACACATCAGCCATCGCCGTCTCGTTGTAATCAATCGTCCCGACGGTGCGGATGTTTTTTCGCAGCGGCCCCAGCTCCACTTCCGCCGTCCGCAAATTCATGTTCTGCTGCGTCGCGGCGTCCACCGCCATCGAGGTAGAATCTGCGGTG
>JANYCI010000062.1 GCA_025360325.1 Limisphaerales bacterium | reverse complement strand
CCAACTTTGAATTTGGAATAAGGCGAGGCCGAACCCAGCCGCGCCTTGGCCGCCGCCGCCACGAGTTTTTTGGAATCAATTTTCACAAATTTATTTTGCCACAGAGACACCGAGAACACCGAGAAGACGAATTAAATTCTTGCTCTGTGCGCTCTGTGGCTCTGTGGCTCTGTGGCTAAAAATTCTTTCCGTATAATTCTGCAAAATTTTTAATGAGCGCCGCGCCGGATTTTTTCACGCGCTCCGCCGTTTCCAAAACTTCTGCGTGCGACAGCTTTTCTTTGCTGATGCCCGCCGCGAGATTCGTGATGCACGAGACCGCCGCCACGCGCATGCCATGTTGCCGTGCCACGATCGCCTCCGGCACCGTGCTCATGCCCACCGCATCCGCGCCGAGTTTGGCGAACGCACGAATTTCCGCCGGCGTCTCATAACTCGGCCCGCTCACCGCCAGATAAACGCCGCGCTGCAATTTTAGTTTGGAAGTTTTTCCAGCCTGAAACAGCAGTTCCCGCAGCCGGCCATCGTAGGTATCGGTCAAATCCACGAAGCGCGGTAGGTTTTTATATTGAGGCCCACGAAGTGGGTTTGCGCCCATGAAATTGATGTGATCCGTGAGCGCCATGAAATCGCCCGCGCGAAATTTCGGGTTCAGCCCGCCCGCCGCATTCGTCAGCAGCAAATCCGTGATGCCAAACGCCGCGAGCGTGCGCGTGGCAAACGTGACGCGTTCCATCTCGTGCCCTTCATAAAAATGCGCGCGACCGCTCAAGACCAGCACCGGCGTTTTGCCGAGATGACCGAAATACAATTCACCCGCATGACCCCTGACGGTCGGTTTGAGAAAGCCAGGAATCTGCGCGTAAGAAATTTTTCTGGCGATGTGCAATTCGGCGAGCACGTGATGAAAGCCGCTGCCGAGAATAACCGCGAGTTTGGGTCGAAGCGGGGAAATTTTCTTCAGCCAAGCGGCGGCAGTTTGTGGGTTTTTTATGCTAACCGACATAAGTAAACGAGAACGTCAATTTGCATCGAAGAGCACACAGCAACTCGGCAATTTCTTTAGGCACACCAATAATAGCCGTGTCTCTTTGCGCAAGAAGCGATGCGAAAATGTCAGCCTTGTTAGGCTTAATTCCACGCGTTTTCAAAGCGTTAACCAAAACCTGTTTCTTAACTTTTTTGGTAATCTTAAGCGAAAGACAGTATCCACGCCTGCCATACTGCTGCTTTACGTTGGGTTGATATGCAGCCAAAGCTTCAGCCAGATTTTCTGCGACGGATTTTTTGAGATCAAGAACGCGAAAACTATAATTCATCCCGTATTTATCGCGCTTTGATTTTTTATATCGCACGATTCAATTCTGCCCGAACCCCGCTGGTAGCCAAAGCAATTATTTCTTCGCCGCAACCACCCGCTCAACGTGTTTCTCTATACGGTTGCTTGCTTCCACGAGCTGCTCGTAACTCGTCGCGAAGCACGCGCGGCAGAAACCTTTGCCGTTTTCGCCGAAGGCCGAGCCGGGAACGATCGCTACTTTTTCCGTCTGCAACAGGCCGATGGCGAAATCCTTTTCGTTCATGCCGGTCTTGCTGATGTCGGGGAACGCGTAGAACGAGCCGCGCGGCAGATGACATTTCAAACCGATTTCATTGAAGCGGCGCACGATGAAATCGCGGCGGCGATGATACTGGTCGCGCATTTTTTTCATCGCGTCCTCGCCGCGCAGAAGCGCTTCGATGGCGGCTTCCTGCGCGATGATGGACGCGCAGAGCATCGAATACTGATGCACCTTCATCATCGCTTCGATGAGGATTGACGGACCGCACGCGTAGCCAATGCGCCAGCCGGTCATCGAGAACGCCTTGGAAAATCCGTGCAGGAAAATCGTGCGCTCCTTCATGCCGGGCAAACTTGCGATGCTCGTGTGCGCGCCTTCAAACGTCAGCTCGGAATAAATTTCGTCGCTCAACACGATGAGATCTTTTTCGATGGCGAATTTCGCGATGGCTTCGATCTGCGCGCGATCGCATGTGCCGCCGGTGGGATTGCATGGCAGATTGAGCATCAAAATTTTGCAACCCGGCTGCCACGCGGCGCGAAGCGCGTCCACAGTGAGCGCGAAACCGTCTTTGGCGAACGTCGGCACGGGCACGGGAATGCCGTGCGCGAGCGTGATGCTCGGCGAATAGCTGACGTAGCACGGCTGGTGATACATCACCTTGTCGCCGGGATTGATGAGCGCGCGGCAGGCGAGGTCCAGCCCTTCGCTCACGCCGACGGTGATGATGACTTCGTTCTCCGGCGCGTAGCTGATGTTGAAATTTTTCCCGACGTAATCGCAAATGGCCCGGCGCAGTTCAATCAAGCCCAGGTTCGAGGTGTAGTGCGTCTTGCCTTTTTCGATGGCGTAGATGCCGGCCTCGCGGATGTGCCAGGGCGTATCGAAATCCGGTTCGCCGACGCCGAGCGAGATGGCGTCTTTCATCTTGGCGACGATATCAAAGAAATCGCGAATGCCCGACTTGGGCAAATTGACGACGTGCTTGGCGATGTAGCGTGACTGGTCCATGAAAATTATTCTCCGCAGTTAAACTGCATTTCAAAGTTCGCGCAAGAGCCGTTCGTATTCATCGTGTGCTCCGATCCAAAACCAGAGCAAATTGTCGTCCAGTTGCCGGGCCAAGGCACGATGCCCGCTGCCGACACGCACCGCCCA
>JANYCI010000056.1 GCA_025360325.1 Limisphaerales bacterium | reverse complement strand
TAGTCATGCGTGGTTTCAGGCCATGAATTTTTGAAAACTCACAGGCAAGATGCCTGCGCCGCTACTTCGTCACCAAAAATTTTCAACGTGCTGATTGCTTTCTACGGCAGAGATTTTATAGTTCGCTCGTTCAATAAAAATTAGATGAATCATCCGAATAACGACGCCCCGTGGAACATTGATTCCGCACGCAACCTCTACAACATCACCCGCTGGGGCGCGAAGTATTTTGACATCAACGACGCCGGCCATGTCGTCGCCAAACCCTTGCAGGACGCGGGCGCGAGCGTGGACATCACGGATGTCATTGAGGAGGCGAAGGGGCGCGGATTAAAATTTCCTTTGCTCATCCGGTTCCAAGATATTTTGCGGCATCGCGTCGAGGCCATCAACAAGGCGTTTCAACACTCCATCGCAGAATTTAATTTTACCGGAAAATATCGTGGCGTATTTCCGATCAAGGTGAACCAGCTCCGCGAAGTCGTGGAAGAAATTCTCGACGCGGGCAAGCCGTTCAATTTCGGTCTCGAAGTCGGCAGCAAGCCGGAACTCTTCGCCGGCCTCGCGCTGCAAAACCAGCTCGGCGGACTCGTCATCTGCAACGGCTACAAGGACGCGGAGTTCATCAAGATGGCATTGCTCGGTATCAAGCTCGGCAAACGTGTCATCATGGTCGTGGAAAAATTGGAAGAGCTACGGCACATCATCACGATTTCAAAATCGCTCGGCGTCGAACCTTTGATTGGAATTCGCGCGCGGTTGTTGAGCAAGGGCGCGGGCAAGTGGGCGGAGAGCGGCGGCGAGAACGCGAAGTTCGGTTTGAGCACGGTGGAACTTTTGTTGGCGACGGAAATGTTGAAGGCGGAAAATCTGTCGCACTGTTTGAAGCTGCTGCATTTTCACATCGGCTCGCAGGTGCCGGATATTTTGACGGTGAAGAAAGCCGTGCAGGAAGCCGCGCGTTTTTATGCGAAGCTCGTGAAGATGGGTTTCGCCATCGAGTTCATGGATGTCGGCGGCGGTCTCGGCGTGGATTACGACGGCTCCCGCAGCGCGTTTGATTCCTCGACAAATTATTCGTTGCAGGAATACACGAACGACATCGTTTATTACATCGCCGATGTTTGCAACGCGGAAAAAGTTCCGCATCCCGACATCGTCAGCGAAAGCGGACGCGCCATCGTCGCGCATCACAGCGTGCTGGTCGTCGAAGTTTTTGGCGCGATTGAAAAAATCCGTCCCGGCGACGCGTTCAAATACGGTGACAGCGAACATCCGCTGGTGAAGGAGTTGCTCGACATCAAAAAAAATCTCGCGAAGCTCAACAAACTCGAAGCGTTTCACGACGCGCAGGAACGCAAGGAAGACGCGCACAATATGTTCACGCTTGGCGTCATGGAATTGCCGGACAAGGCGCGCATCGAAAATCTTTACTGGGAGATCAGCCGCGAAGTTGTCGAGAGCTTCAAAGGGCAGGCCTACATTCCCGACGAAATCCAGAAGCTCGAAGATTCACTCGCCGACCAATACCTCTGTAATTTTTCCGTGTTCCAATCGCTGCTGGATCATTGGGCGCTCGGTCAGTTATTTCCCATCATGCCCGTTTCGCGCCTTAATGAGAAACCCACGCGCGAAGGCACGCTCGTGGATATCACCTGCGATTCCGACGGCGCGATCAACAAGTTCATTGATCTGCGCGACGTGAAAGACACGCTGCCGATGCACCAGCTCAACACCAACGGCGACGGCAAACAGGAGCCTTACTATCTTGGATTTTTTCTGATGGGCGCGTATCAGGACATCATGGGCGACTTGCACAATCTCTTTGGCCGCGTGAACGAAGTCCACGTCTTCCTCGAACCCGACGAGCCGGCCGGCTATTACATCGAGGAAGTCATCGAAGGCGACACCGTCATCCATTCGCTCACCGCCGTGCAATACGACGAGAACGAACTCAAACGCCAGATGAAAGCGCAGATGGACGAAGCCATCAAATCCGACCGCATGAAACCCAGCGAAGCCATGCGCCTGCTGGATGATTACGAACGCGGGCTGAAGGCTTATACTTATTTGAGTTTTTGAAAGATTGGGCGGCTAAACCGCGAAATACGCCAAATACACGAAAAGAAGAAATGGTTTTTATTCCTTTCGCGTATTTCGTGTGGTTCGCGGTTAATGGCCGTTTAGGTTCGGCTTAAATTTGTTTCATCATTCATCCTTCATCCTTCATAATTTCCCGATGACATCGCCGAATCCGCAACTGCTCCGCTCGCTGGGGAAACTCGCGCGCGGACTTTCTGCGCTGTTCTGGGGGCTGCCGGCGGCGTTGTTGATTTCCGCCGAGACCGCCCGCGCCGACTGGCTCAAGCCGCTGGGATTTGCGCCCGCGCTCGCGGTGAACGGACTCATCCTCTACGGCCTTTGGCAGATGAGTGCGTTCCAAAAAACGGAGCGTCCATGGCGCGCCGCGCTGGATCGCACGCTGCTGCTCGCGCTCGTGAATCTCGGCCTCTGCCCCTTCATTTACTGGCATAATCGGTTGCCAGAACAACCGTTTTTCACGGACGCCGTGCTGCTGCTCGAACTCGCCGCCGTGCTATTTTTATTCAACTTAAATCTCGTCCTCAAGCGTCTCGGCACGATGCTGCCGGATGAAACCTTGCGGCAGGAGACGCGCCAGTTCACCGCGATGAACCGCTGGCTGCTCGTGGGGCTGCTATTGTTTTGCCTTGTGTTCATAGGGTTTTCGCAACTGCCGCAGCCGTCGCTGCCGGCGGGGCGCGTGCTGTCGTTCCTGAACCACGCGAGCGGAATGTTGCTGGTGTTTTTCATCCTGCTCCCGCTGGCGATGACGATGGCGCTGATCTGGAAAACGAAAGAAGTGATTCTCGATGCAGTGTTCGGGGCGCGATAGAAATTATTTCTCTTCCACCACGAACGCAGAAAATTCCTCCAGCAGATGCGGCGGAATTCTCACTTTGAAGTGCGCGGTCTTGCCGGTGTAGCGGCTTGAAACGACCTGTCCGACGGCGTGAATCCGCGCGAGGATGACAGCTTTTTCCAGCGGCACTTTGAGATCCAAAAATTCACGGATGGGCCGTAGTTGCGTGCCGATTTCCGCGAGCAGCGGGGCGATGCCTTCGCCGGTTTTCGCAGAAATGCAGACGGCGTGCGGAAATTTTTCGCGCATCACGGCGGCGACGGTTCCCGAAAGCTGATCAATTTTATTGAACACCATCAGCGTCGGTTTCGCCGCCGCACCGATTTCGGTGAGGACGAGATTCACCGCTTCAATCTGCTCCGCCGCCTGCGGATGGCTGATGTCCACGATGTGCAACAGCAAGTCCGCCTGCACCACTTCTTCGAGCGTGGCCTTGAACGCCTCAACCAATCCGTGCGGCAATTTCTTGATGAAACCCACGGTGTCGGTGAGCAGCACATTTTGTTTCGTCGGCAATTTCAAACGCCGCGTGGTCGGATCGAGCGTGGCGAATAATTTATCTTCCGCCATCACTGCCGCGCCGGTGAGCTGGTTCAGCAACGTGGATTTCCCTGCGTTCGTGTAGCCGACGATGGACGCGAGCGGCCACTGGCTGCGCTGGCGTCCGGCGCGCTGCGTCTCGCGCTGGCGGACAACTTTTTCAAGTTCGCTGTCAATTTTCTCGATGCGCTCGGAAAGTTTCCGGCGGTCGGCTTCGAGCTGCGATTCGCCTTCGCCGCCGATGCTGCCGGTGGAACCGCGCTGGCGCGACAAATGCGACCAGTAACGCGTCAAACGCGGGAGCAAGTATTTCAACTGCGCGTGTTCAATCTGCAATTTGCCTTCACGCGTGCGGGCGCGTTGGCCGAAAATTTCTAGGATGAGCGCGGTGCGATCCATGACTTTGCACTCAAAAATTTTCTCCAAATTTCGCGTCTGCGCCGGGGAAAGTTCTTCGTCGAAGATCACCGTGTCCACGTCGTTCGCCTTGCAAAATATGGCGAATTCCTCGGCCTTGCCCTTGCCGATGTAAGTCGCGGCGTTCGGCGCATCCATTTTCTGCACGCCATCTCCGGCGATGGCGGCTCCGGCGGTCTCGGCAAGTTCGGCGAGTTCAGTGAGCGATTCGCGCACCGAACTCGCGCTAAAGGATTTGAGTTCCACGCCGATGAGAAAGACGCGGACGGAGCGCGTGTCGCGAGTCTGGATAAGTGATTTCAAATGTGGTGCCGAAAAAATAACAGAACGAGGTGTGGATGAAAGTGCGGAGTGCGGCGCTCCCGGCTGAAGTCCGCCCGGTTTCTGCCGATGACCAGTCAGCGGTGCCGTGCATTGCCCCGATTCAATTTTATGAAACGACTCAATTGTGAAAGGCTGGTTCGCTACCGGCAGTTTCAATTTGTCTTGCTGGCGTGCTTGGTCAGCGCGCTGTCCGTGCGCGCGGATGATCAGAACACCGCCGAGTTGGTGCGCTTGTTGCGCGAGCAAAATGCGCTACTCCAAAAACAAATGCAGTCGCAGGGCAACGCGCTGGAATCGCTCACGCAAAAGGTGCAGCAGTTGGAATCCGCGCAGTCCGCGCGGGAGGTCGCGGCAGGCGAAAATTCACCGGCGGCGGCAAGCGGTTTTAACGTGGGCAAAATTCATCTCGGCGTGGAAGGGGCGGTAGGATTTTTTAACACGGGCAGTTCTGGCTTTGCGCCGAACTCGGAATTTCGCGTGGACGAGGCGCGGCTGTTTCTCGATGCGCCGGTGGCGGAGGATGTTTATTTTTTCAGCGACATTGATTTGTCCACGCGCGAAACCACGAGCCTCGCCGCGAAACTGGGCGAACTGTATCTGGATTTTGAAAACGTCTCGCAGCTTTGGCACAAGGACGGGCAACTGAACATCCGCGCCGGTCGCATCAACATCCCGTTCGGCGAGGAATACCAGAACCGTTATGCGATGGAGAATCCGCTCATTTCGCATTCGCTGGCGGATTTTTGGGGCATTGATCCGGGCATTGAATTTTACGGCGCGCTGGGGAAATTCAGCTATGCGCTCGCCGTGCAAAACGGCGGCGTCAATGGCGTGCGCGATTTCAACGCGGATAAATCCGTGACGGCGCGGGTTGGCTTTACGCCCAATAAACACTGGCATTTTAGCGCGAGCGCGATGCGCACCGGTGAACTGGATGCGACGCGCGATGTGGCCTCGCAAATATGGTTCTCCGAGGGCTGGTTCCGCGCCATCGGCCCGGCGGCGACGACGTTTCACGCCAATCTGTTGCAGGCCGATGTCACGGCGCGCTGGGGCAGCGGCCATGTCAGCGCCTACGCCGGCATCGCGCAAGCGAATGACAATGACCCGGCGCAAAACGATGCGCGAGATATTTTGTTCTACTCGCTGGAGGCGCAGCAAAACCTGTCGAAGAAATTTTATGTGGCCGCGCGCTTCGGCCAGATTTTTTGTGAC
>JANYCI010000052.1 GCA_025360325.1 Limisphaerales bacterium | reverse complement strand
GCGATGACCGCCGTTTCCGGTTTCAAATATTTTTGCGCGACGGTTTTGATTTGTTCCAACGTCACAGCCTCGTATTTCGCATCGTCTAATTCGCTGCGCTGATAACCTATGCCGTAAAGTTCATCCAGCGCACTCGTCGAGGCGAGATGGCCGAGGTCAGCGCGGGAAATTTTTTTGCCGCCGATAATTTTTGCCTTCGCACGTTTCAATTCCTCCGCTGTCAAACCTTCCGTGCGCAGCAACTCGGCTTCCTTCAGTAATTCTTTTTCCACGAGTTCCGCCTTCGCCGGTTCCGTGCCGGTGTAAAACGCAAAGTAACCCGGAGCCACGCCGCACAAGGTTTGCGCGCCGACGTAATACGCCAAGCCAAGCTGTTCGCGAATGCGTAAAAATAAACGCGAGCCGAGGTCGCTGCAACATTCCTGCAACAGTTCCAGCGCGTAGCGATCTTCGCTAAACATCGTCGTGCCGGGAAACCCGATAACGATGACGGCCTGTTTTTTATCGCGCGTTTCAGTGACGCGTTGCGTTGCGGTTGAAGGTTGAAGGTTGAAGGTTGAAGGTTGCAACGCGTTTTGTTTCCAGCTGCCAAAGGCTTTTTCCACCGCCGCTTTCACGTCCGCAACTTTCACATCGCCAAAAATTGCCATGACACAATTGTTTGGCACGGTGAGTTTGTGGTGGAAAGATTTTAGATCCGCGACGGAAATTTTTTCCACGCTCGCCTCGCTGCCCGACGGGTCGAGACCAAAACTGCTTGCGCCAAAGAGCGCGCGGCGCATGGCAAGGCTCGCGCTCTTGAGCAAGTCATCGCGGCGCGACTGGATACCGGCAAGCTGCACTTCGCGTTCGCGCTCTAATTCGTCAGTGGGAAAAATCGGATTCAGCAAAACATCCGCGACGAGATTCAGGCCGGTGGAAAAATCCTCGCTCAACACTTCCGCGTTCACGCCAAAGCTTTGGCTGCCGCCGTAAGAATCAATGTGCCCGCCGACGCCCTCGATTTCCGTGGCGATCTGCTCTGCGTTGCGCGTGGTCGTGCCCTTCAGCAAAAGTTTTGCGAGCAGCGACGTGCTGCCGTTATTTGCCTCGTTTTCCGTTAGCACACCACCTTGAAATACTGCGCGAAATTCCACGAACGGCAGGCGCGCATCTTCCTTCACGAGCAATTTCAAACCATTGGCGAATTCAATTTTCTGGATCGCGTGATCGGTGTTTTGCTCAATGTTGACAATGCTTTTCGGCGCGGCATCCGCCGGGAGCAGCGCGTAAAGCGTGCGGTTTTCCGCCGAAAGATAAGTGCGCGCCACGCGCTGAACATCATCGGTCGTCACGCGTTTAACGGCGGCGAGATAGCGCTCGGAAAAATTCAGATCGTTTGCCGCGAGCCAGTTGCCGCCGAGATTTTGCGCCTGACCTTCCATCGTCTTGCGCGACGACAGCGTGGCGGAAATAAATTGTTTCACGGCTTTTTTTAACTCGTCATCCGAAACCGAATTGGTTTTTACTTTTTCGATCTCCACTAGAACTGCGTCACGAGCCGGTTCAAATTTGTCGCCGTCCACGATGGCGCTCACGCCGAACAATCCGGGCAGGCCGGGGCTGTAAGTCCAAGCATCGGCATGATGCACCACGCCTTGTTTTTCGCGCACCGACTGATGCAGGCGCGAGCTGCGCCCACTGCCCAATAGCACGGCAAGCACATCGAGAACGGGAACATCGGCATGACGCAATTCAGGAATGTGCCACGCGAAATGGACGTGACCGAGTTCCACGGCGGCTTCTTCAATGATGGTGCGTTCGCCGGTTTGTTTCGGTTCGAGTGGCACCATCACCGGCGGCATCGCCCGCGATTTGGTTTTGGCGTAGGCAGCTTTGATCTGCGCGACTACGTCGGCATTTTTCACATCGCCTGCGACGACGTAGAAGACATTGTTCGGCGCGTATTTCTCGTGATAGTAATCGCGGATGTTCTCCGGCTTGAGTTCGTTGAAGATGTCGAGATAGCCAATGATCGTGAAGCGATACGGGCTTTTCGTATAAGCCACTTCAAACAAGCGGCGGCTTGCGCGGCGGCCCGGATCGTCCTGGCCCATGTCCATTTCGCGGCGGATGACGTCGAGTTCCTTCGCGAGTTCGTCCGGCGGCAACGACGCGTTCTGCATGATGTCGCACAAAATATCAATCGCCTTCACCGCGCCCGTGTTCGGCACGTCAATGTGATACACCGTTCGATCAAAACTCGTGTAGGCGTTCATGTAACCGCCGGCCTCCTGCACTTCCTGATCAATGCGCGAACCGGGCCGCGTCGTCGTGCCTTTGAACAGCATGTGCTCCAAGACGTGCGACAATCCCGCGCCGAGCCAGCGCCCTTCGTGAATGCTGCCCGCACCGCACCACGCCTGGGCTGAAACCACCGGGGCATTGTGATCTTCGCGGACGATGATGGTCAGGCCGTTTTCAAGCGTGGTGAGAGTGACGCCGGGCGGGATGGAGGGAATGGATTCTAAATTTTTTGAAGGAGTCATAATTCACCAGCAGATTTAAGCGCAGAATTTCTCATCGTTTCTGAAATGAAAAAGCGCGTCCGATTTTTAATGTCATCCAAAACAAGAAGCAGTGAAGGAATTATTTGTTTTTGTCTGGCATTAATCAATACACCGACCAATCCAGTAAATCGAATCCCCTCTCGCAGCGCAATTTTTCGTCCTTCGATTTCATCAATCAGCAGCACCGCCTTTTTTTCACGGGCCAGAACGATGGCTTCCGCTTCACCCAAATCCAAATCAACCAGCAGGCGGCTCACTGCCGCGCGATTCTGCACGAATTCGCAACGAATAAATGTCGGGAGCAATTCATGCGAGGCCGCCAGTTCGTCTCTCACCGCTTCGGGAATCAAAACGTCTCCGAACAATTCCGACAACAGATTTTCCCTGCCGATCTGGAGCAGTGTGGTGATCACCGAAGTATCGCTGACGACAATCATGCAGCAACTTTTTCAGCGTTGAGTTCTTTTAACACCTGCAAATCATGCTCCAAATCTTCGGGGGTGAATTGCCACGGGATTTTCCGCTTGCCAAGTTCCTCCCAGAAAAAAATTCGCGGCATGGCGGCGATATCCACCGCTTGCTTCATGGAAATTTTCCACTGCGCATACAGCGCGCACGCCAGTTCGATGCGCGCCTGCTGGCTCGTCAGCGGCTCGTCGCCGATCTTGATGTCCGGCAGCTCGATTGTCATAAACGCATACTAACATCAAGCGGCCGCGAAGCAACGGGCATCGACGGGGCGCGTGCGAAAAAATCACGACCCGAATTCACTTGCCATTAGCGCGGGCCGGGCCAAAAATTGCTTTGCTCAAGGCCACGATAGTTCAGCGGTAGAGTAACGGTTTTGTAAACCGTCGGTCGTCAGTTCAATCCTGACTCGTGGCTCCAGTTTTATATCAATTGCAAATGAAAACAATTGCCGCAATTCTATGTTTTGCCCCTTTGTCAGCAATGGCCACCGATATTGATCTCAAGCAACGCGTAGTCACATTCACCAATTTGGAGGGCCGTGCTTTTGAAAATGTCCGGCTCAGCCTAGCGAACAATAATGGCGTGGTTTATTTGAACGATAACGGTGGCGGATTGGTGTGCTATACCAATCTTTCATTGGGTCAGCTTTCGGCATGGAATCTCTCAACCAATCTTCCACAAGCGTTTCTGGATCGTAAGGAGAGGGCACGCCAAGCTAGGATTCAAGCTGAACTGGATAGGCAACATCAGGAGGAATTGATTCGCCAAGCAAACGAACGCGCGCGCCGGGCCGCAGAGGAATACCGCCGAACAAATACTGAGCCTGAAATACGAGGGAGACCCTTCCCGACTCCGCGCAATCGGATTGGTTTGGGCGAATGAACAAAACAACGGTTGCGTAAACCTTCGTCGTTCGTCAGTTCAATCCTGACTCGTGACTCTAGCCTTCCCTGGAATTTTTTCCCGCTTCACTGTATCGCGCCATTGCATACGAATCAGCTGATCGGCGCACCGGAATTTTTTTCCGATCCCCTGTCCAGCCAGCGCACGAACTCCTTCTATCGCATCCGCTCACCTTAATTTTGCGGCGTGAGCGCGCCGATGAATGTCTTCCGCAAAATTTTCCATCGGAACAAATCTTCCGCTTGTGACCGGGTAAAAATCCTTTAACTTTGAATCCACGCGCCGGACGCGCCAATGAAAACTTTTGCCGAAGCCAATTTTCCCGGACGCCTGATCGCCGTCGAAGGTCTCGCCGGCTCCGGCAAGTCCACGCAAATTTACCTGCTCAAACGCTGGCTGGAGCGAGGGTGACGCCCGGAGGAATCGAAGGGATGGCGCTGCTGGAAATTGTGTTGCTCATTTCAAATGATTTTCAGCCTAGAAGGATATGCAGAAACGTGCGTGGGGCAATGCAATTTGCCTCAAGCCTCCGTTGGTGGGCACATAATACCGCCTCAATTTGCCAAACCTTGGGTGGTGGAGTTTTTCGCGCTGCGAGAATTCCGTCGCCGAGCGCAGCGTCAGGCGACGGCTCGAACGGGCGAGGCGCGAGCTTTACCACGTTCGTGTCGCCCGCTCTGCGCGGACAGAATTCTCGCAGCGCGAGAACTCCCACCATTCGCCGCCCGCGTCAAGCGTGAACCTGGCCGCGACCGTGTTCCATGTTGATGAACTGCTTCGTCTCGCGGTTAAACCAGACGATGTTGAATTTGCCGATGGCTTCTTTTTTGGCGGCGGCGAGCGCGGGTTTTACCGAGCCAAAGCTTTTGCCCTCGGCGGGCAGTTTGGACCAAAGGTTGGTTTCGGTGAGATATTCCAAGCTCTCCGCGTTTTCAATTAGGATGTTCATCAAACGCCAGCGTAACAGCCACGCGCGGAATCAATGCCAACAATCGGTGATTATTCTTCGCGCGAAAGATGGTGGAAATTCTCGCGCTGCGAAAACTCCGCCCGCGCAGAGCGGACGACACGAACGTGGTAAAGCCCGCGCCCTTCCAAAGCATTGCGCCGCTGCACGCGGCGCTACTCCTCGCAGCGCGAGGAGTTCCACCACCTCCGCCTCACCACGAATAATGCACCGTATAGGTCACGGTCTTTTCCTCGTCCGGCTTCACCGGGATGCGGAACTCGATGGTTTGCGCGTCTTTCTTTTTGAACTCGTCGGATTTTTTCGTCACTTCCCAATTGCTCCAGCGGTAGAGATGTTCCACCACGCGGATTTCCACGGCATCGGTTTTTTTTCGGTTACGAAGCTTGATCTCGAACGTTTCGTCAATCCACTTTTCCGCCGTGTCCACGCGGAAATTCGTCTGCTTGCGTTCGCCCACCAGATCAAAGGAATTGCCCGTGGTCACGCGCACGGTCTCGTTGCGCGGCGTGTGATCAATTTCATTTTCCCCGACAAATTGCAACTGGCTGTCGCTGTCGCGGCGATAAAACCGCAGCTTGCCCTTGGGCAACGCGATGCCGAGCTGGTTCGTCTCCGCGTTTTTGAATTCGCGCTGAACGAGAATTTTTTTGTTGTCCGACTGGCCCCAGCCCTGGTCGTAGTTCAATCCATAAAAGCGAAAGCCTTCCGCGCCGTCATAAACGTAAATCGTCGGCGCAAACATTTTTTCCGCGTGCGCGAACTCCACCTGCTTCGTCTCGCGGTCATGCAACGTCGTCGGGCGCGCGATGGAATAGAGATGAAATTCATCAAAAGATTTTTCCGAGACGGCGGGCGCTTCGGCCATGTCGGACATCGCCATGACCCGCGCGGCTTTAAACTTCATCCTTCCTTCACCCCGGTTTATTGGCTGAATTTTATTCACGTCGCCCGCGAGCAATTTTATTTTCGCATCTTCAAATGTTTTGCCGCTGTTGTTGTTCATCGTAATCCAGCCAGTGAGATCGCACAGATCACCTTTCTCCGGCGAGACGAGGTTGTAACTCGCGCTCCAATCAAAACCCCCGGTGACGTAGCCGACCTCCGCGTCAAATTTTCCGGGCGTGTCGGATTGCAGCAGCCAGTTGAACGCGGGCTTGAGAACCGTGTCATCGCCGAGGCTGGGAAACAACGGCTGGCCCGGCAGCGAGAATTGCAGCGCGCCGTTCACCTCGATGATGGGCTGCACAAACTGACCGCCGGGAACGAAGCCGCTGCGCACGACCTTGCCGGAAATTTTTTCCACGATCTCCGTATTGTCCTTCATGCGCTTGTTCTCAAAATCAATCGTCTTGCCCTCAAACAGCGAGAGCAGCAGTTCCTGCGACACCGGGTCGTTGCGGTAATTTTGCTCCAAGATTTGCACCGAATGTTTCCCCGCCGGGTCGCGGAGAATCACCGAGTCCGGTTCCACCTGCGCGGTGGCATCGGCGTAGCGGACGGAGTTCGCGCCAGACTTCAAATCCAGCGGCACTGTGTCGCGCACGACGGCGAAGTTCTGGTTGTAGATGGTCAGCGCCGGTTGAGCGCCCGCCGAGAGTGTGAGCGCGGAAAGCGCCGCGAACGCGGAAAGTGTTTTCATAATGGCATTGATGGCATCAGATTTAATGACACGCGACAAGCGAAGTTATTAGAAAAAAAATTAATCCGGGAGCACAGCCGCCCCGGCTGTGGCGGTGGACGCCCTCGTCCACCGCACCCGAGCGCGCCATCGCGCGAGTTGCAACACGCGCGGTGGCGCGCGTCGGCTCCGACCGCGAGGGCGCGGTCGGGCACACGCGAGGCGCGCGTGCTCCCCGTTCCAAACCCGCCGCGTTTTTGTAGCTGCGAAATTTTTTTGCGCCCGGCATCATGGCCGCGAAATTATTCCAAAAAAATTATGAACGCCATGCACGAGATTGATTACAAATTGTTCGGGGACGCGATGCAATTCGTCGAGATCGAACTCGACCCCAACGAGGCTGCCGTGGCCGAGGCGGGCGGCATGATGTATATGGACGACGGCATCGAGATGGAAACCATCTTCGGCGACGGGTCGCAGGCGAACAGCGGATTTCTTGGTGCGCTCATGGGCGCGGGCAAACGGCTGCTCACCGGCGAATCGTTGTTCATGACCGTGTTTCAAAATCGCGGCATGGGAAAGAAACGCGTTGCGTTCGGTGCGCCGTATCCGGGAAAAATTATTCCCGTGAAGCTCTCCGACATCGGCGGTGAATTGATCGCGCAAAAAGATTCCTTCCTCTGCGCGGCGAAAGGCGTGAGCGTCGGCATTGCATTCAATAAAAAAATTGGCGCGGGTTTGTTTGGCGGCGAAGGCTTCATCATGGAGCGATTGCAGGGCGACGGCTGGGCGTTTCTCAACGCCGGCGGAAATATTTACGAACGTGTGCTGGAGCCAGGTGAACTGTTGCGCGTAGATACCGGCTGCATCGTGGCCTTCCAGCCCTCGGTGGCTTTTGACATCCAATATGTCGGAAAAATAAAATCCGCGATTTTCGGCGGCGAAGGTTTGTTCTTCGCCACGTTGCGCGGGCCGGGAAAAATCTGGCTGCAATCGTTGCCGTTCAGCCGCATGGCGGATCGCATCGTCGCCGCGTCGCGCACGGGCGGACGCAAGGAAGAAGGCTCGGTGCTGGGCGGTCTCGGCAATCTGCTGGACGGGGATAATTCGTAACCACCGGGATTTTTAACCGCTAATCTGTGCTCATCGTCGCTAATTATTTATCAGCGAAGATTAGCGTGGATTAGCGGTTTCTATTTCCGACGAATTCCAGAATTGACTCCGCCGCGCAAATCAGGGGCAATTGGCGGCGTGAATCACATTTTTCTCCGCGTCGCCATTTTGATTTTGCTGGGCGGAATTTCCCCCCCCGCCCGCGCGCTCGACCGCCCGAACGAAGTCTTCAAAGTTTTCCAGTTTCCTGCTGACAAAATTCCGCGCATTGATGGCGACACCAACGACTGGCAGCTCGTCCCCGAAAGCTACGTCATCGGCAGCGGGCAGCTCGTGGACGACAACGGCAAGCATCAGTTGACCGATACCTCGACGCCGAAAATCCGCGTGAAGACGGGCTGGGTGAAAGGACTGAACCGGCTCTATTTTCTTTACGAGGCGGATGATGACTATTGGGATTTCGCGCAGCCGGATTTGCACAACGACACGTTGGAAATCGTGGTGGATGGCGATCTGTCCGGTGGCCCGCTGATCGAAAAATTTTCTCCGGCCAAGCCGATCATCGGGCAATGGGAAACTTATTTCACACTGCACGGCACGCACGCGCAGAACTATCACATCTTCACGCCGCACGCGGGAAAAGATTGGTGCATGGCGTGGGGGCCGGCGCAATGGCTGAAGGAATTGCCTTATGCAAACGCGGCGCAGAAATATGATTTCAAACCGGGCGAGCCGGGACATTACGTTCTGGAATTTTGGATCACGCCGTTCGACTACGCCGGTGCGGAAGGCCCGCAACGCGCGGTGGAATCGGTGCTGAAGGAAAATAAAATGATCGGGCTGTCGTTCGCGTTGATTGACTATGACGATAAAAATTCCGGCAGCACGAACAACGGTTTCTGGAATCTCTCGCGGCACCACACGATGTATGGCCAGGCGGATCAACTGTGCGCGTTCAAACTCATGCCGCTGGAGCCGCAGTTTCAAAAGGCGATTGACGCGCAGTGGAGTTTTCAGGTGGTGGACATGGGGCGACGTCTGGTGGCGTTCAAGGATTTGTCCGTTGGCGAAATCAAGTCGTGGCACTGGAATTTTGGCGACGGCGAAACTTCCACGGAACAAAATCCAATTCACGCCTACAAAAATCCCGATCACTACGTCGTGGTGCTGGAGGTCGAAGGTGCGGCGGGAAAATCGCGCCGCGCAAAAGTTTGGGACGTGGCAGTGAAGTGATTTTACCAATTGGCGACAACTCTCCGTCCATTGCGCTTGCGCCACGAAAAGTTCTGCAAATCCACGGTAAATTTTTTCTACTTCGTCCCTTGACGGATTGAGGTTCAGCACTAGCTTCAGTTGGCTGGTGTGGACGTGAGTGTTAGTTGGCAGTGTTCGTGAAGTCAGTAGAGTCAGTGAGTCTAGGCAGAACGGAAGACGGTCAGTTAGTAGATACGCCCACACCAGTCATTCTTTTCGCGGCATAAATCCAGATTGCCGCCGGGACGCAGGGTTTCCTACAATGCCCGCCGTCATGAATAAAAAATTTCTCGCCCCCGTTTTATTTTCCCTTTCGCTGTTCGTGTTTTGGAATCAGTCCGCCGCCAAAAATTTCAATGTCCTCGACTTCGGCGCGAAGGCAGACGGCACCACGCTCGACACGGCGGCGATCCAAAGCGCGATTGACGCGGCGGCGACGAATGGCGGAACTATTTTGATACCGCGCAAAAAGACGTTCCTCGTTTCCACCTTGAATCTAAAGGGCGGAATTGATTTCCATCTCGAAGGCACATTGCTCATCAGCACGAACCAAAGCGATTATTCCGGCGATGGCGTCATCCTCGCAAGCAATGCGCCGAATCTGAAAATTTCCGGCAGCGGAAAAATTCTCGGCCAGTCGCTCGCCTACATGACCAGCTACGAGGCGACGAATGAATGGTGGTTGTTCAAAGAGTGGCGGCCAAAAATGTTCGTGCTCACCGGTTGCACCAATCTCGTCGTGCGCGACATCACGTTTGCCGACGCGCCGTATTGGGGGTTGCACATGCTCGGCTGCGAAAATGTTCTGGTGGACAACGTGACCGTGAACAACCGCCTCGACGTGCCGAACGATGACGGCATTGATCCTGACCATTGCCGCAATGTGGAAATCAAAAACTGTCACGTCACCTGCGGCGATGACGCCATTGTCATCAAGTCCACGCGGCAGACGAATGATTTTGGCGACTGCGCGCACATCCATGTTCACGATTGCGTCATCCGCACGCAGGACGCGGGCTTGAAGATCGGCACGGAAACCACTGGCAACATTCACGACATCTGGCTCGAGCGCATCAAAATTATTTCCAGCAGCCGCGGCCTGTGCATCCAGTTGCGCGACGAAGGCGAAATTTCCAAGATCACTTTCAGCGACATCAAATTTGTCTCACGCTATCATAGCGATCCGTGGTGGGGCCGGGGCGAGGGGATTTCATTCACGGCCATTCCGCGCACGGCGACCACTAAACTCGGGAAACTTCATGACGTGACGGTGAAAAATATTTCAGGCATCGCGGAGAATAGCATTCGCGTGAATGGCACGGAGCATAGCCGCGTAGAAAACGTGCGCTTCCAAAATGTCGCGGTGAAATTTAACCGCTGGACGAAATATGCTGGCGGCGTTTATGACAACCGCCCGACGAAAGTGCTCATGCCGGTCGAGGCGCACGCGGCGGACGGGTTCAATCTGCGCTTCGCCGATAACATTCTGCTGGAAAATTGCACCGCCGTGTGGGTCAACGGAGCGGCGGGCGGGTTCCAAAATTCTATCGCCGCCGAAAACGTATCGGGTTTAAAACTCCTCAATTTCAAAGGCGATTCCACGACGCATCCAATTTCAGAAAAATAGATTTCACTTGGTCTGCAAAAAAATCGCCGACGCAATGCGTCGGCGATTTTATGGTTGGGAAGACTTCAGACTGCCAACTTATTTTTTATCCTTGTCGGATTTTTGACTGTCCCCGTTCGAGCGGCTGGCCGGAGCCGCCGCGCGCTCCGTATGTTGCGGCTGCGGCGGTGGTGTTGGCGGGGCCTGCACCGCTGGTTGAGAGCGATTCGGCGCACGTTCCGAGTAACTTTCAACACTGCGTTCCGTGTTCCTTTGAAACTGGTTGACGCGGTTGTTCAACTGCTGGGCGCGTTGATCGGTGACGCCGGACGAAGGTGTTAAGACGGCACTCGGTATGGTCGGGCGGATGATTTGTGGCGGCTGCACTTGGAGGTCCGACCGCTGCGGCGGCGTGGTGTTGATGAAAGCCGCCGACTGGTTCCGCTGCTGTTCCAGTCGCGAGGAATGAGTATTGCGATCCAACACCTGTCCCATTTGCGCGGGCGTCTGCGGGTGGATGATCTGGGGCTGCTCCACCTGCGGCACCGAGCGTTGCGGCGGCGTGGTCACGATGGACGGCGTGACGATTTGATTTTGTCCGCGCGACGACTGCTGATCCAAGCGCGAAGAATGTTGTCCTCGGTTGTCGTTGCCGAAAGACGTTTGCGGGTTTTGAGTTTGTTGGCCAACCGATGAGCCCACTTGCCGCGCCGGTTCCCGGCCAGCATCTTGCGAATAGACTTTGCCGCCCGCCGCCGGATTGGCCGGTTGATTTCCGGTTTGCGTGCTGGAATTTCCGAACGCGTTGCCGTGGCCACGCTGGCCATTGCTGTCAACCGTCACCGGCGAACTGACGTTTCCGCCCACCCGGCCACCGCTGTTGGCGCCGTGCGTGCCGGCATCGTTTTGATTGTAGCCCGTGTGGTTCGCCGCTGAATTTCCCGCACCACCGGGCGCGCGGTCGTTCCGACCCTCACCGCGCCAGCCGTGACGTTGCGCGTTCGGCAATTCGTTCACGGCAACGGTCGGCACTGGATGATGCGTGGCTGCGCTGACGCGATCTGTTGAAATGCCATTATTCACCACTGTGTTGCGTGAGCCGTTGAAGTTGTAATTATTGATGACGGTGGTGTGGTTATAAATTTGCGTTGCGTGGCGCGAATCTTCGCGATGGTCACGCACATGGCGGTCGAAGACATGGCCAAACGAAACGAAGGTGAAACAATCTTCGCGCAGGCCAAAATCAAAACCAACGCTGACGTGGCTGCCGTTGTAAAAAAATCCGCTTTCCCGTTCATAGACGCAGCGCGGCGGCAATGGAGCCCAGCCGCAATGTTCCTCGCCGGAACGCCACACCACCCAGGACGGTGCCCAAGTCGTTTCCGGCCACCAGCACCAGCCAAAGCGCGTGTCGCGGAACCAGCGTCCGTAATGGAACGTGGAACCCCACGCGTAATCCGAATCCCAATACCAGCCGCAATCCGTGTTGACCCAGTGGCCACGGTCGCAATACGGACGCCAGTTCGTGTCATACACCACCGTAGTCGGACGCCAGCAACGGCCATAGCCATTCACTTCCACCCAATTGCCGTAGGGCGAAAGGGTGTCGTTAAAATAATTCACCGACACCACCGGCGGCGGCGCGGTCGTCACCGTTTGCACCACCACGGGTGCGGCGGGCGGCGGTGCTTGGTTGCTGGCGATGAACTGACGGTCATGTTCCAACATCGTGTCGAGCACTTGGCTCGGCACGCCCGCGTCATTGAGGGCGATAATTTTTGCGGCATCGAGATTGAATGTGCCGCGCGTGTTGGCGATGAAATTATTGATCACACTTAATTCCACGTTTGCCTGCGCGAGCTTGAGCACCTGTGCGAGATCGCTGCCGGGGACGATGCCGGCGGGCAGACCAGCCTCCGACGCGGGCGGCGGAATCGGCTGCTCGTAAGCGTTGGAGATGTTGGCGGCGGAGGCGGCGATGGCCACAGCCAGCGCCACAATCGTTTTGGAGGTGCGGAGAGTTTTCATAAAGTTGCGAGGTTTTATTATAGTTTTTAAGGACATGGATACCAACAACGAATAGACCGAGAAGTTGCTTCACCGTTCAGGCCGCTGGCGCAAAGTCCTTGGAAACAAGCACATTTACCATGTGCCACCAGTGCTGCTTTCTACCGGTTTTCAATGAAAAAAGCCCGAACGGTCAGTCCGTTTTGGCTTGAATATGTCACGGTATTGCTTGCTTCAAAGCAGCCACGTTAGGAAAGGCCCAAAGCAAATTTACAGAATCACCAAGTCATCCCGATGCACCAATTCTTCCTTGGGTAAATTTTTTCCGCACACAGCGGTGGAATTGAAACGCGCGATGCCCCGTGCAAATTCCATTCCGTCCACATCGCAAATCCGCACCACGTCGCCTGCGGCGAACTCGCCTTCGCAACGCGTCACGCCGGGCGGTAACAAACTTTTTCCCGCCTCGCGCAACGCTTTCTTCGCGCCGTCATCCACAAACAGCGTGCCTTTGGGATGATGAAAAAAGGCGATCCAGCGTTTGCGGCCTTGCAGCTTGTTCGGCTGCGGCACAAATAAAGTTCCTTCGTCCGTGCCGCCGAGAATTTCCGCGAGCGTATTTTTTTTCTGCCCCGACGCGATGACGAGCGGAATCCCAGAGCGCACCACAATTTTCGCCGCATCAATTTTCGACTTCATGCCACCGACCGCCGTGGCGCTCGTCGTGCCGCCCGCCATGCTTTCAATGTGAAAATCAATCTGCTCGATGACGGGAATAATTTTCGCATCCGCTTTGCCAAAGTTTTCAATCACGCCGTCCACCGTCGTCAAAATCACCAATAAATCTGCGGGTAAAAGTGAGGCCACGAGCGCCGAGAGTTTGTCGTTGTCGCCAAATTTGATTTCGGTGAACGAGACCGCGTCGTTCTCATTGATGATGGGAACCACGCCGCGATCCAGCAGCGTGACCAGCGTGTTGCGCGCGTTGAGATGGCGCTCGTGATGTTCCAAATCCTCGTGCGTCAGGAGCACTTGCGCGACGACGAGGCCGTGGGCGGAAAATAATTTATCGTAAACCGCCATGAGCCGCGACTGACCAACGGCGGCGCACGCCTGTTTTTCCGCGAGATTCGTCGGACGATTTTCATAGCCCAGTGCGCCCATGCCCGCGCCGACCGCGCCGGAAGTGACGAGCACAATTTCTTTGCCAGATTTTTTCAGCGCGGCGAGCTGGGCGACGAGCTGCGCCAACTGCGCGGGATCAATCAGCTTCCGGCTGTCCGTCAGGACGCCGGTGCCGAGTTTGACCACAATGCGGGAAGCAGATTTGAGCGAGTCGCGATGCACGGCGTGAAGTTAGAAAAAAATCCGGCGGCAAAAAAGAAAAAATCCATTTTGTAACGTTGAGGCAAAAATAATTTTCAATAGTTTCTGCTGAAGTCACAGTCGGGTTTTGCAAGGCTGCTGGAAAAATTTCCGCGAGGTTTTGGACTGCGGCAGTCCTCTGCCGCTTTCACGTTGCCAAACCGGCGATGGCAAAGCGGCAGGGGGCTGCCGCAGTCCAAGACGATGGCGCGTGATTTGTGCGCCTATAAAATTAACCGTCCGCCCGCAACAATTCCCGCTGCCACTGCATGAGTTCGGGCGCGTATTTATCCCAATCACGCGCGAGATCGCCGAGGACGGATTTGGGCGCGATAAGCGTGGGATCTATCTGAAGCTCGTGTGCGTGACGGTCACGGATGGTTTCAATTTCGCGGAAGCGGCGGAACTCTGCCTCGGTTGGGCGCTGCGAATGGTGGCGGATGATTTGCGGAAATTTTTCTTCTGGCACCGCCTGGGCGATGCGGACGGCTTCCAGCAAATTGGCTTTGCGGCGCGGGTGCATCCGCAGCGGAATGAGCTGTTCAATCGGCTGGCGCTCCGAGGCGACGGCGGAAATCTCCACCATTTTTTCGTGCGCGAGCACAAAGAACGGCGGGCGGTTGGCGGCGATGGCCTCGCGTTCGCGCCAGTGCCACAGTTCGCGCAAGACCGTGAGGGCAGGGGGCGTGAGAAAGGTGCTGCCCTTGATGCGCCAGACTTCATCGGGATCAATCTGCGGCGGAATCGCGCTCTCGGCGATGAGTCGCGCGCAGCTTTCCTGATGCCACGCGACGCGGTTTTTAGCGGTGAGTTCGGCGCGCATTTTTTCTTCCAGCGGCTTGAGGAAACGCGTGTCGTTGCGGGCGTATTCCACCATGCGCGGCGTGAGCGGACGTTGCGCCCAGTCAGCTTTCTGCGGCCCTTTATCGAGCTTCACGCCGAGAAATTTTTCAACCAGCGCGCCGAGGCCAAATTGCTTTTCGCCCAACAACCGCGCGGCGAGCATCGTGTCGAAAATTTCTGTGGGCGCGAAGGCGTGATGCTTTTGCAGCAGGCGCAAATCGTAATCGGCGGCGTGAAAAATCAGTTCGCGGCCCACGAGCGCGTCGAGGAAGGGATTGAGATCCATCTTCGCGAGCGGGTCAATCAATTCGTGGCCAGCGGTGGTGCTGATCTGAATGAGACAGACTTTCTCCGGGTAGGCGTGGAGGCTGTCCGCCTCGGTGTCAATCGCAAGCCACGCGGCGGCTTTCATCACGGGCAGAAAGGCGGCAAGCTGTTCGTTGGTATCAATCACGTTTGGACAGTGTGCCGGAAGTCGAGGCGGATGAAAAGAATTTGCGCGGACGGTTTTTTGAGCAACGCCGAGACGCAGAGAACGCGGCGAGGCGCGGAGAAAAAATCTGGATCAAATTTTTGCGAGTCTCTGCGTTCTCTGCGCCTCTGCGTTTGTCTGGAGGTGCGGGCGAATTGTTAAAAAACATTTTGAACGCCACGCCGCTTGTCAAATCCAAGGCCGTGGTCTATCGTCGCGCAATGTTGTTGAAGCCATCTTTCGCCGTCGCCGCGCTGCTGGGGTGCAGCGCGTCATTCGCGTTTGCCGACGTCATCCAGCTCAAGGACGCCGCTGCCGTCACCGGGAAAATTCTCACCGAAAAAACCGATTCACTCGTCGTGGATGTTGGCTATACCGTGCTGCAAATTCCGCGCGGCTCCATCGTCAGCGTGAGCAAGGCCGCCGCCGACACCGCTGCGCTCGTGACCACCGCGCCCGCTGTGAGCGGACAATTTTATTCCGCCAACACCAAGCCCGGCTCCGTGCGCGATGTTAGTTCCCTCGTGAAACAAATTGGCGAAGCCGTGGTGCAGGTCAAGACGCCCGGCGGCCTCGGCTCCGGTTTTTTTCTCAACGAAGACGGTTATCTCATCACGAATTTCCACGTCATCGAAGGCGAAACGGAAATTTCCGTGGAAGTCTATCACCAGAAAAACGGCCAGCTCGACCGCGAGACCTACAAGCAGGTCAAGATCATCGCCATCAATAAATTTCACGACCTCGCGCTGCTGCACATCGAAGATAAAGACGCGCCGAAATTCAAATCCGTGGCGCTTGGCACGGCGGATTCGTTGAGCGTGGGCGAAGGCGTTTTCGCCATCGGCAGTCCGCTCGGTTTGGAACGCACCGTCACGCAAGGCATCGTCAGCACCAAGACGCGGCAGATGCAGGGCGAACTCTATTTGCAGACCAGCACACAGATCAATCCCGGCAACAGCGGCGGCCCGCTCTTCAATCTCGCCGGCGAAGTCGTGGGCGTGACGAACATGAAAATCACTTTCGGCGAAGGCCTTGGTTTTGCGATTCCCGCCGAACTGGTGAAAAGTTTCCTCGATCACCGCGATGCGTTCGCTTACTCGACCGACAATCCGAACAATCCGTTCCGCTACCTCGAACCGCCCAGCCGGACGAAGGGAAAAGCTGGCGACGCGAAATAAAAATTGTCAGCCCGAACTCGTTTCAACTCGTCCAGCCGGTTCTAGTAATTCTGCTGATGGCAACAACCGCCTTGGCCGCGCCGAAGACCGCCGATGCAGTAAAATACTTCAAGGTCAACGATGGAGATTTTGTCGGTTAGCATAAAAAATGAACGTCGCACGACGTCCAGAGTGTAGGAATGAAGGATCAACCGGCATAAACTGCGAAGCTGAAATGGAACAACCATCCCGCGTTGGCTCTGGCGATTGAACACAATTTTATATTGGTCAAGAACTAGAGTCTCCACTTTCCCATTTGGTAACGCTTATCCTCTTGTCATTTTTGTCATAAATCAAGACGTGTCTCCAATTTTTCCCTTCCAAGCCTACCGTAATTAAAACACCGTGTTGTCCCATCCCATCTTCACAATAACCATCACAAGTAGCGAGGCGCTTTTCTTCCGGTGGGAGTTTTTGAATATAGTCCCTGTAATCATTCGTAATTGCTTTATTGGAATCGAGATTGTTTAGACTAGAAAAATGAAAATCTGCCAACGGGTTCGGCGTTGGCTTTGATTTATAGCATCCAAAACCGCAGATGACCGTCGCCAACAAGATGTAGGATACGAGTCTGATAATCTTCATGCCGGGAACTCAACCACACAAGGGTGGAGGCAGTAACTGAAAATTGTCCAACGTCGTCCAACCGATGCCCGCGATAATTGTGATGTCCATGATAAATCTCAAGGAACGTATTTTCATTTCCGCAATTTCTCTAACGCTGCGATCAAAATCTTCGTCGGCTTGTTTAGCTTGAGTTTTTTGGCGGCGGCGAGTTTAAGCCAACAGAATTCCTGTGCCTCGTGATTCAGTTTTACGTCCAGCTTGCCCGTGGCGCGGCAGGTGTAATTCAGCAGCACAAAATGCGCGTCCTTGTAAAACTCCTTCGAGTGAATGCAATCCTGCACGAGCACGAATTTAATCTGGTTCACCTTCAGATTCGTCTCCTCCAAAATTTCGCGGCGCAGCGCGGCCTCCGAAGTTTCGCCGAATTTTATTTTGCCGCCGGGAATGCCCCATTTGTTCGACCACTTGTGTGTGCGGAGCATGAGCACTTCATTTTTGGAATTGAAGATCAGCGCGCCGACAGTCGTGATGGGAAACGTGGTGGGAATCTTGGTAGGGATTTGCTGCGGCAAATCCTTTTCGGCGCGGCGGCGCGGCAGCGCCGCCCTACCATTGCCGAACGCAAAATTATTTTTCTCCAAAACAGTTTTCAGCTCCGAAAGATGTTCCACGATCAAATCCGGCTTGGCGGCGCGCAATTGTTTCAGCGTGTTGTAACCGGTGAGCACGGCGCATGAATGAATGCCGCCATGTTTCGCCGTCGCGATGTCGTGCTCCATGTCGCCGATGAATAGTGTCTCATCGGGCTTCAAATTATTTTCGATCAAAATTTCGTGAATTTTTTCGCGCTTGTCCCAGACATCGGTGTAAGGCCGGTCGAGAAAAAGGTCGAAGCGGTTGCCCTGGCATTGCACTTTGAAATGATCCGCGTGAACGGTGCTCAATAGAAACGTCCGCAGCTTGTGTGTGCGGCAAAATTCGAGAAATTTCCGCGCGTGCGGCAGTTCGACGACGGAACTTTGTGAGCGGCGAAACTCGGCGTGAAACCATTCTTCAAGCTGCGGCATCGGCACGTCGGGCGTGTGGCGGTCGTAGAACGTGGTGAACGGCAATTGAAATTCCGCGCGGAAAGTCGCGAGCGACATCGTGGGCTTGCCGGCCTGCTGCAAAACAAAATTGGAAGCCTTGAGCACGGCCGGCAAGTCATCCACCAAAGTTCCCGACCAGTCGAAAATAATGTTGCGAATCACGCGCAGATTTAACCACAAAGAACGCCGAGAACACAAAGGGAAATGAATTTTGAGTGTGTGTGTTGATTCTTCCGGCAATTCGGAATCGCCCTTGAATAAAGCTGTGGCTGTGTTTTTCAAGCCGCCATAAAAAATCCGCGAGGTTTTGGAGTGCGGCAGCCCTCTGCCGCTTTCGCGTCGCTAGGCCTGCCGCACTCTAAGACGCTGCCGCGCCTTCCGACCGGCCTGAACCAACTCGCCCCGGTTTTCCTTGGACATTTGTAACTCCGCGTTGTCTCGTGCCGTCTGGTCGTGCGTCGTATCACCCAATTCTATGCAATTTTCAAAACTGACGGCTTTGGCCTTGTTGATTTTTCTTCCGATGATTTCACGCGCCGCGCCTGCCGTCA
Source organism: Limisphaerales bacterium (assembly GCA_025360325.1). Classification (GTDB taxonomy): domain Bacteria; phylum Verrucomicrobiota; class Verrucomicrobiia; order Limisphaerales; family UBA11358; genus UBA11358. Next base: position 955 of record JANYCI010000052.1, on the reverse strand, counting down.
CCATTGCCGAGGATGACAATTCCTACACGCTCGCCAACGGCCTCGTCACCGCGCAAATCTCAAAACGCTCCGGCGATTTGCTCTCGCTCGAATACAAAAAACTGGAGCTGCTCGACGCCGAATCCGGGCGACAAGAAGGCTACTGGTCGCACAACACGGCGCGCGCGGGAAAAATTATTCCGCTTATCACGATTGATCCAAAGTCGAATGGTGGCGCGCGCGGCGAAATTTCCGTGAAAGGAGTTTCCAGCGGCAATCCAATGGGCAGCGGGCCGGGCGGCGGCGTGATTGCAGACATTGAAATTCGTTACGCGCTCGGTCGCGGCGAGTCAGGTGTTTATACTTATTCCATTTTCAATCATCCGACGAACTATCCCGCAACCTCCATCGGCGAGGCGCGGTTCTGCATGAAGCTGAACGACGATGTTTTTGATTGGATGACGGTGGACGCGAACCGGAACATGAAACTGATTTCCGCATACGATTGGAACCACGGCACGGTGATGAACGGAAAAGAAATGCGCCGGATGAATACGGGCATTTACAAAGGTGAAGTCGAACATAAATACGATTACTCCGCGAACCAGTTCGATGTGCGCGCGTGGGGCTGGTCAAGCAGCGAGAAAAAAATCGGCCTCTGGCTCATCAATCCGAGCGTGGAATACTTGAGCGGCGGGCCGACGAAATTTGAACTCTCCTCGCATCGCGACGCCACGTTCAACACCAACGCGCTCAACGCGCCCGCGCCGCCGACGCTTCTCAACTATTGGCGCAGCAGTCACTACGGCGGCAGTATCTGCAACGTCGGCACGAATGACGCATGGACAAAGGTGATCGGGCCATTTTTAATTTATTGCAACTCCGGTGAAACGCCCGCTGCGATGTGGAAAAGTGCGCTCGCGCAAGCCGGCCAAGAATCCGCCGCGTGGCCGTTTGAGTGGGTGAACGGCGTGGA
>JANYCI010000175.1 GCA_025360325.1 Limisphaerales bacterium | reverse complement strand
GAATTCGGCTACTTTATTGGAAAATTGGAGCGGTCAAATGTCTGCGGGCTTTATTGTGAAGGCGTTGAACTCCCTTCTGATTACTCGGGCGTGCTTTATACAAAAGTTGATTCCGAAGGGGCTTGGCAATTCAAACTTTGTAAAGAACTGAAGGCTGCCGGATTTGATGTTGATGCCAATCGGTTGACTTGAATTTAGCCGCTGCTGATTCCGGTCACGCGCCCGACCTTGCGCCCGCCGCCACTGCTTGTCCATTTCAATTTTTCGGTGCTTGCACGTCCGTCAAAAGCGGCAGAGGACTGGCGCGCTCCAGGAGGCTTCGCGCCAGCCATGAGTCGCCCGTGAACGCTTTGCGTCTTGGACTGCGGCAGCCCTCTGCCGCTTTTCTATCGCAGTGCTGGCGGGGTGAAAGCGGCAGAGGGCTGCCGCAGTCCAAGACGCTACCGCGCCACTCGAAAACGCAATGTTTTCCTGCGGTCACAATGTGAGTTGAGCCGCTCTAAACAGAAGGAAACGAAGGCAACCAAGTTTTCCAACGGGATAATTTTCTTCCCTTCGTTCGCTTGGTTGCCTTCTGTGAAATTCCGCGCTTAAAACTTCGTCAGCTTTTCCAACTCTTTCACGCGTTTCTCGATGTCGCTGCGCTTCGCTTTCGTGGTGGCGTTGAGGCCGAAACCTTCGCAGCAGAAACTCGCAGTGACGCTGCCGTAAACCATCGCGCGGCGGATGTTGCTATCAATCGAACCTTTGGCCGTAGAGAGATAGCCCATCATGCCGCCTACGAACGAATCACCTGCGCCGGTCGGGTCTTCGACGCAGTGGAGCGGATACGCAGGGCAGATGAACACGCCTTTCGGGCCGGAGAGAATGGAGCCGTGCGAGCCTTTTTTGATGATGACGTATTTGGGTCCGAGCTTGTGGATTTTTTTCAGCGCCACGAAAATATTATCTTCCTTCGTGAGCAACTCCGCTTCGCTATCGTTCAGCACAAAGCCGTCCACGCGCTTGATGAGCTTGAGCAAATCCGCGAGCGCGATGTTGAGCCACAAGTCCATTGAGTCGGCGACGACGAACTTCGGCTTCTTCATCTGGTTGAGCACCGAGAGTTGCAGCGCGGGCGCGATGTTACCGAGCAACACGAACGCCGTGTTCTGATACGCGGCGGGCAACTTCGGCTGGAAGGTTTCGATGACGCCGAGTTCCGTCGCGAGCGTGCGACGGTTATTCATGTTCACCTCGTATTCGCCCGACCAATGAAACGTTTTGCCGGGCAGAATCTGCAGGCCCGCGAGGTCAATCTTGTGCTTCTTGTAAAGTTCGATGTAGCGCGGCGGAAAATCTTCGCCCACGCCGCCGACGAGTTTGACGGGGGAGAAAAAACTCGCCGCCACCGCCGCGTGACTGGCGGAGCCACCCAGCAGGCGCGGGTTTTCCTTGGTGGGGGTTTTGATGGAATCGAGTGCAGTGGTGCCGACGATGAGGACGCTCATATTTTGATTTTAGTTTTTTAGTTTTTAATTTCGGGGGAGAAAATTTTTTTCTGCTTCGTCTAAAACAATCTGCGCAATCGTGATTCCAGAAGCGGCTGAAAATTCCACTTCATATTTTCCGTTTGCAAGGATTTCTATTACATCTCCGAACATACCTTGGCGGCAGCCTTCAGCTTCGTGCTTATTGGAGACGAGCATCACGCGGCTGTATGGTTCTATCATTTCAGCAATTTTTATTTTTTCTGGATCAGTTCGATCTCATAGCCTTCGGGTGCATCTACGAAGGCAAATGTTGTTCCTTGTGAACTTGTAATCGGACCGTCGGAAAATTTTAGGCCGTGCGCGGCGAGATGTTTTTCAAAAGCGGCGAGGCTCTCAACCTCGAACGCGAGATGCGTGAGATCGGGCTGACATTTCACCGGCTCGCTGTTGGGCAGAAAGCAAATTTCAATCAATTCCTCGCTGCCGTTCGCCTGCAAAAAAACGAGTTCGGAGCCGCGCGGCGATTTGTGGCGCTTCACTTCGGCGAGGCCAAGGATGTCGCGGTAAAATTTCACCGTGCGTTCGAGATCGTTCACGCGATAGCGCGTGTGGAGGAGTCGGCCAACTTTCATTTGCGGATTTTAGCGGGAAACGGCGCGCGTGGAAACAGAGAAAACAATTGGGCGAGGCTAATTTCATCAAACGTGGTGGGGCGAGGCGTCCTCGCGAGCCGCTTGGTCTAGCGACGTTCGGCTCGCGAGGACGCTCACCCCACCAAGCTTTCCGCGCAGTTGCATGCGTCGCCCGGCCTGATAAACTGCCCTTGAAAAATTTATGCTGCCACCGACCTCGCTTGAACAAATCATTCCCGAACTGCGCGACGCCGTCGGCCCGGTCATTTTGATTTCCGGCGTCGGGCTGCTGCTGCTCACGATGACCAATCGGCTCGGCCGCGCCATTGACCGCGCACGTTCACTAAAAAATGAATTATCCAAACTCACCGGTGCGGAACGTGCGGCTACGCAGGCGCAGGTAGAAATCATCTATCGCCGCGCCCGGATCATCCGCCAGGCGATTCTCTGTGCGGTGACGAGCGCGCTGCTCGCAGCGGTGCTGGTGGTGGTTTTATTTTCGATGGCGTGGTTGCGCTGCGACGTCGCGTGGCTGGCGGGAATCATTTTCATTGTCTGCCTCGGATCGCTGTGCGCGTCGCTGGTGGCGTTCATCATGGACATCAATCTCGCCCTGCACGCGCTGAAGCTGGAGCTGGAATCTCCATCCGCCAAAAAATAAAAATTGCGATGGAACTCCGCGCCTTTGCCGAATCCGTTTTGTTCGGGAGCACACTCGAAGAAAAACTCCGTGCGCCCGGCGACCTCACGGACAATCATCCCGGCACCGCGCTCGTCACGCCGGGTGCACCGACGCGTCCGCAAAATTTATTCTTCAAAGCCCACGCCACTGGCAAAAGCGATTTCCCCGGCCTGCATCAGTTGGAAAATAACACCGAGCGCGGCAAGCTGCTCCATTTTTTCGGCAACCACGAACTGCTCGCCACGGAGCTCATGGCGCTCGTGCTGCTGAAATTTCCCGATGCGCCCGCCGCTTTTCGCAAAGGCATTTTGGCCACGCTCAAGGACGAGCAAGAACACACGCGGCTCTACATGGAGCGCATGAAAACGTGCGGCGTGGAACTGGGCGATTTTCCGGTGAGCGGCTATTTCTGGCGCTGCGTTTCACCGATGGAACATCCGATTGATTACGTCTCTAGCCTCTGCCTGACCTTCGAGCAGGCGAACCTCGACTTCGCGCAACACTTCGCCAAAAGCTTTGCCACCATTGGCGATAATGAAACTGGAAATCTATTGGAAAAAATTTATCGCGACGAAATCGGCCACGTCGCCTACGGTTTGAAATGGTTTCGGCGCTGGAAAAATCCTAACGAAACCGACTGGGACGCGTTCTGCCGCACGCTGAAATTTCCGCTCTCGCCGCAGCGTGCCAAGGGTTTTTCTTTGAACGTCGCCGGACGCAAGGCGGCCGGATTGGACGAACATTTCATCGCGGAGCTGAACGTCTATTCGCAATCCAAAGGCCGCACGCCGAGCGTGTTTGTTTTCAATCCGTTTGCCGAAGGCCGCATCGCCGAAGGCAAAACCTTCAATCCCATGAAGCATCAGGCGCAGCTCGCGCAGGATCTGGAAAACCTCCCGCAATTTCTCTGCCGGCAGGACGACATCGTGCTCGTGCGCCAGAAACCGTCGGTGGAATTTTTGAGCGGCATCAAGCAGGCCGGCTTTCCACTGCCGGAATTTGTGGAAGTGGGACAGGCGTCCCGCCTGTCCGTTCGCGGGCGTCCCGCCCACGAACTTGCAAACACGGGCGAGACGCCCGCTGGCTGGACAGGCGGGACGCCTGTCCCACTGGATCTCGCCGCGCGCAAGCTCGGCCGCCTGCGTCCGTGGGCGTGGGGGCCGGACAGTTTTGAATTGTTGAAACCGATTTTCGCCAGCGTCACCGGCGAGAAACGAGCGGATGAAAAACGTTTCAACGACGGCATCGCGACGATGTATTCAAAATCATGGAGCGCAAATTTTTTGCGCCGTCAAATCACGCATCACGCATCACGTCTCACGGGTTGGCTTTGCTCCGAAAGTGAAATCGGCATCGCGGTCACTTCGTTTGCCGAAGCCATCACGGCTATCCAAAACATCCGAGCGCGCGGCCATCACAACATCGTCGTTAAAGAATCGTTCGGCGTGGCGGGCAGCAACGCGCTGCGGTTGTTCGAGCCGGAACTTTTGCCCAACCAAATTCGCTGGCTGGAAAACGCGTTCGCACGCGGACATGAACTCGTCGTCGAACCGTGGCTGGAACGGCTGCTGGATTTTTCGGTGCAACTGGAGATGGGCGAGCGCGGATTGAAGCTCTGCGGCTATACCGGACTCATCAATGATGCGCGCGGACAATTTCAGGCGAACTTCGCCGAGCCGCATCATCACAAGCGAATTCCCGCGCAGGTCATTTCGCTGTTCACCGAACCCAAAGATATTTCGCAGCGCTTGCTGGATTTTTACGGTGAATTTTTTTCTGCACTCGAAGCGGAGTTGCGCACCGTGGATTTCTCCGGACCGCTCGGCATTGATGCCTTTGTGTATCGCGCGGCAGACGGTGCAGTGAAAATAAAACCGGTCGTGGAAATCAATCCGCGCTACACGATGGGACGCGTGCTGGTGGAACTCATGCGGCAAACGTGTCAAAATACTTTCGGCACTTTCCGCCTCGTAAATGCCGCGCAATTGCGCACGGAAGGCCTTGAAACTTTTCCAGCGTTTGCCAAGTCGCTCGCGGAAAAATTTCCGTTGCAACTGGATGGCGAGCCGGTGCCGCGCATCCGCAGCGGCGCGGTTTGCCTGAACGATCCCGCGACGGCGAAAGTTTGCCTCGCCATTTTTTACGCGGAACCGATGACGGGAAAAAATTCAACCGCACTCGCGAGTCTGACTCGCAGCCCGATCTTTTTATGAAATCACTCACGCAACATCTCTGGATGGAAGTGCCGGGCCGGCGCGGATTCGTGAACATTACCGATACGATCGAAGTGTTGGTCGCGCAAAGTCACGTGCAGGAGGGGCTTTGCCTTGTCAACGCCATGCACATCACGGCGAGCGTTTTCATCAACGACGCCGAGGAAGGACTTTTGCACGACTACGATGTGTGGCTGGAAAAACTTGCGCCGCACGCGCCCACAAAAAATTACCACCACAACCTCACCGGCGAGGACAATGCGGATGCCCACTTGAAACGCCAGATCATGGGCCGCGAAGTCGTGGTGGCCATCACGAAGGGGAAATTGGATTTCGGTCCGTGGGAACAAATTTTCTATGGCGAATTCGATGGAAACAGGCGAAAACGAGTCTTGGTGAAGGTGATTGGATCGTGAGCCATATGCTGTCCAGTCGGTGGCCAACGCGTTATGGGAATAAAATGTTTGAGCGCTTGCTACCAC
>JANYCI010000034.1 GCA_025360325.1 Limisphaerales bacterium | reverse complement strand
AGTTTCCAGTCCTCACCGGGAATGAGAATATCCTGCAACTGAGGCGATCCCTTGCCGACCTTGATCGGCGCGGGCCAGTCCTTCCACAGCCAGCGCATCGCATCGGGGAAGATCTCCGTCGCGTGAGCCCCGCTGTGTCCGCCTTCTCCCCAGTTGTGAGTCACCTCGTACCCAGCAAACACCAGCGAGCGTTCCATCGCCTGATTCGCCATCCACCAGTCGCCGCCGTAAATGTTGAGGTCGTTCGTGCCGTCCTGCTGGAAAACGCGGATGGCCTTCGGTTCAAATTTTCGGAGGAGCGTTGGATACTCGTTGCCGCCGCGCAAGCCGACGAACGTGCCGATGGAACTGAACACGCGGCTGAACGCCTCCGGACGTTCCCACGCCGCCGTGAACACGCAGATCGCGCCGCTCGACTCACCGCCGATGCAGCGGTCGTTGCCGTTGGTGGAAAGATGAATGGCGCGGCCATCGGCAGTCGTGAGTTTTTCAACGGCTGGAAAAATTTCATTCAAAACAAACCGCGCGTAATCTGCGCCCAGACCGTCGTATTCCAAACTGCGGTTGAAGCGATCCAGCGCGTTCGTGTCCGCCGCCTTCATCACGCCCGGCTTGATGAACACGCCGATGAGCACGGGGATTTCCTTTTTGGCGATGAGATTGTCGAACACGACTGGCGCGTTGAAGCCGCCGCCATCTTGCCCGACATAGACGCACGCCGGAGTGGTGGCATCGTATTGGCGCGGCACATACACCGAGACTTCGCGCGTGGTGCCGGGGAAAATTTTCGATTCATTGAAAGTGAATTTTAGCAGCTCACCCGACGGCACTTCGGCGTGTGGTTTGGAATCTTCAGTGAGCGGATAATCCGTCTCCGCGCGCACGGAGCCAATCAACGCGAGACAAACTAGCGCGAGGCAAGAGGAGCGTTTGGTCATGCTGCGATGTTAAGCGCGCCGACTGCGGATGGAAGCCAGAAAATCCGCCACCGCCTTCGGCCTCAATTGGATTTCAAACGGTATAACCGCAGACCTTCCCCGAACGGCTGGCTTGTAGAATACGCACCGTTGGTGGCGATGACTGAATTGCTGGCGCTCTGCCAGTTGGGCGAAGTTAAATTCGTCGTGGTCTGGAGCGTCAGGCCCGCGCCGCTCAACGGCCATTGCAGACGCAGTGAACCGTTGGTCCGCACCGCGCTCATCACCAGCGGTGCGGACAATTGCCCTAGCGTCCACGCCGCTGGTAGCGCGTTGCCATTGGTGTCAAAAAGCGAACGCTGGTTGAAGCCCGCGAGATTGTAGCCGCTCGTAGCTTGGTATTCCGCCGCCCACCAAAAAATTCCCAGCCCGCGCGCGCCGGGCAAACCTTTCACGATTTGCGCCAGCGCGATTGTGTAATCCACCTGGCCATTCGTGCTCGCGGTGAAACCGACAAGGTTCGTGGAATTCATAAATGGAAAACCCGTTTCGGCAATGACGATGGGCTTATTGTAACGCACCGCAGCGTTGGATAAACAATTTTGCAACGCGTTGAAATCGCCGTGCCAGAACGGATAATAACTTTCTCCGATGATGTCATACGGCACGGCCTGCGCGTTGAGGTGATCGAAGAACCATTGCGTCGTCGCCCAATCACCGCCGCGATCAAGGTGGACGATGAACTTTGGCACGTTCGCACCGGCGGCATCTTTTACGCCCTGAATCGCGGCTTTCATCAGTGTGCCGAGCTGCGACCACTGCGTAGAATTGTCATACGCGCCGCCCACTTGTCCCTCCGTCCACAGCAGCCCGCTCGGTGTTTCATTTCCGATTTGAACATAGTCTGGCCACGCGCCCGCTGCGCCGAACGCCGCGATGCTGTTGCTGCAATAACTCCGCACCTGCACCTGCAATTGCGCGTAAGTCAAATTCGTCCACGCTGACGGCTTGGCCTGATGGCCGGGATCAGCCCAGGTGTCGGAGAAATGAAAATCCAGCAGCAGTTTCATTCCCGCATTTTTCACGCGCACCGCCAGCGGCACGGTGTAGGCGAGGTTGTTGGTGTAATTGTAGGGATCGGCCTGCGCCTGTGCCGCACTGCTGGTGAAGAGCCGCAGCCGCGCGCAGTTGATGCCCTGGTTTTTGAGAATCACCACGGCGTCGGAAATCACGCCGTTGGTGCGAAACTTCACGCCGCGATCCTCAAAAAATTTCAGATGCGAAATGTCCGCGCCGCTCAAAAAATCCTGCGCCGTCGCCGCCGTCATGGACAGCAGCACGGCCAACAGCGGGATGGAAAATCGCAAACGCATGGACAGCCAGAACGTAACGCACCTAGCGGGATGGAACAAGCCGCGCTGCGTTGTCATTGAGCCGGACGTCATCAAGTTGCAGATCAATCTCACGCCCGGCATCGCCATGGCCGTGCCGTTGGCACAAAACTCTTGGCGCGCTCGATTACGGTCGCTGATGTTTAGAGCTTCTCTGGAGGTTGGAGCTTGGAATTTTTATTTCTCTGCGGTCACCGGCGTCAATGTCACCGGCCCAAGCAATCCACAATCCGTCAGCGGCCAGTTGGAGGCGTCGAAGGGCTTGTAATTGAGGTCCACGATGTTGATGTCGCGGAAGGTTTTCCATTTCACGCCGCGACGGTCGAGATCGCGGATGCGGTTGGCGTCCACGCTGGTGACTTCCACTTCGAGCGTGTTGCCGGTGGGTTTCAAGTTGTCCACCACCACGCGGAACGGCGGCGTGATGAGCGTGCCGTAATCCTTGCCGTTTACGCGCACCCGCGCGCTCTGGCGCACGTCACCGAGGTTCAACTCAAAAAATTTTCCAGCGGAACCCGGCGAAGCGAATGTGATTTCGTATTTCGCGGTGCCGGCGAAGGCTTGGCAGTTCGTGTCGGGGAACGTCGTCCACGAGGCGAGCTTAGCGGTCGAAATCTCGGCGGGCAACACCGGGCCGCCTTCAAGGAATTTCACTTTCCAATCGCCGTTGATTTCCGTCGGCTGGCCGTTGGTTTGAAAATAATTCCACGCCGGACCTTCGACTTTTTTGTCGGCGAACGCGCGGAGAATCACGGACTCGCCCGCGCGAAGTTGCAAATGTATAACCGGCATCTCTTTTACATTAAAGTTGACCACGGGAAAACACCCTGCTGTCCCACTAATAGGATCAAGCAAGGCGAAAGATTTTGCAGGCCGCGCAAGAGAAATCCATCCGCTGACATCTTTCTCGGAGCGATTGGCGATGAAATAATTCCAGCCACCGTCAAATGTCCGACGGATAAAAGATAGGTTTTTATCAGACAAAGATCTTTCTGTTGGAATAACCCGTCCGAAATGGCCTATGCTGCCCTCGCAGATCAAGCCGTTGCCAATGCTGTCACCCCGCATCTCCTCACCGCCATGAATATTGAAATTAATTTCCGATTTGATTTTATTAAATTCCTGCTGACGATGCTCAATATTCGCAAAACCGGAAACTTCGGTTGGCATTTTTGATAGAAAAACAATCGCTGCTCCGTTCTTTGCAAAAGAAACCAGCTTTTCAAAAGTTTCCAGCGGTATGTATTTGCACTCCGGCACAACAATGACTTGGTATTTTCCGCCGGGCATTTGAATTTCTTTGCCGACAACCTTCGCCGTCTTCAACTGCGCATCCGAGACGTAGTCGAACGCATAACCTTTTTCCCACAGTTCCTTCGCGACCTTGCCGATGGGCTGGCCCTCGAACCAGTCGCGGGCGTGGACGGTGAGTTGCGGCAGCAGCTTGTCGCCGGGCTGCATCCAGAAATCGGCGGCGTTGTAGTAAAGCAGAATGTCGTTGTCGGGCTGGCCGGATTGCAGGACGGATTGCACGCGCGCGGCGTAGGCGTTGACGGCGCCGGCGTCGCGCCAGATGGAGTTGCGCGGGTTCATCTCCAGCGACGCGTAAAAATGCCAGCCGGGCCAGCCTGCCTCGTCGGGCGAGTAACAGCAGCCGTGATAAAACATATGGTTGATGCCGGAGAGAAACATGTCGTCGAAAAGATATTTCACGTCGGAAAGTTTCTCGGTGAAATGTTCCTCCAGCCAGGTGCCGGTCTCGGAGCTGACGAGATTCTTGCCCGTGACGTGCGCGGCGGACGACGCGAATTTGGAAATCAATTTGTTGCGGTCGAGATGAAACATCTCCGTTTCGGGAATGTCAGCGGTCGCGTAAAGATCGAGCCAGTTGCCGGGCGAACCGTGCGCCTGATTACGCGTGATGAAGCCGTGCGCGTGCGACCAGTTCACCCACTTGGTGAGCGAGTCGGCCATGATTTCGGAAACGGTCTGGCGATAGTCGCACAAGACGCGCGCGGAATGTTCGTCGGGATTCTTGCTGAACAACGCAGGCAATTCGGTCTGCAAGCGATAGCCGCGACGCTCCTCGAATTGTGCGAAAAAATCCGGCGACCAGTCGGAGCGATACTCGTAGGAATCGTGATACTGCGCGCGCGGTTTGGGGCCGTGGTAATTGGCGAAAGCGTCGGTGTAGGGCTTGAGGAAATCATCCATCGCGTGCGGATAAATCAAATTAAGCATCCAGCCTTCACCGCCGGGGCCGGGACGTTTCACTTTCTGGCCGCTGGGTTTTTGGGAGATGGCGTAAACAGTCCAAGTAAGTGGGACAGGCGTCCCGCCTGTCTTGGCAAGGGCGTCTCGCCCGTGATCCGATGGAGTGGCCACAGAATTCGAGGGCGAGACGCCCTCGGCGATAGGCAGGCGGGACGCCTGCCCC
>JANYCI010000354.1 GCA_025360325.1 Limisphaerales bacterium | reverse complement strand
GCTTTCAATCCGTGCAATCCGCCGGCTGACCCGATCAATCCGAAATGGGAAAATCTCGCGTCCGCCATCGGCAACCAATACATCCGCGAAGGCGCGACGTTCGCGAGCCTCGTGAAGCCCGGCGGATTTTTCTGGGAGATGTTGAAGACGCAGCCGCCGGGAACTTCCGATACCTCGCGCATCGCGACGGATCACATTTGCAACCCGAACGCGATCAATCCGATTTTTGAACTTGGTGCGCGGATGAAAATGGCGGAGCCGGAGGACATCGCGGGTGATTCGCTCAATCTGCCCGGCGTCGTGGCAAAGATGAATGTGCCGCACGTCTTGAAGGACGGCGCGGATTCCGTGGGCGTTCCGGGCGCGACGTTGCGGGTGTTCATCAACATCGGCAGCTATTCGCAGCATTGGCTGCAACAGCACAACGCGCTGCTCGGCCTCACGCCGCAAAAACCGTTCAGCGTGAAAACGGCGCAGGAAAATTCAACTTACTGGCTCGCGACGCAGACAAAATTTCCGAACATCGCGAATTTTTTCATGCACCTGAAATCGTTCCGCCTCGAAGACGCGCCGGGTGGAAAAGATTTTATCACGAAGGACGAAACCGTGATGACGCGCGGGAAAATTGTGTTCGCGGAAAATTGCGCGACGTGCCATTCGAGCAAGCGTCCGCCGGCCGGAGCGGTGGCCGAAGACTGGTTCCGCGCGGAAGTGCAAAAAGCCGATTTTCGCGACAGTAATTTTTTCTCGGACGACCACCGTTATCCCGTCACGAAGATCAAGAGCAACGCCGCACGCGCGCTCGGCACGAACGCAAAGCGTGGTCATATCTGGGATGCGTTCTCGTCCGAGACGTATAAAAATTTGCCGTCGGTCGGCGACATTGACGTGTGGAATCCGATCACGGGCGAGAATGAAAAATACACGTTGCCGGGCGGCGGACCAGGGTATTATCGCACGGCGTCGCTGATCAGTTGCTGGTCGTCCGCCCCGTTTTTGCACAACAACGCGCTCGGAAAATTTACTGGCGATCCGTCGGTGGCGGGTCGCATGGAGGCGTTCAACGATGCGGCGACGAAATTGTTGTGGCCGGAAAAACGGCTCGGCACGAATTCCGTTTTCCGCACGACGCAGGAAGCCAACGTCCAAATTCAGGCGGCGGTGATTCCCGAACCGTTGCGCACGCTGTTGAAACCGTTTTACGATAAAAACGTGGATGGCAAAACGGAGTATCTGCACATCGGGCCGATTCCCGAAGGCACGCCGATTGGGCTGCTCGCAAACGTGGATGGCGACGCGGATCCAAAGGATTTGCTCGCGCTCTGTGTGAAGGTAAAAGTTGCGCTGGCAAAAATTACGATTGAACACTTGGACGCCGCCGCCGCGAAGGAAATTTTGCGCGCGGAAGTCGCACCGGCGTTGTGGAAAGTCAGCAAATGCCCCGACCTCGTGGAAGATCGTGGGCACGAATTTGGCAGCGAACTGCCGGACGCGGACAAGCTGGCGCTGATCGAGTATTTGAAGACGTTGTGATTTGAAATGGTAGGGACGGCGCGCTGCGCCGTCCCCGTCGCCGAGCGAAGCGTCAGGCGACGGAACGTGCGGAATAGCGTTCGCAAAAATAAATTCGTTCCGCGCGCTTTACGCGCAGGGACGCCGCAGCGCGGCGTCCTTACCAAAAAAATTTTGTGCGGAAATTTTTCCGCACGTTGAAAAAACAAAAAAAGAGAAAGGAACATTATGGCCGTTGACATTCCCGCATTGATGAAGATGACGCAGGCGCAGTTGGACGACCTGTTCAAGCAGAGTCCCGCCGGGCCAATCCCGAACGGGCAGGCCGAGGGCACCGCCATCATCGCGCCCGGCACGCAGCTCGAAGAAACTGCCGCGAAGTTCATTCATTTTTTCGCGTGGCAGGGAAAAGTGTTCGACGCCGCGAAGGGCGAACTGCGCAACCGGATTCTGCCGATGGGCGTGAAGGCCATCGTCGCCAAGGTCTATAAGGACAAAAGCTGGTTCGACGGGCAAGAGTGCATCGCGCTGGATTATTCCGAAACGTCGCTCCTCGCGCATTACATCCGCGACGAGATCCGCATGGTGGGCGACGGCGTGTATCTCGGCATCGTTTTCTGGGGCAAGAAAAAGCTGATAGATTTCGCGCTGAAATTTCCGAAATGAATTTTTGAAAATGAAAAGGGGAAATTTACTTTATGTTAAGTCACACCAAACGATTTTAATTTTATGAGTATTGAATGTCCGAAATGCGGCGGTCAAACGATTCGCGGCGATGTTCGTTCCGGCATTTTAAGTTTCGGCGATTTCTTTGTTGAGCACGACGGTGACAAGCGCACATTTACCGGAGCGCCAAAGCCTCGCGCCGGAGTTCAGCGCGATAATCGGGTAATTTCATTTGCTTGTCAGAAATGTGGTTTGGTGAGCAGCTATTTGGAACGAGTTGTTCGAGATAGTTCCAAGACATAACTATGCGGACTGCCCAATCATTGGCAAAGCGCGCTTTTCGTCTGTTCGCTGCCGTCGCCGAGACGCTTCGCTCGGCGACGGAGTTGTCGCAGCGCGACAACTTCCACCATCACCGGAAATTTTTATGAAGTCCGAATGTCGCCTGTGCAACCGCCGGTTCTGCCGCATCGCGCTCGTCGTGGTGCTGCTCGCGGTGGTTTATCTCGCGTTGCGCTTCACGCGCGATACGCCGGTGACTTACGCGGACGCCACGGAACATTTCAAATACGGCTCCACCGGCGGCGAACGCGACGCGGGCATTCCCGTCGCGCTGTGGAATGTCCTGCCCGACCTCTTCGCGAAATATCTTCCCGGCCAGGGCCTCGCGTCGCTCGGATTTATTTTCGAGACGAACCGCGCGTTTCCCATCGGCGTCTCGGAGCGCAACGTGCAGGGCGTGGACCGCGTGTTCCTCAACTGCGCCGTCTGCCACGTCGGCACCGTGCGCGACACGCCGGCCAGCCCGCGCCGCATCATCATCGGGATGCCTGCGAACAACATGGATTTGCAATCGTTCGAGCGGTTTCTTTTTGCGGCGGCGCGCGACGAAGATTTTTATTCCACGCGCCTTGTGGACGAAATCGCTAAGCGCAAAAGCGACGATTTGCTGAACCGTTTGCTCTTTCGTTATTACGCCGTGGACGTGGCGCGGCAGCGGCTCATCACGCTCGCGCAACGTTTCAGTTTCATGGATCGTGAGCCGGACACCGGGCCGGGCCGCGTGGATACGTTTAATCCGCCCAAGGTGCTGCTGAATTTTCGCATGGACACGTTGCCGACGAATGAGTGGGTTGGAAATTGCGATCTCACCTCCATCTGGAATCAGGGCAAGCGTCAGGGCATGAGACTGCACTGGGATGGCAATAATGATTCGGTGGAAGAACGCAATCGCAGCGCGGCTTACGGCACCGGCGCGACGCCGCCGACGATTGACCGCGCCTCCGTCCAGCGCATGAAAGATTACATCTGGACGAACACGCCGCCGCCGTGGCCGTATGGCATTGACTCGGCGAAGTCGGCGCGCGGTGGAAAAATTTACGATCAGTATTGCGCGAAGTGCCACGGTAAAAGCGGAAGTGATTTCACGGGAGAATACGTCGGCAAGGTCACGCCGATTGAAAAAATTGGCACTGACCGTCATCGCCTTGATTCTTACACCGAGCAATTGTGCGCGAATCAAAACCTGCTCTACGCCGCGTATCCGGCAGAACGCTTCTCGCATTTCCGTAAAACTTTTGGCTACGCGAATCAGCCGCTCGATGGCCTCTGGCTGCGCGGGCCGTATCTGCATAACGGCTCCGTGCCGACGCTGCGTGAACTGCTTGAGGCAGCAGCGAACCGGCGCGCGACATTTTATCGCGGCTACGATGTGATTGACCGCGAGCGCGTGGGCTTCATTTCCGACGTGCCGGAGGAGAACGAGAAAAAATATTTTCTGTTCGACACGCAGTTGCCCGGCAATGGCAACGCCGGTCACGAGGGTGAAGAATATGGCACCAACTTGAGTGCCGAAGAAAAAGACGCAGTGGTGGAATTTTTGAAAACATTTTGAACAACAATTTTTACATGAAAACCACAGCGCTCTTCGATCCCGATGCGGTGGAAGTTTTCGCGCTGCGAAAACTCCGCCCGCGCAGAGCGGGCGGAACGTGCGTGGTGAGGGCGTCGAAAAACACTGAAGGTTTGCACCGCTGCACGCGGCGCCGGTTTTCGCAGCGCGAAAACCACCACCCACCAATGTGATTATGAAAATTAAACTTCATCGCCGCACCCGCAAGTGGTTGCTCGCTCTCTTACTGTTCGTCTTCATCGCCGCGTGGTTTGGTTGGTATAAATTTTTACGCACGGAGCCGGAGCCAAAGTGGGCCGACCAATCGGAGCGTTTCAAATACGGTTCCATTGGCGCGGAGTTCAGTCGCGGGATGCCTTACTGGATTTGGGCGGTGTTGCCGCGCGTGTTTCCTGATCTGATGCCCGGCCCCGGCGGCTACAAATCGTTCGGCCTCGTCTGGGAAGAAGGCCACGAGATGCCCGTCGGTTTCACGAAGCAAGTGATTGGTTTTCCGCGCGTGGCGAACAACTGCGCGATCTGTCACGTCGGCACCTGGCGCAGCAAGGAAGAGGAAGTGCCGCACCTCGTCGTCGCCTCGCCCGCGAACACGGTCAACGTGCAGGCGATGATGCGGTTTCTGATCGCATGTGGAAAAGATTCGCGCTTCAACTCCGGTGTGTTGCTCACGGAAATTTCGCGCGAGGCGAAATTATCCTTCATTGACCGGCAGCTTTATCGCTTCCTTTTGATTCCGCTCACGCGCAGCGCGCTGCAACGACAGGAGCAACAGCTCGGCTGGATGAACCGTCCGCACGTTCCCGATTGGGGGCCGGGGCGTGATGACCCGATGAATCTCACGAAATATTTCATGACCACGCAGCCGCTCGACAACACGGTGGGGCAGGCGGATTTTCCGAGCAACTGGAATTTGCAAGCGCGCAAAGGGACGAATCTTTTTCTCAACTGGAGCTGCGATACGCCGTCCGTCCATTCGGTGTTGATTGATTCCGCGCTCGGCCTCGGAGCCGCGCCGGATAAAAAAAGTCGGCTGACTTATCCGCTGGACTGGCTGGATTGGAATTTGCACCGGCGCGCATGGTTCGTGCAACGCATGAATGAGCTGGATGATTTTTTGAGCGTGTTGCCGCCGCCGAAATTTCC
This sequence comes from Limisphaerales bacterium, assembly GCA_025360325.1. Classification (GTDB taxonomy): domain Bacteria; phylum Verrucomicrobiota; class Verrucomicrobiia; order Limisphaerales; family UBA11358; genus UBA11358. The sequence continues at coordinate 24,722 of JANYCI010000354.1, read as the reverse complement.
GTTCGCCATCAACGCCGAACTCGCAGCGACAGGCAAACCGATTTACCAAAAATACTGCGCCGAGTGTCACGAGGTCGGTGCGCCGCGCACGAGTAAGCCGATTCCCATCGCCGAAATCGGCGCTGACCGCGAGCGGCTGGATACTTGGTCGCAGGCGGCCGCCGATGAAGCGAATCAGGCCGTGAAAAGTCTTGGCATCACTCGTCCAAACATGGTGAAGAATGAAGGCTACTGCTCGCCGCCACTGGACGGCATCTGGATGCGCGCGCCGTATCTGCACAACGGTTCCGTGCCCACGCTGCGCGATTTGCTGGAGCCGAAGGAAAAACGTCCCAAGATTTTTTATCGCGGATATGATGTGTTTGATCCGGTGAACATTGGATTTATTTTCAGCGGCGAAGCGGCGGAGAAGAATGGTTGGCGCGTGGATACGTCCGTGCGCGGCGAGGGGAATCAAGGCCACAACTACGGTTTGGATTTGACGGACGCGGAAAAAACGACGTTGCTAGAATACCTGAAAACACTTTGACCTATGCCTGAAAATTTTTATCAAACCGGAAGCGCCTTGCGGAAACTGCCGGTGCCATTTTTTGAGGTGCTGGATCAGGAGCAGTCGGCGTTGCGCGGCACGGCCCGGAATAATTTTTCTTGGGACTTTGCCGAAAGCCATTTCAAGGAAAACGCGAACCTGAAAAAACTGGCGGAGGCCATCAAAAAACTTTTTGCCCCGGACGCGCTGAAAAATTTCTCCGCAACCACGCGCGCCGAACTGGCCGCGCGGCTCAATGAACTGCTGCACGCGGAGCGCTGCCTTTACCACGACCATAATTTTCCGAAGGCCGGTTTGAGCAAGGAAATCGTGGCGATGACGGGTTTGAAACTGGATGCTTCCGAACGCGCGCGGCTCAACCGGCGACTGCTGGAGGGGGCGTTTCCCAACGAGCTTAAAGCTATTTCGGACGTTCATCTCGAAGTGATTTATCGTCGCATCCACGAGGGCGAGGGCAGTGCAGCGCTGTGTTTTTCCGGCGGTGGCATTCGCAGTGCGACGTTCGCGCTCGGCGTAGCGCAGGGGCTGGCGCGACGCGGCTTGCTGAAACATTTTGATTATCTCTCGACGGTCTCCGGCGGCGGCTACATCGGCAGTTGGTTGAGTTCGTGGATTCACCGCACGGGCGACGCGCAAAAAGTTTTTGACGCACTCGCATCGGCGCGAGCGATGTCGCCGATGGATCCAGAACCACCGACGCTGGATCACCTGCGGAAATACAGCAACTATCTCACCCCGAAACTGGGATTGTTTTCCGCCGACGCGTGGACGCTCGCAGCGACGTATCTGCGAAATATTTTGTTGAACTGGATTGTTTTCATCCCGTTGCTGCTGGCGCTTTTTGCATTGCCGCGATTGCACGTTGCGTTGCTGCAACAGGCGCTGCCGCCGTGGGTAGTCGGCGGCACATTTCTTTTTGGCCTGCTGCTTTCGATCTGGGCGTTGGCCTATGGCGCGATGAACCGGCCCGCCGTGACGGAGGATTTGCGGCAGCACAGTAATGCGTGGTTCCATCGGCGCAGTCAGGGAGATTTTATTTTTTATTGCCTCGTGCCGCTCACGCTGGCGGCGGTGTGCCTGACCACGGCATGGGCATGGTCGCATCAAAAAATCGGACTGCACCCGCATAATTATTTTCTGAACGGGTTGCTACAGTTTATGAGTTGCGCGGCGGATTCGCCCGCACCGCGCTGGTTGAATTTTTGCATCCTCGGCGGGGCGGTGCATCTGGCGGCGTGGCTGGTGGCGGAAGTTTTTTTACAACGTTGGGGCACAAAAAACGGTGGCGCGTTATTCAAGGAATTTTTGTTGGCGCTGTTGACGGGCGCGAGCGGCGGGCTATTGCTTTGGGTCGCGGCGACGAAAGCGCCTGTCATCATTGATGAAAACATGGTTGCCATTTTCTACGCGTGCTTCGCTGCGCCGCTGGTGATGGTGTTGTTTTTGTTTGCGGCGACAATTTTCATCGGTGCGGGCAGCAAAGTCACGACGGACGAGGATCGCGAATGGTGGGCGCGCATGGGCGGCTGGATGTGCATCGCGGTGCTGGGTTGGACAGGCTTTTCGACGCTGGTTCTGTTGGGGCCGCTCGGTCTGCTGGTGTGCTGGTTTTGGGCGCCGAAGACAATGAGCCTCGTCGGTGGCGCGAGCGGTTTATTCACGCTCATTGCTGGCTACTCCGGCAACACCAATGCCCAGCACGATGCCAGTGGTAAAAAAAATCCCCTAGGCGGTCTTCTGGACAAGTCCTTGAAACTGCTGGCCGCGCCGCTGACACTCCTGCTCATCGTGGTGCTGCTCTCGCTCGGCACGAGTTGGGTGATGGTGAAGACGGGCTTGGTCGTCGGTCTGGAAAATTTATATCACGGTTTTTACAACGCGTTGGTGAATGACCTCACGCGGCAAACCGTCGCCAATGCAGAATTCGCGCACGCGGAAGTTCTCGATAATTTTGTCTCTAGCCTGCTGGCCACCAAGTTGCTGGTCGCCTTCATTTTCGTAGTGATCGCCGCTGGGGTCGGCTGGCTGCTCTCGTTGGCGATCAACATCAACAAATTTTCATTGCACGCGATTTACCGCAGCCGGCTGGTGCGCGCATATCTCGGCGCGTCCAATACCGAGCGCCAACCGAATCCATTCACCGGCTTTGATCCCGCTGATAATTTCCCCATCGCCGAATTGCGCGACCCGAAAAATACTGACCTCCCGCAACGTCCGCTGCACATTGTCAACATGGCGCTCAACCTCGTCACCGGTGAAAATCTTGCGTGGCAGCAGCGCAAGGCGGAGACGTTCACCGCGAGCGCGCTGCATTGCGGAAATTTCCAACTGGGCTACCGCTTCGCGAAACATTACGGCGTCAATTCGCATGGTCGCGGCATTTCGCTCGGCACCGCCGTGGCCATCTCCGGCGCGGCGGCGAGTCCTAACCAAGGCTATCATTCCTCGCCGCTCGTCGCGTTGTTGATGACACTCTTTAACATTCGACTCGGCTGGTGGCTCGGCAATCCCGGTGCGATGGGGCACGACACATTCGGTGATGCGTCGCCGCGCTCGCCCGTGGTGCATTACCTCAAGGAAGGTCTCGGCTTGACCGACAGCACGAGTCCCTATGTCTATCTCTCCGACGGCGGCCATTTTGAAAATCTCGGCCTCTACGAAATGATTTTGCGCCGCTGCCGCCTCATCGTCGTGAGCGACGCTGGCTGCGATCCGAACTGCGAACTCGAAGACCTCGGCGGTGCCATCCGCAAAATCCGCGTAGATCTCGGCGTGAAGATTGAGATGAAAAAATTTGAAATTTTTTCGCGCGACGACGAGGCGGGCAAAGGCAAGGGACACTATTGCGCGATTGGAGAAATTGACTATGGCACCGCCGAAGCCAGCGGCACGAAGGGAATCCTTATCTACATCAAGCCCGCCATCATTGGCGATGAACCGCGCGATGTGTATAATTATTCCCGCCAGAATCCGGAGTTCCCGCACGAGTCCACCGGCGACCAGTGGTTCAGCGAATCACAATTCGAGAGCTACCGCGCGCTCGGCCAGCGGACTATCGAATGGATGTTCTCCTGGAAATCAGGCGGGACACCTGAAGCCACTACACGCGCCGACGAGCTGAACGACCTCGTGCACCAAGCCTGTGCGGCGTCAGAAACACCGCGCCCAACTTTTGCCGACGCTTTATTTTCACCCGAAAATCCGCAGACGGGCAGTGGTAAAAAAGGATAGCCTTCCCTACCATCAGCATAAATCTCAACGGGATTAAATCATCCAGTCCAAGGTTGCGGCGGTGGCGCTACCCTTGGGTTGGCGTTCCCAAAAATCTCAACTCCAACGGAGTTGCAGCCGTCTGTGATTGGGGCGGAATTCAACCCCTCAGGATTGGTGGCGTTTGGATGCGGAACCCGGCGTAGCCGCTGCGCGTCAACGCCGGGCTGAATGATTTCCATCCTTTCAGGATGGGGGTAATGAAGTCTAAGTTACTATTCGAGGCCAGCAGCCTTCCGACTTTTTTGGTGAAAGTCGCACAGCAACCGAAACTCTCCTTTAGACCAAAAGTCTTGAACTGTTGCCACAGTCGGCTTGCCAACAGACAAAGCAAATTTATCGAATGGATCGTTGAATGGTCTTCGGTCTAGTTTTAATAAAATTTTCCATGGAGGCAGATAGAAAGTCACAATGTTTATCCCGTCCATTTTAGAACAGAAAGGAGACCACATGATTTCCGAATATTTTGGCGGGCGAAACAAAACGACTACTGCGGTGATTGTATCAAGCAAATCAGTTTTCTTGCCCAAAAGAATTTGCTTTAGCCCGTCTTCGTATTCGCCAAGTTTTATAAGTTCAAACATTGAGTCGCGAGCGATACCAGCCCTCCATACCAACGAAACTAAAAATAGGCGGAAAGTCTCAACTTGAATCTGCCCGATTTCATAAATTTTCAACCCGTGTCCGAAAGGTTCCTTCAACTTACTTTCATCAATCTGGTGTGGCAAAACTTCATAGCCGTATTTGTCATATTGGCCGATTTGGTTATCGCAATCAGAACAAAGCAAATCATCTTGATAAATCCCGCTCTGGGTTTTGCTTTCGTTAGCAACATCATCAACCTCAAATTTCAGCAGATGAGGCTTTGCTCCTTTTGGAATTATTCTTCTGTAATACTGTTTTGGAATTATGTGCGCGTTGATTAGCTTTTTCTGTTCCCCACAAAGTTTGCATGGCAACAGGTTGCTAGACATTTTGGCATTCTTCTTTTACTGCTTCCCCTTCACCAACGCCTCGACCACTTGCGGGTCGGCGAGGGTGGAGACGTCGCCGATCTGGTCGGTCTGGTTCTCGGCGATCTTGCGGAGGATGCGCCGCATGATTTTGCCGGAGCGCGTCTTCGGCAGGCCGGGCGCGAATTGGATTTTATCCGGCACGGCGATGGCGCCGATTTCTTTGCGGACGTGATTGGCTAATTCTTTTTTCAATTCGTCGCTTTCGGAAATGCCGTCTTTCAACGTCACGAACGCGTAGAGCGCTTGTCCCTTGATGTCGTGCGGCATCGGCGCGACGGCGGCTTCGGCAACTTTCGCGTGGCTCACGAGTGCGCTCTCGACTTCCGCCGTGCCGATGCGATGGCCGGAAACATTGACGACATCATCTACGCGACCGAGCAGCCAGTAATCGCCATCAGCATCAATGCGGCAGCCGTCGCCGGTGAAATACATATTTTTGTAGGTCGCAAAATAGGTGTTGATGAAACGGTCGTGATCGCCCCAGGTCGTGCGCATGATGCCGGGCCACGGTTTCTTGATGCACAATTTTCCGCCTTCATTCGGCTTACATTCCGTGCCGTCGTCGCGGAGAACAACTGGCTCGACACCAAAAAAGGCGCGGCCCGCGCTGCCGGGTTTGAGCGTGTGCGCGCCGGCGAGCGGCGTGATGAGATGGCCACCGGTTTCGGTCTGCCACCAAGTATCCACGATGGGGCAACGCTCGCCGCCGATGTGTTTGTGATACCACATCCACGCTTCGGGATTGATGGGTTCGCCGACGGAGCCGAGGACGCGGAGGGAACTCATGTCGTGCTTGGCCGGCCATTCATCACCGAGGCGAATGAGCGCGCGGATGGCCGTGGGCGCGGTGTAAAAAGAATTCACTTTGAACTTCTCGACAATTTTCCAAAGTCGCGCGGCATCAGGATATGTCGGGACGCCTTCAAACATGAGCGTGGTTCCGCCGTTGCACAGCGGGCCATAGACAACGTAGCTATGACCAGTCACCCAGCCAATGTCGGCGGTGCAGAAATAGACGTCGCCGTCATGAATATCAAAAACGTATTTGTGCGTGAGCGCACTCCAGAGCAGATAACCGGCGGTGCTGTGGACGACGCCTTTCGGTTTGCCGGTGGAGCCGCTGGTGTAGAGGATGAAAAGAAAATCCTCGGCGTTCATCTTTTCGGCGAGACAATCAGGCGAGGCGTTCGCCATCAAGTCGTGATACCACACGTCGCGTCCAGCGGTGAGGTTGCACGGCTCGGCATTGCGTTTTACGACGACGACATTGGTGATGCTGGAAGTTTTTTGCAGCGCGGCGTCGGCAAGCTGTTTAAGCGGTAAAGATTTTCCGGCGCGTAACGAAACATTCGCCGTGATCAATAATTTACAGGACGAATCATTGATGCGATCTGCGAGCGAATCCGCGCTGAAGCCGCCAAAAACAATCGAGTGAATCGCGCCAATGCGCGCGCAGCCGAGCATGGCGACGGCGGCTTCGGGAATCATCGGCATATAAATCGCCACGCGGTCGCCCTTTTTTACGCCGAGCGATTTGAGGACGTTGGCGAACTTGCAAACGTCGCGGTGCAGTTCTGCATAGGAAATTTTTTTCACGTCCTCCTCCGGCTCGCCCTGCCAGATGATCGCGGTCTGGTTGCCGCGCGTTTTCAAATGCCGGTCGAGACAATTCACCGTGAGATTGAGTTGGCCGTCCTCAAAAAACGTGTGTTGGATTTTGCGCGCGTCGGTGTTCCACTCAAACTTGCGCGCGACGGTGGGCGGCTTGAACCATTCCAAAGTCTGCGCCTGTTCCATCCAAAACTTGTCCGGCTCGCTGATGGAGCGGGCATACATCGCGTCGTATTGCGACGAATTGATCAGTGCGTGCTTCACAACTTCGGGTGCTGGCGGGAAGGTGCGGCCAGCTTGTTGCAGTGATTGGGTGGAGTTGGCGGTTTGGCTCATGTTGGTTTGGTTGAAATCAGTCGCAAAATTTCCGAAAATAAATCTGCGCTGTCAATCGCGGTGATTGACCAAAACCAGACGCAGAAGAGCGCAGCCAAAAACTGTTTTGCAATTTTCCTGATTGCAGGTAAAGCTGTGGGCGTGACGCAACCGCTCGCCATTGTTTTGCACGAACGCCTGATGCCGGGTTCCCAACTGGTGAACCGGTTGCAGGATTTGAACTACCGCGTGCTCGCGGCGGACAGCGCGGAAACCCTCGCCACCTCCGTCAAACTAGAGACGCCCTTGCTGGTGTTTGTGGATCTGAAAGCACCCGGCGACATCCTCGAAATCATCGCGCAGATCAAGGCCGACACGACGACCGCGCACGTTCCGATCATTGCCTTCGCGCCGGACACGGAGCTGCCCTTGACCGAGGCGGCAAAAAATTCCGGAGCCAATTTAGCCGTAGCCGACAGTGCGGTGGCGAATCATTTGCCGCAGTTGATTGACCAAGCGTTGCTCGTGGAATGAATGGTATCCTTCGGACTCCTTCGCCCGTCGAGAGCTAGGGAATAAATAGATTCACGGACTGTCGGATGTGGTTTAAGCCCTTGGCATAAACGAACTGATTTTTTATCCGCAGATTTCACCGATACACGCAGATGGGGAAATTTTAATCTGCGAACATCGGCGAAATCTGCGGACAATGTTTGTGAACTACTTCATTCCCGTAAGACATGGAAAGCACTTGACGCCGCCACTGCTTTTTTTATTCTGCCCATGTATCACACTAATTGAGGCATAAGCCATCGGGACGTGTCTCGCAACCGGGGGAATAATTATGGCCAGTGGAAAAGTAAAGTGGTTCGATAACAAACGCGGGTTTGGCTTCATCACGGATGAGGCGGGGAAGGAAATCTTTGTGCATCACACCGGCATCACCGGCGAGGGCTTCAAAACTTTGAACGATGGTGAGCCGGTGAACTTTGAGGCTATTCAAGGTGACAAGGGATTGCGCGCGCAAAACGTGCATCGCCATCATTCGCGCGCCTGACAAAAAATCTCGCTGCTTCACCCGGCGCGGCTAAACTGGAGCCATGTCGAAAGTGTCCGCTCCCGTCACGAGCCTTTATATCCACGTCCCGTTCTGCGCGCACAAATGCGAATACTGTGCGTTCTACTCCGAGGCGTCCTCCGGCGAACTCATCAACCGCTACACGGCCGCGCTTGTCCGTGAACTTGAAATCGTCGCACACGACCTGAAACCGAAAACAATTTTCTTCGGCGGCGGCACGCCCTCGCTGCTCAACTTGCGCCAGTGGGAAACCATTTTGCGCGCGATGGAAAAATTTAATTTGCTCGGTGCGGAAGAGTTCACCGTGGAGAGCAATCCCGCAACGGTCTCGGCGGACAAGTGTAAGCTGCTCCGCGATTTCGGTGTGAACCGCATTTCGATGGGCGTGCAGTCGCTCGATGAAAAATTGTTGGATCGGCTGGGACGAATCCATTCGCGCGAACAGGTTTTCAAATCGTTCGACATATTGCGTGCCGCCGGATTTGATAATGTGAATCTGGATTTGATGTTTGCCATTCCCACGCAGACGATGGAAATCTGGCGTGCGACGTTGGATGAAATTTTTGCGATGCAGAGCGAACATTTGTCGAGCTACGAGGTGATTTACGAAGACGACACGCCGCTGTTTGAAAAATTACAGGCCGGTGAATTTTCTGTGGATGAAGACCTTGCCTGCGATATGTATGAGGAATTAATTTCCCGCTCGGCGAACGCGGGATTCCGCCAATACGAAATCGCAAATTTCGCGCGGCATAAAACCTTCAACCTTCAACCTTCAACCTTCAACGTCCCTAGCCACGCTTGCAAACACAATGTGAATTATTGGCGCGGCGGCGATTACCACGGCCTCGGCCCCAGCGCGACCGGCTATGTGCGCGGTGTGCGCACGAAGAACTGGTCGAACACGCCGCTGTATTGCGATCAATTAGAAAAAGGCAAGCGCGCGATTGAGTCCAGCGAGGAACTGCCGCCGCTGAAGCGGGCAGGGGAGATCGCCGCATTCGGTTTGCGGATGAACGCGGGCTGGCCATTTGCGGAATTTCAGCGCGCGGCAAATTTTGATCTGCGGAATGAATGGAATTCCGAAATGAACCAACTGGCCGAACGCGGCTGGGCGCGCCGCGATGCGGAAACATTTCACCTCACGCATCAGGGTCTGCGTTTTGCCGACGCAGCGGCGGAGATGTTTTTGCGCTGAAACCGTCTGGAAAATAAACAGAAGAACACGAAGGGAACAAAGATTTTTCCTCTCCGTTCCCTTTGTTAGCTTCTGTTAAAAATTGCGGGCGGAATGGAAAAAGATTGAGTTGCAGCGCGTTAAAATTTTAACCTCTCAATCCTGTTATGCTCAAAGTCACCGAAATCGCATTCAGTTGCTACGCCGTCACCGACATGGCGCGGGCGCGGAAATTTTATGAAGACGTGCTGGGCTTGAAACCCACCATGATCGTCGGCGAACCCGGCGGGACGCAGTGGACTGAATACGAATTCGGCCCGTATGCGCTGTCGCTCGGCTGTGCGCCGGGAATGTTCCAGCCGAGTCCCGACGGCTGTTCGGTGGCACTGGAGGTGGAAAATTTTGACGCCGCCGTCGCCCATTTGCGCGCGAACAATGTGAAGTTCCGCCTTGAGCCGATGCCCACGCCGGTCTGCCACATGGCGATGTTTTTTGATCCTGACGGCAACACCATTGGGATTCACAAGCGGAAAAAATCGTAAATCTGAAATCGTAAATTTTACCATGTCTATTCTCGTCACCCCTAGCACCAAGGTTCTCGTCCAAGGCATCACCGGCAGCTTTGGCGCAAAGCACGCGCAACTCTCCATTGATTACGGCACGCACATCGTCGCCGGCGTCACGCCCGGCAAGGGTGGGCAATTCTTTGAGCACGGCGGAAAAAAAATTCCCATTTTCGACACCGTGGCTGACGCGGTGAAACAATCCGGCGCGACGGCCAGCGCGGTTTTCGTGCCACCGCCGTTTGCTGCGGATGCCATTCTCGAAGGCGCGGACGCGGGACTTGAACTCGTCGTCGCCATCACCGAAGGGATTCCCGTGCGCGACATGGTGCGCGTGAAACGTGCACTGGAAGGTAACACCAAGACGCGGCTCATCGGCCCGAACTGTCCCGGCATCGTAACGCCCGGTGAAGGCAAAGATTCTCACGGCGGTTGCCGCATTGGGATTGCACCTGGCTATATTCATAAAAAAGGAAACATTGGCGTGGTCTCGCGCAGCGGCACGTTGACATACGAAGCGGTGTGGCAACTCACGTCGCGCGGCATCGGCCAATCAACGTGCGTCGGCATCGGCGGCGATCCGGTGAATGGAACTTCGCATCTGGATGTCATCAAACTTTTCAACGCCGACCCGGAGACGACGGGAATTATTATGATTGGCGAAATCGGCGGCAGCGCGGAAGAAGAAGCCGCCGAGTGGATCAAAAAGAATTGCAAGAAACCCGTCGCTGGATTCATCGCGGGCGCAACCGCGCCGCCGGGACGTCGCATGGGTCACGCGGGCGCGATTGTCAGTGGTGGCAAAGGCACGGCGGAAGCAAAGATCGCCGCGTTCAAAGCCGCTGGCATCGGCGTCGCGGTGACGCCGAGCGAAATGGCGGACACGCTGTTGAAAATGATGTGAGGCGTGACGAGTGAGGAGTGAAGCTCGGCACCGCGCTGTTCATGTCAAGCATCACGTTTCACGCCGCGCCCGCTTGCAGGTGAGGTTTCGCCATTGAGACATCCGAACCTCACGGCTAGTGCTTGTAGAACGCGAGGTGGGATTTAGCTTGCTGCCATTCGCTGCTGCCGGGTTTGGAGTAGAGGACGCAGAGTTCGAGGTGCTGGATGGCGCTATTGGTGTCGTGCCGTTTAAGGGCGATGTCGGCGAGGCCGAAGTTAAGTTGATAGGCACCGTCGGAATAATTTTGGAGGAGTTTGTAGTCGGCCTCGGCTTCGTTGAGTTGGCCGGTCTGGGCGTAGGCGGCGGCGCGGTTGAGGCGGGCTTTGGGGCTGTTGGTGATAGTTAAGATTTGGTCGAGCACGGCGATGGCTGGTTCAGGCCGGTTCATCATCAGAAGCACAAATGATTTGGTGGAGAGCGCATCCACACTGTCGGGCTTGATGGCGACGAGTTCGTTGGCGCAGCGGAGGGCGTTTGGATAATCGCCAATGTTCATATAGGCTTGGGTGACCATTTCGCGGACTTGTGGGTCGGCAGAATGACGGCGGCGGGCGGCTTCCAACGTTTCGCTGGCGCGGGTGAGGTTCGTGAGCGCGGCCCAGGATTTGGCTTCGAGGATGGCGAGTTCGGTATCGGAAACGGCGTTGAGCACTGCACTCGAGCGGGGGTTTTCGCGGACTTTTTTTATGGTGGCAAAAACGTGGTCGTGCAGTTGCCATTTGGAATAAAGTTGGGCGAGAGCGAAAGCCGATGCGGGAGCATCGGGCGCGAGGGTGAAGGCTCGGTCATACGCTTGCATGGCCTGGCGGTAGAGGCCGGATTGGGAATAGGAGTTGCCAAGGACGTAGCAGAAATTGGGTTCGTCAAACGGGCCGTAGCGTTCGAGTAGGGAATTCAACTGTTGGCGGCTGCGGAGGACGTTGAGCAGGGTGGAGACGTTGGCGAGGTTGAGCCGGGTGCCAGCCTGAAGGTTGGTGTTGCCGGCGAGGTTGAAGATGGCGGCGCGGTTATTGGTGGCGGTATCAATGGCCTGTTCGAAACGTTTTTGCGCGGCGGGCATTTGCTGGAGCTGTTGCAAGGCCACGCCCCAATGGTTCAAGTCCATGGAATACCATTGGCCGAGCAGCCGGGTTTGGTCGTCTTTGGGTTTGTCGGTATTGAGGTAGTAAAAAAATGTGTCGAAGTAATCGCGCGGGTGGTGCGCGAGGACTTCGCTGGTGGTGAGGATGGTTTTGCGCCAGGCGCTATCCCAGAATTTTTCGCCGGCGGCGATGCTTTCGCCATTGAGCGGCGGCGGGTTCAGGCTGTCTTCCAGATTTTCTGCATAGCGTTTCATTTCATACACCGCACCGTGGGGCACGAGATAAAAGGCGTCAAAGAGATAACCATAGGTGGGGTGGAGGTAGAAAACTTTGTTGGAGCGGACCAGCTGGTCGAAGAGTTGCAGCGTGTCCATGAGGCCAAGCGGGCGGGCGGTGTCGGGCGTGAGCCATTGGCGGGGATGTTCGCGGTCGAGTTGGGCGCGGTAGCCGGGATAGATGAGGCTGCTGCCGTTGACGACTTGCCAGCGTTGATTTTCGGCTTTGGACATGGCAGCGCGCAAGATGATGGCGCGCATGGGGTCGTCGCAAATCACGATGCCGGTGCCGTTGGGCGGCAAGCTGCTGGCGGCCAGCTCACCAAAATCTTTTAGTGGCAATTCGTTGACAGCGATGATCGGCACGAGGTTGCGCAGGCATAACATCATGGCTACTGCCACGGGTAGGCTTTGAAAAACCATCGGCGTCAAACGGCGCAGCCAACGCGGGGCGAACGGCGGACGATGTTTGCCGGTCTTGCGGCGGAATAAGCGTTTGTATGACCCGCAATAAATCACCAGAAAGTATGCCGCGATGTAACCGGCACCCAGAGCGACGAGGTAGTCAAAAACTAGCAGCGGCAGAGACACGGTCATCTGTTTCTGAATCATTCGCCGTGGTCCGACGAGCGGATCGAGCGCGACCCACAAACAGGCCATCAAGATGACGAGGTGCGAGATGTGGTAGAAAAGAATTTGGATTTTTTCTACGAGCGATTTGCGATACGCGCCATCGCTGCTCACACGAATCAGGCTTGGTAGCAACGGCAAAATAAAGCACGCCAGCACGAGTCCGCCGACGTCCCGGCGCTGATACCAGAACAGTGTTTGGATGTCGGTGAGCGAACGCTTGGTGTCGCGCAACGCGGCGAGCCACGCATCGTGAAAACCAAACTCGGAGTGCGGCGCAAGGCAGTTCAAAATCGGCGGAATTAAGTAAAGAGAAAACCCGGCCAGACCGGCCAGCATGGCGAGCAGTAAAAATTTGACCGAATAAAACCGGCGTCCGCGCAACCACATGACAGCGCCGATAAACAGCGGCAGCAGCAAGATCATCATCCAGTTTTCCGCCATGCCCACGCCCCACATGAAGATAGCCTTCCGCAGATAGCTCGGGTTGTGATCCGAGCGGTATTCCAGCAGCCAGCGCAAGGCCGAGGCGAACAACAAAATGTCCAGCGTCTCGCCCACGGCGGCAACGGAGTTTTGCCAAAAATTAAATTCCAATCCGCACAGCACCGCTGCCAGCACCGCTGGCGCCCAGTTATCTTTGCCAAGGTAAAGGCCGCGATTGCTGGTCAGAAAAATGCGCTGCACCGGCGTGCGGTTTTGCGGCAGCATTTGCACCGAGCGCGCCAGCAATGCCAGCGTCCACGCACCGCACGCGGCGGAAAAAATATTCAGCTCTACCGCCGCCCAGCTTGCGGGCAGCCAGTGCAACGGCAGCGTGAGCAGCCACAAGACCGCTTGGTTGCCCAAGGGTTGCCCGTCCCAGCCCGCCACTTTCGCAGTCCAGATCAGATTGTTCATCGTCACGCCGTGCGCCAGCGTGATGAGGTATATGGCAAACGCCCCCCAGCCGACATATTTCGGCAGACGGGAATTGGTGATAATCACGCGCGCATGATTAAAAAAAACGATTTTGAAAGCCAATCAAAAATTGACCGACGACAATTCGTTCAGTGAAGTTCGGCGTGGGTGCGCCGCAATTTTTCCAACGCGGTTTTGGCCGTGGCATTTTCGGGATTCAACCGCAGGGTTTCGCGAAACTGCGCGGCGGATCCGGCCCAATCTGCGTGGCGCGTAAAATAAACACCGAGATTGAAAGGAATGTCAGGATTTTCCGGCTGAAGTTTGGCGGCGATTTGCAGATGCTCAAATCCGCTAGTGTCGTCGCCAGTCTCCAGCAACATCATGGCGAAATTAAACTGACTGACTGGAAAATGTGGCTCGCTCTCCACGGCGGCGCGGTAGCAAGCGAGCGCGCCAGCATTGTTGCCCGCCAGTTCGTAGGCTTTGCCGAGCGAGTTCGCGGCGACGTAATTATCCGGCGTCACTTCCAGCGCGTGACGAAACAACGTGATGCTGTCGCGCCAATAAGTAATTTGTTTCGCCGTCAGCACCACGCAACCAAGCAGGGCGAGGCCCGCGATGGCGGCACCAAAATAATTTCCACGCGGACGACGGGAAAAAATTTCCGCCGCGCCCCAAACAATCACGATGAAAAATCCAATGCTTGGAATATAAGTATAGCGGTCGGCCATGGATTGCGCGCCGACTTGCACGAGGCCGATGGTGGGGACGAGCGTGCCGAGAAACCACAGCCAGCCGACGGCGAGCCACGGCCGCCGCCGCCAGTTCCACAGCAGCGGAACAGTCCACAGCAGCAGCAGTGCGAACGTGCCGATCGCCAATAGCCACGGCGTATATTTCGCGTGGGCATAAACGATGGCGAGATCGTCCGGCCAGAAAAATTTCACGACGTAGCGCGCGTAAGCCAGCACGGCATTGCCGAGCCGTTCCGCGAAGGAAATGGAACTCATCGCCGCCGTTTGTGAAAAGTAAGTGGTCGCGCAGCCGACGAGGGCTAACGCGAAAAATGGAATTTTTTCAACGAGCAGCGCGATGGTTTTTTTAATTTTTGATTTTTCATTTTGAATTCTTCCCAGCGGCCACAAGTCCAGCAGCAGCAAGACAAATGGTAGCGTCACCACCATCGGCTTACTCAACAGTCCCAGCGCGAAAAAAAACAACGCGGCGAAATAATAAAGTGATGCGTGATGCGTGATGCGTGATGCGGCGGGTGGTTCATCACGCATCACGCGGCACGCATCACGTTTCACATACGCCAGGAGCGTCAGCAGCCAGAAAAATGTGCTCAACGTATCTTTGCGTTCGGAGGCCCACGCCACGGATTCGACGTGCAGCGGATGCCACGCAAACAATGCCGCGACCAACGCGCTACGCCAGAGCGACCCCGTCGCGCTCCGCAAAAAAATCAGCACTAAGAGTGAGTTTGTGACGTGGAGCAGCAAGTTGACGAGATGATGTTTGCCCGCGTCGAGGCCGAACAGCGTGCAGTCCAGTTGATGCGAAAGCCACGTCAGCGGATGCCAGTTCCCCGCGTGCGCGCCATTGAACGCCCACACGAAATTCGCCCAGCTTAAACCCGTGTTGGCTGCCGGATTGCCCGTCACATAGTCCGGGTCGTCAAAGACGATGAAGGGGTGATGGGTGATCGGCCAGTAAAGCGCGGCGGTGACAATGACCAGAAAAAAGCCAGCCGCGAGGAAGTTTTTTTGTGAGCGGTCGGCAATCATGTTCACAGGGACACGCTATGGCGTTGCCGATTTTCAAAACGTAATGTTTGCGTGTAGCCCATGTCCCGCGCCAACTGCATGGCCTCGGCGAAATTCATCCCGACCTCGTCTGGCGCGTGCGCGTCGGAGCCGAAGGTGATGGGAACATTTTTTTGGAACGCGAGCACGAGCAGATCGCGGCTGGGATAAATTTCCCGGCAGTCTTTCCGCAGCCCGGCGGTGTTGAGTTCAATGGCGCAATTATTTTTCGCCACCGCGTTCAGAAATTTTTCGTAGAGCGGCGTGCAGTCCTGCGCGGGGCGGATGCCAAATTTTTTTGGCAAGTCCGCGTGGCCGATGATGTCAAATAACTTTGATTCGGCCGCGAGGGTGAGCCGGTCAAAATAAATTTTCCAGACCTCAAAGGCGTCGCGTTTTTTCCATTCCGAAATTTGTTCGGGATTGTCAATGGCCCACGAGTCGGAGAGGTAATGCACGCTGCCGATGAAATAATCCCACGGCTGCCGCGCGGCCAGCGAGCGGATCCATTCCTCGTGGCCGGGTAGAAAATCCACTTCGAGCGCGAGCAAGATTTTTAGCTGCGGAAATTTTTTTTGCGCGAGCCGGACTTTGGAGACGTAGTCATCAAGCTGCCGGTCAAACATCCGCCAGTTGTCAAAATCGTCGCGCGGCATGGGCGAGTGATCGGAGAAACCGATTTCGGTGAAGCCAAGTTCCACGGCCCGGCGCGCGTAATCCACCGGCTCGCCGCTTGCGTGGCGGCAAAGCGGCGTGTGCATGTGTAGATCGGCAGGCAACGACATGACACGAGTTTCCGGTTTCAAGTTTCCGGTTTCAAGTTTTGAATTTTGGACGAGTGCGCGTTGACATTCGGGCGCGGCGCGGTAGCATGAAATTCGGTTGGCGCATTCGTCTATCGGCTAGGACATGGCCTTCTCAAGGCCAATAGCGGGGTTCGATTCCCCGATGCGCTACCAATCTTGCTTTCAGCCAATAAATTCAAGGTCGCTATCGGTTTCAACTGATTTCAAAACGGTTGGCTGTCAACGCTGATTATTTGAAAAATTAAAAACGAACGGGCTTCATAGTTTCACTTTTAATTTTTCAGCCAGCGCGAGTTTGCGCTGGTTCGTGTCGAACGTGAGAAATCCCCTCACGCCTAGATGCAACGCCGTCGCCACATGAAACACATCCAAGTTACGATGCCCGCCAGTTAGCGTGTGCCGTTTGGAAAGTATTTCCGCCAGCCGGTGAACGTCTGGCCAGTCGGCAGTGACGGGAACAACCGCGCCGGTGTCCAAGTCGGTTTGCAAATCAGCTAACGCCGCATCGGCATCGGCTTGCGGGTAGCCTTTGCTTTTGTCGCGCGCGTGCAACCAGACTTGAAAGCGGACGCTCTGGCGAAATTCATAAAGTAACAAACCGGAAACGGGCAACGCTTCCGGCATGGTCTTGAAATACGCCGCTGCCGCCGGGGAATTGTCCTGCCGCCGGTAGAGCGCGCAGAGAAAGGAGGTATCGGGAAAGGCAATCATCCTTCAGCGAATGGCTCTGGCGCAACATTGCTGGGCTGAATCCTGATGAAGCAAATCCCGGCTATCAGTCATTCACGATTCGCCCGCGTCCGACTAGGGAAGTCACCTGGTGCAAAGCGAGCTATGATTCCATTCGCGGCCAGATTGTCAGCGATTGGAAATTGGATGAAAATACATTCACGCTGAAGCTAACTATCCCCGCCAACACCACCGGCAGTCTTGGCAAGTTTCGTTACCTGCTTTTTGATGTGTCGGTAACCGAGCGCGAGGATAATTTTGGCGACACGTTTTACAGCGAGATTGACGTGATAGATGCGGACGCTCCCGCCGTGATCGCCGCCACTGCACCGGCGAAAGATTTCACCATCAAAACTTCCGACGGAAAGTGCACCATCACGATCAACACCGCCAAAGCGCCCGCGTTGAAAGAATGGGCGGAAACCAAACTCGCCTCGGCGTTGGTTGAGTGGTATCCAAAAATTGTCGCTCAACTTCCGAGCGAAGGTTTCACCGCGCCAGATCATTTCAAAATCACGCTCAAGCCGATGGACAACGTGGCCTACACCGCCGGTCAGGAAGTGGTGGCAAATTCTGACTGGTTGAAAAATGAATTGAATGGTGAAGCGATCGGTTCACTGATTCACGAAGCGGTTCACGTCGTGCAACATTACGGCTACAGTTCAGGCAAACCCGGCTGGCTGGTTGAGGGCATTCCTGATTACATCCGCTGGTTTCAATACGAGCCGCAAAGCCACGGCGCAGATAGCGTGTGGTTGCAAAAACATCTAAAAAATTTCCCGCTGAAATACACCGACAGCTATCGCGTTTCCGCTAATTTTCTCGACTGGGTTGCGCGCAAATTTGATCCGACCATCGTCACCCAAATGAACGCCGCGTTGCGTGACGGCACTTACGAAGTTGGCCTCTGGAAAAAATTCACCGGCAAGACCGCCGATGAACTGGGAGCGGAATGGAAGCAGGAAGTGGCAGCGTTAATTTCGCCCAAATAACAAAACGGCGATCGTTACCAATTTTATTTTGGTTTGATGGCTTCCAACAAGTCCGCCGGCGGTTGAAGCTCGGGGGCGGTTTTGGTGTCGGACGCGCCAGATTCCACCCACCATTTGAGCAGGGCAATTTCTTCAGCCGATGGCTGCGGCTTGCCGTCGGGCGGCATATGTTCATCGCTAGAAATGGGCAGAAGAATTTGTTTCAAAAACAAACTATGCGCGACCTCGCCGGGTTTCAGGGCGGAGCCGTGTTCGCCGCCTTTTAGTAGCGCGGCATAAGAATCGAGGCGTAAACCGGCCTTGGCTTTTTGCGGGCCGTGGCAGCCGATGCAATTTTTTTTCAGCACGGGCAAAATGAGATTGGCGAAGACGGAATTATTGGCGGGATTTTTCGGCGTAGCCACGGCGGAGTTTTTTTCATCCGTCACGCCGAGAATTTTTTTCACGAACGAGGGCGCGTATTGCGTCAGATAATCACTGCCGTGCGTGAGCGAGCCACCGAGATGCCCCGCCGCACCGAGCACAGCGGCGGTGGTGAAGAGGCTGACGTGATAGGCAAAATGTTTTCCCAGCCGGAAAAAAATAGCCATCACAACGCAGCCGAGTGCGGTGGCGATACCCAGCCATTGATGCCAGAAAAGCAGTTTCTCATCATAACCGCCGCCGAGTGACAGTAGCCAGCCGCACAGCGCGGTGACGACGGCGAGCGGCGTGGCGATGGCGAGGATGAATCCGGCACTGGCATTGGCCTTGTGAAACCGAGGAAACCACGCAGCGATTTCGAGCAGCGACAGCACGACAATCATGCCGATGGGAAGATGAACGAGCAGGGGATGCAATCGCCCCGCGAACAGAAAGATTTCCGGCGTATGATTCACGAAATGAAAGTGGTGCCCCGGCACGGACTCGAACCGTGGACCAATTGATTAAGAGTCAACTGCTCTACCAACTGAGCTACCGAGGCAACAGGTCGCATATTCTGTCAGAGCCAAAATAGAGGGCAAGATTTTTCGGGACGCGGCGATGGGATCATTTCAATTCGACTTCGCCTGAACCAGTCCGAAGTCAATGTATTGCTCGCCACCCGTGTTGCGGCAGTGGACGGCGATGGTGTTTTTCCCGGACTTGATGGCGGCTCGCCCGCGACGGTTGAGCGAGAAATCTTCATAGCTCCCGGTCGCTCCCGTCGTGCGGAGTGCCAGCACGCCATTGATGAAAACTTCCGCGTCGTCATCGTGATGCAGCCAGCCGAGAATTTCATCGGACTTACCGACGGACAATTCTACTTCGCGTCGCAGCCAGATGTCATCCGTCTCCCACAGCGTGTTGACCACGGCGGATAAATTTTCCGTCTTGCCGAAACCGCCCTTGCCCTCCGGCCATTTCGTTGCGTCAAAATCCACGGCGAACCAGTTCGTCTCGGGCTTGGCGGTGGTGTATCGCCAGAGCGCGGGCTTCGTGTCCGCTGCGGGCGCGACCGCTGGAAAGCCCGGCAGCTTCGGCATCGGTGCCCAGTTCGTGGCTTTGGTTTTGTCGCGTTGCGCGTATTTTTGCCAGACCGGTTGGTCGTAGAGCATCCGCATAAACACGCCGCCAACCACCGAGCGCGCGGTGAAGCCGACTTTTTTTGCAGTCTTGGTTTCATACCAATCCGTCAGCGGCGAACGATCCGGCGTGTGGTTGATGAAATGCACAATTGGCGCGACCAGCGCCTCGAAGTCCTCGCGGTTTTCCGTGAGCGTCGCGGTCCAAGTGATCCAGTCGAGCTTGGTGTATTCCTTGCGGTTGTCGAGCGGCAGACCAAATTCGTTTTGCGATTTTTTGTAAAAATCCATTTCCGTGCGCGCGACCTCGGCGGGAAACAAATTCAAACCAAGAACTTTGTCCCACACCAAATTATATTTCTGGCTCCACGAACCGGGGCTGTCGAACGCGAGACGATAATGATCGCCGTCATTCGCTTCCTTCACCCAGCGCTGCGCGAACGCGCGAGCGAGTTTGAAATACTCTTCGCTCTTCGCGTGCTCACCGCGCATCTCACACAACTTGGCGAACGAGCCGAGACCGCAAATCGCCTTCACACTCAAGTTCACGTTGTGCGCGAGGTGGCCGGCAAAGTCGTCCGTGCAAAGTTGTTTCTCCGGATCAAAACCTTTTTCCTTCAGGTAATTCGCCCACTGTTCAAGCTGCTTCCAGTAGAGTCCGGCAAAGTTGGCGTTGCCTTCCATCTCCGCGACCGCAGCAAAAAGGCAGAGCAAGTTTCCACTTTCTTCAACGGGCATCTGGTTGTTCACGCCATTTTCGCCATCGCCATAAACCTGGCCGTTTGCTTTGGGATAAGTGCCGAGATCGTGCGGCGCGAATGGAAATTTCCAGCGCTCGCTCGCGGCGTAATTCATGAACGGCACGATGAACGATTTAGCCAGAGTTGGGCCGAATAAAAGAAATTGCGGCGACATCGGATAAAAAACATCCGACGTGCTGATGCAACCGTTGGAATGATTTTCTTTGCAGAACTGGAGCGGTTGGCCGTTGTCATCCGCGACAATTTTTCCAGCGGCAAAACATTGGCGATACGCCAGCGCGCCGAGGTGCGCGTAATTTTCTCCGCCCGCTTTCGTCAAATCCGTCATGAGTTCCGCGTCAAACGCCGCGCAACGTTTTTGCAGCGACGCGTAATCGTGCGCCGAAGCTTTCAACAGGTCCGCCGCTTCCCAACCATTGCGCCGCCAATACGGACGCAGATTTTTCCTCATGTATTGGATCGAATACAAATCGTCGTAGGCGAGCATCACCCAGCTCGCAGCGGTTTTCTTTGGCGTGCAATCGAGACTGGTCGCGAACGCCAAAACCGAATCGTTGCGGTCATTGTTTTGCAGGATGGATTCCGCCGCCGCAGTGGGCACTTTGTTGCCGGTGAGAAAAGCCGTGCGCTCCGCGCTGGCAGTGCCGGCAGACACAGAACCTTTGACGCCTTCCGCCACCGCGAGATAAAAATAGCCCCAATCAATCCGCAGATCGTCGCCACGTTTTTGCAAGACTGGCTGCTCCACCGTGCCGACGCGCCACGCTTTGATGTGTGCGGAATCGGCTCGCTGAAAATTCACCGCTTGTTCCGGCGTATTGCAGGCAATCGCGCTACTCGCATCGAAGTAAGCGGACACCGCGTGTTTTTTGTTGTCAGTCGCGCCCGTCTCCCACGTCAAATAAGTCACCGGGCGCGACAGCACCTCCAAATCGTCGGACAACGCGGGCGTCATGAAGGTGAGCATGAGTTGCACGCCTTCGCCCTCAAACGTGCAGATCGTTCGCGTGGGCAACACTTCCAGTTTCGTTTGCGGCAGCGCGGGAACATCCATCGGCTCGGTGCCCATGACGCGAAAATTTTTGCCGTCAATTTTCACGAGTCCAGCCAGGCGTTGAACCTTGCCCGTCCAGTGCGTCGTGTCCGCGTCCGTCAATTTATCTGCTGGCGACCACAAACTAAAATACGGATCGCACGCCACCAACGGCACGGACGGCGGACGAAACGTTTCGGCACCAACGCCGGTTGAAATAAAATTGAGCAGAACGGCAGCGCCCAGCGCCATCGCACTACGGCATAAGCAGGATTTGATTAGCATGATTTTCAAAAGAATGATGACGCAGGGTTTAGTCGCCGCCAAATAAAATAAATGGGTGAACAGTGGAATAAAATTCTACGCCGCAGGAGTTGAATCAGTTCGTGGCAGATGGAAGAGATAGTTTTGACGCTCGCCCTCATCCCGGCCTTCTCCCACTTGTCGCGCCGTAGCTTGCGAAGGCGGACGGGGGAGAAGGAGAAACGCTTTCAGCCTCTTACCGCAAACCCGCGACGGGATTGGTGCAGCGTTTTTGCAAATCCAGAAACGTGCCAGGCGATGTCCTCTCCTTGGGGAGAGGAAACAGGTGAGGGAGGACCAAAAACAAATCAACTTCTTGCCGCCTTGGCGAAATACACGATGCCCGCGCCACCAATCAAGGACGCCGCCACATCTCCATAGAAAGGAAACGGGCCGATGCCCAGCCGCAGGCCGGAGACGAGCAGGATGACGCCCTCCGCAATCATGATCCAGCCGAACCACGGGATGGCCGCGGCAAATTTGCGCGGCCACAACGCCAGCGCCAGATACCACACGCCGACCAGCGTGAACGCGCCGCAGATCATCCGCAGCCAGTAATCCAGCATGGGATCGTAGCCGATGGGTTTGGCACCCATGCCTTGCGCGATGCTGTTGACCTGCGGCCACGAGGCGAACACGCCCACGATGCACACGCCCCAGCCAAAGGCAGTGAACGCGAGAAACAGTCTTAAGAGGCGGAGGGACATGAGATTTTTGTGTTTGCGTCGTTCAATCTTGGTTACTGTGAAGGCGTGAAAGCAATCTCAACTTTTGCTCTAGTTCTTTTCTCGACCTTCACGGGGCTTTCATGTGTCTGGATTTCCGGCACCAAATACAATTCCAGTTCAATTACTACCGGTGGAATTAGTCCTGCGTATCATTTGAATCGATCCAAGGGAATGGATTTGCACGCCGATGGAGTAAAGATGGAAGCGGATCTGCGCACTGCGACCAACTTTGATGATAGATGCGATTATGCCGTGGCTAAAATGTATCTTGGCCAATATAACGAGGCAGTGGAATTGTTGCGTCAATTAGAAACAGAAAAACCTGGTGAATATGCGGTTGCCGCCAATTTAGGAACTGCCTATGAGTTAAGCGGAGACAACGAATCTGCCTTGAAATGGATCCGGGAAGGAATGCAGCGCAATCAGAATTCTCATCGTGGCACCGAATGGTTGCATGCAAAAATCCTCGAAACCAAAATCTCCATCGCTAAAGAACCCGATTACCTAACACGCCACACCATTCTGGATCTCGATGCCAAAATGATTGGCGATCACATCACGGTAAGTGACCAGAGTTACACTCTCGACAAAGTTGCCGAGGCTTTGCGTTACCAATTGGAAGAGCGAATGCAATTTGTGAAGCCAACGGAACCGGTTGTGGCTGCTTTGTTATTTGATTATGCCGCCGTTGAAGCCGCGACGCGAACTTTGGAGTCCGCAGAAAAGCTTCTCAACCTCGCCGCTGAATACGGCTATCCCGCAGAAAAAATTAAGCCGTTGATAAATCAGTATGACCAGAAAATCCTGTGGAGAAAAACCAAACAACGGGGAACTTATGTTTTGTTGGCAATGGCTGTAATTGGTGGTCTTTGGTATCTCTACAAGCGCGGAATTTTTGTGCTTTCTAGTAAAGATCTTAAGAAAAGACAGGTAAATTAATTTCACCTCGGCCTTTTCACAACCACTTCAATCTCCGCCTTGTTCTTGGCGATGTTGTTCACCGGCAAAAAGCCACGCCAGTTCACGCCGGGATAAATGATCGCGCCGCGGCCGAGAATGCTGCCGGGATTCAGCACGCTGTTGCAGCCCACTTCCGCGCCATCGCCAATGAGCGCACCGAATTTTCGCAGGCCGGTGTCCAGCGGCACGCCGCCGACCATCACGGTCACGTTGCCGGGCAGCGACTTGAGGTTGGAGCAGATGACGCCCGCGCCGAGATGCACTTTGTAACCGAGAATGGAGTCGCCGACGTAATTGTAATGCGGCACCTGCGCGCCGTTGAAGAGCAGGGCGTTCTTGAGTTCGGAGGCATTGCCCACCACGCAGTCGTCGCCGAGGATGACGTTTTCACGAATGTAGGCATTGCTCCGAATCTGACAATTCTTGCCAATGATGGCGGGGCCTTTGATGACTGCGCCGGGTTCCACCACGGTGCCGTCGCCGAGGCAAACCATTTTGCCGATCCACGCACCGTCCTGCGTGGTTGTCCGGCGGTGAACATTCAGGGCGATCAAACCGGAAGTCTGGTGCATGACGTAGGGAGCGATTTTGGCGAGCGCTTCCCACGCGTAAGTGCCACCGGCAAAAACAGCGGCGTGCTGGGTCTGGGCGAGGTCAAACAGGGATTCAGCGGTGAACAACATGACGGCAGGCTAAAGGAATCGCGCGCGGCGGGAAATGGAAAATGTTTTGAAACAGAGGGAATAAAGTTTAACAGGATTAGGATGCTGGTTCGTCTAATTGCACATCGCGGTAAGAGCGATAGAGGACTACCGCAGTCCAAGACGCTTCGCGTTGGTCAATACGCAAGAAGAAACGCGTCAGCGTCCTGGACTGCGCCAGCCCTCTGGCGCTTTTCGGACGGCTTCAAAATGATCTCCGTTCCCTCCTGTTAAATTCTTCACGCCAGCAACGCCTGCACGACCTTGCCATGCACATCCGTCAGCCGAAAGCGGCGGCCTTGGAACTGATACGTCAGCCGCTCGTGATCCACGCCCATCAAGCGCAGCATCGTCGCCTGAAAATCGTGAACGTGGACGCCGTCCTTCGTGATGTTGTAACCGAAGTCGTCCGTCTCGCCGTGAACGTAGCCGGGCTTCACACCACCGCCTGCCATCCACAAGCTGAAGCAACGCGGATGATGATCGCGTCCGTAATTATCCGCCGTGAGTTTGCCCTGCGAATACGCCGTGCGCCCGAACTCGCCGCCCCGCACGACGAGCGTGTCGTCGAGCAAGCCGCGCTGTTTCAAATCAGTGATGAGCGCCGCACTCGCTTGGTCGGTCTCGCGGCATTGGATGGAAATATTTTTCGGCAAGTCACCGTGCTGATCCCAGCCCTGATGATAAAGCTGGATAAATTTTACATTCTTCTCCGCGAGCCGCCGCGCGAGCAGACAATTTGCAGCGAACGTCCCCGGCTTGCGCGAGTCCGGCCCGTAGAGATCGAACGTCTCCGACTTCTCGTTGCTCATGTCCATCACGCCCGGCACGCTCGTCTGCATCCGGTAGGACATCTCGTATTGCGCGATGCGCGCGTCCACTTCGCTGTCGCCCAATTTTTCTGCCGCGTGCAAATTTAATTCATTCACGCGATCCAGCAACGC
>JANYCI010000334.1 GCA_025360325.1 Limisphaerales bacterium | reverse complement strand
TCCCAAGATCAACGAGTGGTATGACCTCGCGCTGGCCAGCGGCGCGCTCGGCGGCAAGCTCATCGGCGCGGGCGGCGGCGGCTTCCTGATGTTTTACGCGGAGGACAAGGCCAAGCTGCGCCACGCCATGCGCACGGCGGGTTTGAAGGAAGTGCGCTTCCGGTTTGATTTCGAGGGCACGAAACTCGTCATCTCGTGAACCATCGTAACGAACAAATGCAAAACAACGAAAAGCCAATTGTTTTTTTAAGCCACTCGTCTCTGGATAAAGAACCTTTGGCTGCGTTCAAAAAAATTCTTGATGAACGCGCTGGTGGCTTCGTGAATTTTTTCCTGTCCTCAGACGGCGAAAGCATAACATTTGGGCGAAACTGGGTCGTAAAAGTCAGTGATGCACTTGCTAAAGCCAAAGTTATGTTTGTTTTCCTTTCGGCGCAGTCAATAGATTCAAAATGGATTCACTTCGAAACTGGATACGCTTGCGCAAAAGACATTCAAGTCGTCCCTGTTTGTTTGCCTGGCATTGATCTTAATCGCATTAGTCCACCGATAAGTCTTTTGCAGGGATTCAATTTGCATTCGCATGAAGCGATGGGAAACATCGTGCGGATTTGCAACGATGCCTTGAGTGGCAAAATGCAAGAGTCATTCACCGCTGAAGATTTTGAAAGTCTCGTGTCGAAAATGACGGGGCGTGGGGCAAGTTTTTTTGGAGACTATTCGTGGGCTATTGATGAAATTACAATGTCGTGCAGCGGTGATATTACCTCAGAAAGTTTCAATCCGATTCCAGTGCTCGAAAATATTTGTAAAAAAGCGGGAATGCCTTGCCGGTGTAATACTAGATTCAAGAACGAACACATGGCGCATGATAATGGATTGCTCATTTCGAACTTTGAACAGGCTGGTTGTAAAATAGCTTTCGAACATAAAGAAGATGCCGAGGCGCAAAAAGCGCGACTCCAAAAAAATAAGGAGTTAAAAACAAGTGGGGCCGCTCAAGAAAAAGCCATTCCGAAAAGATTTTCGCTCAAATGCACGTTGTCTCCTGAAATGTTTAGCGTCAATGCTCCGCTACTGGATGATTGGTTTAAGCAGGCCAGCATAACCGAACCAGTTTTGGTGCGAGTTTGTATGAATAAGGGGATCGATGCTGAAAAGCGGCGAGAACGTTTAACCGGGAAACTTCATCAATGGGGAATCAGATTACTTGCAAACGGGAATTTTGAGTTTAACGGGTTCGAATTTGAATTTGATCAACATTATGGCGGCTGGAAAATGGACTTTAACCTGTCAGAGAAGTTAGCGGACAAACGGTTGTCTGAAATAATTCGCAGAATGTTTGAATCGACCGTTCTCTGGCAGCACGAGCCTAATTTATCCGAAATTTTCAATTGAACCTTTCGCTTTTTCAAATTCCCGTCGCCATCCTCGCGGGCGGTTCAGCTTCGCCCTTGTCAAAATTTCCCATGTGCGCGAGACTTTTCCCATGCCAATAACCTTGGATCAAATCGTCGAGGAAACCCGCGAGATGCCGAGTGACACGGTGGCGGAGTTGATTGACCGCATTCTTGTCGCGCGCCACGGCGGCGTGGATGCTTCCGTGGCCGGTGCGTGGAAAACGGAAACCGACCGGCGCATCGCGGAAATTGAATCAGGCAAGGTCAAGGGTGTGCCGCTGGAGGAATCGCTGGCGCGGGCGCGCAAAATCGCGGGGCTGTGAAACACCTGCTGCATCCCGAGGCGGATGAGGAGTTCGCCGTCGCCATCCGTTATTATTCTGAAATCTCGCCGGAACTGGGTGTGCGTTTTTACCGCGAGATGGAACGGCTATTGCGTGAGGCTTGCGAACAGCCGGAACGATTTTGGAAATTCTCCCCGCCCGCGCGCCGTCATTTAAGCGATACTTTTCCTTACGCCGTCATCTTTCTGGAGAAGCCAGAACACATCTGGATTGTCGCGGTGATGCACATGAAACGGCGTCCGGGCTATTGGCGGGAACGATTGGCCTAATTTTTATATTTCATGAACCTTTCCCAAATTCCCGTCGCCATTCTCGCGGGCGGCGGCTTCGCCCTTGCGGGCAGAAGCGGCGGGTGTAATCTTCCGGCATGAGCGACAAGCAACTGGTCTTGGATTCCATCGAGCGTTTGCCGGATGACGCCGGTCTTGATGTCATCGCCCAACGCGTGGAATTTCTGGCCGCTGTCCGCAAAGGTCTTGGTCAAATTGAGCGCAGTCAGACCATCCCGCATGACGAAGTGAAACGGCAACTGGCGTCATGGCTTTCCAAATAATCTGGTCGG
>JANYCI010000333.1 GCA_025360325.1 Limisphaerales bacterium | reverse complement strand
TTCAAACGTCAGATCGCCAAAGGTCGGATTTTTCTCTTTGAACACACCATAAACCTTGTGGAGTGATTTCTTCCACTCTTTATTATCGTTGTTGTCGAAAACAAACAAAATCTTCTCGGCGAATCCCAACTTATGTGAGTTCATCGCCTCGCAAAAGTCGTTAAAAAATAATTGGAAAGCCAACTCGAAGGGTTTTGCTTTGAAACCCAATTGATGATGCTTTTTCGCGTGATACAACCCACCAATCGGAATTGCCTCACTTCCGGCTACCATCGCCAAATCATAACGGAAATCAGTCACGCGGTCTTTATCCCATCCGAAGTAAGGACTATTCAAACGGCGATGCTTGCCGAGTTCTTTATTATGAAAATAGGGAGCATTATATTCAGCCAAAACAGATTGCCATTCACCGCAAAATTTAACCCAGTAATCTGCCGGAGCGAAATAGCCCGCGACGACAGGAACTTCTGAACCTTTCGTTTGACCAGTCTCGTCGTGCGTGCCGGATTCATCGGCATAGACTTTTATTATCACAAAAAATCCTTGGCTTTCTCATGGCACCGGCACGGCATTAAAAACTTTCTTGATGATTGCGTCGGTGGTCACGGCTTGCGCCTCGGCTTCGTAGGTCAGGATGATGCGGTGGCGCAATACGTCGGGGCCGATGCTTTTCACGTCCTCGGGAATCACATAGTCGCGGCCTTGCAGCAGCGCCCACGCTTTGGCGGCGAGTGTCAGGTTGATGGTCGCGCGCGGCGACGCTCCGAACTGGATAAAATGTTTAATATCCAATTTAAAATCCTGCGGCTTGCGCGTGGCGAAAACAATTTTCACGATGTAATCGCGGATTTTGTCGTCCACATGGATCTGGTCCACGAGCTTGCGCGTCGCGAGAATTTCATCGAGCGAGACGACGGGTTTCACCGGCTGCTCCGGGCTGGTGAACGCCATGCGATCGAGAATTTTTCGTTCATCGGCTTCGTTCGGGTAATCGAGAATCACCTTGAACATGAAGCGGTCCACCTGCGCTTCGGGCAAGGGATACGTCCCTTCCTGGTCAATCGGATTTTCCGTGGCGAGCACGAGAAACGGCGACGGCAGTTTCATCGTTTCGCCGCCGAGTGTGACTTGGCGCTCTTGCATCGCTTCGAGCAAGGCGCTTTGCACTTTCGCGGGCGCGCGATTGATTTCATCGGCCAAAACGAAGTTCGCAAAAATCGGGCCGCGCGTAACGTGATATTTTCCGTCCTGCGGATTGTAGATTAAAGTTCCAAGAATATCGGCGGGCAATAAGTCTGGCGTGAATTGGATGCGCCGAAAATCCGCTTGCACGGCGGTTGCGAGCGTGCGGACGGAAAGTGTTTTTGCCAAGCCCGGGACGCCTTCGAGCAAGACGTGGCCGTTGGCGAGCAGGCCGACGAGGAGACGTTCGACGAGCGCTTCCTGACCGACGATGACGTGAGCGATTTCGGCGCGGAGTTTGACGATCCAGGCGTTCGTCTGCGCGACTTGGTCTTTCAACGATGAATTCATGCGGCGAGAATCTATGCCGCGACGTGCGCTGACTCAAGCGCGGGATTTTTGGAGCGCGGACAGCTCGTCCGCAGTTGCCGTGTCCGACATTGAAACACGCGGACAAGCTGTCCGCGCTCCACTACGATGGCTTTTCGTAGAGGCAGGCGAGATCCATCACCTGACCGCAGGTGCATTGGATGCGGAGATGGGTGACGCGGTCGCCATCGCGCTGGACAGAGACGCGCGGCTCGCAGGTTTTATTTTCCGTGGCCGTCGGGGTCGTTGCGGATCGCGGCGTGCCGAGTGATTGAAAATTTTTCTCTGGAATTTTCTCCGATCCGGGAATGACGGTGACGGAAAAATCGCGGCGCTCCGGCAACGCGGACGCCGCAGTGAGCGGCACGAAAGTCTGGGTGCGTTGGGGCGTCATGGCGCGGGTGGGTTCTCGACGGCGGCGATGTTGTTGACGGATTCTTTGACGCGGATCAGCACGGTGACGCGGCGGTTACACTCGTTGGTCGCGGTCGTGTCAGCCATGGGAATGGTGTCGGCGAACCCAGAAACTTTTGCGACCTGATCCGGGCCGACGCCGCCTTTGACGATTTTGCGGCGAACGGCGTTGCTACGCTCGGTGGAGAGTTCCCACTTGTGCGTGTCTTCGCGAGCGGGTTCGGATTTTTTTTCCGTGTGGCCTTCGAGTTCGATGCGGAAGGTGGAGTAGCGCGCAATTTCCCACGCGAGCGTGTCGAACACCCAGCCGCCGTAATCCGTGAACGCGTCGGTGTCGGTGTGAAAAATAGGTTTCGCCGAGCGGTCAAAAACATTGATGCTCAAGCCCTCGGCGGTCACATCAATCTTCACCGGACTTTGCGGCGAGTCGGCATCCTTGAATAGTTTCGCGAGGTCTTCGCTCAAGTGGTGCATGGCTTCGAGTTCGATGGCGGAGATGGATGAAAATTTCCCCTGCGTCTTCATCGTGCTGGACGCTTCTTTGTTGGGAATGACGCCGGTGGATTCCTTGGTGATGGAGGAAAACGGATTTTTGAACGCGCGCTCCACCGCGTCTTTGATTTTCTGATCCTGCGACGTGAGCCACAGGCAGAGAAACAACGCCATCATCGCCGTGACGAAATCCGCGTAGGCGACTTTCCACGAACCGCCGTGATGCCCATGTCCTTTTTTTGCCATGATAAATTATTTCGCCGACTTCATGTTCTTGAACATCGCCTCCAGCTCATCCGCCGTCGGGCGAAACTCGCTGGCCAAGCCGCGGCGGCCCAGTTCCACCGCCGTGACGGGTGCCATGCCATTCGCAAAACCGATGACGCACGCGGAGATGCAGCGCGTGAAATCCAATTCTGATTCACCGACAAATTCTAGGTTCGTCGCCAGCGGCCCCATGAAACCATACGCGATCAAGATGCCGAGAAACGTTCCGACGAGCGCGGCGGCGACGTGTTCGCCGATGACTTCCACCGCGCCGGAAATCGAAGACATCGTGATGACAATGCCCAATACCGCCGCGACAATTCCGAAGCCCGGCATCGAGTCGCCAGTTTTTTGCAGCACGGAAACCGGCGCGTGATGTTCCGTTTCCATGCGGCCAATTTGCGTGTCCAACAGCAGGCGCAATTGATCTGGTTTGATTTTTCCGTCAATGATCGGCTTGAGCGCGCTGCACAAAAATTCCACCGCGTGATGGTTCGCAGAAAACTTTGGGTATTTTTTCATCACGCTGCTTTTCGCCGGTTCCAAAACGTGTTCCTCCAGCGCGATCATGCCATTGCGGCGACCGAGCAGAAATAATTCGTAAAGCACCTTGAGCAAATCTTCATACGAAGCGCGGTTGTGCGGTGCGCCTTTCAGACACGCGCCAATACCTTTGGCGATATCAATCAGGATTTTTTTCGGGGCCATGATGACCATCGAGCCGAACGCGCCACCGGCGATGATGAGCATTTCGTTCACCGTCGCGTGGATGATGACCGGCATCTCGCCGCCTTCGAGAAGGAAGCCGCCGAAGACGCAGACGAGGACGATAATGGCGCCGACGATGATGATCATGCGCGCGCGGCGGTTGCTGGTTTCTTGGCGAGGCCGGATTCAAAGCGCTGCAAAAATCCTCGGATGCCTAGGATTGCCTGTGAATGAATCTGGCAGATGCGCGATTCGGTGAGGCCGAACACTTCCGCGATTTCGCGCAGGTGCATATCTTCAAGATAATACAGCGAGAGAACTTTTCGTTGCATCTCCGGCAACTCTTTCAAGCGGTCGAGAATCACGCTTTTCAATTCATTGTTGGAAGCTTGTTCCACCGGATTATCACACGCCGTGTCCGCGATCACTTCGTAAAGCGGGCCGCTGTCACTTTCTTCCGACGAGGCCACGGCATCGAGGCAAACAAACGCAGCGGGGCGAACTTCATCCAGCAACTCGGTGTATTCCTTCAACGTCAGCTTCATCGCCTTCGCCATCTGCGCCTCGGTCGGCGCGCGACCGAACTTCTGCTCCAGCTCGCCCATGACCGCTTTGACGCGGCGGGCTTTTTCGTGAATGGTGCGCGGCACCCAGTCCATGCGGCGAAGCTCATCGAGCATCGCGCCACGAACGCGGACACGCGCGTAAGTTTCAAAAGAGGTGCCGCACGCGGGATTGTAATTCCGCAGTGCCTGCAACAACCCGATCAGCCCGGTGCTGTAAAGATCATCGCGATCCACATGGTCCGGCAGCGTCATCGCCAGCCGCGCCATCACCGCCGAGACGAGCGGCGTGTATTTTTGCACGAGTTCATTTTCCGTCTCCTCGTCATTGCGGTGTTTGTGGTAGCGCTGCCAGATTTCTTGCGCCATCACCGCAGCGGCGCCGGAGGTTGGTTTGGTTAGAACGGTTTGGTGCGAGGCATTCATAAAAAATTAGTGAGCAAAAATGTTGGTGGATAAGGGCAAAGCCGGGCGAACCAAGCTGGCGGACGAAACGCGCCGCTCGCGCCGCATCAAAATAAATTGTTCCAACGGATCAGGGATTTGCCGGGTGTGATCATTGGTCTGCTCGCGCCGCGAATCGCGGAACACGGCGAAAAGTTTTTGGAGAATATGTTTCATAGATTTTTTGCCGGACGTTTTTTCATCTGCGCTTCGAGGGCCGCGTTTTGCGCCTCTTGCCATTCACGTTGCTGCCGGGCGACGATGTCCGTGAGACAACCGAACCAAATACCGCCGCACCAGCGACCGAGCCAGCCGCCGACGAGCGCCGCCACCGCTGCGTGCCAGAACGCCGTCTGCATCAAGCCGCCATTCCAGAGGCTGCTACCCGCCCCGATGACAAACCCCGCCATCGCTCCCGAAATCATCATTGCCTTCATCTTCATCAGTGCTTTAGCAAAACCTTTGCCAAAATTTTCCGTATTTCTTCAAAACACAGAATGTTCAATGTTCACCGCGTATTTTTGTGGGGGAACAACAGGGCAGTTTCTGCCGGTTTGAACTCACCCGGCAATTTTTGCCCCCCTGCCAGCCAACCGAAGGTGCAATTTGTTCCTAGCACGAAGTTCCACAGCTTCACGCGGCGATGCTCCTCATCGAGATGTGTGAAGATCAAATCCTCCGGCAGAAAAGTCGCGAACGCGTGAAACTGCTCAAACAACAATTCCGTGTCGTAAGCCGCGTTGAGCACCAGGTGAACGTGCGGCGCGGGCAGCGACTGCAATTGCTCGCGTAATTTTTTCAGACCCGCCGCGTCGTGCGTCTCCACGCCGGGCAAATCCACGAACCACAAATCTTCCGTCGCCGCCGCGTCGTTCCAAAAACGTTCCACCGGCACGCCGAGCAGTTCGCAATGCAGCGTGAGAAATTCCGAGGTGTTCACCGTCTCGCCATCCAGCCGCCACACGCGGGCGCGCTGCTCGCCCTTGAGCACGGCAGACGTGAGCCATTTGCAGATCACCGTCGTCTTGCCCGCGCCCGCCGGCCCGATGAAAACGTGCGGACGCCCTGTGTTTTCAAGGTTTTTATGCGGTGGTCGCCAAAACGTCGCGAGTGCGTCGCGCACCAGATTCCATTCCGCGATCGGATTTGGCGGCGGTAAACCGGCGTTGACCGAACGCAATTTTGTTTCGATGCGATCCGCAAATTCCGGCAACAGGCCGAGCGATTCCAACCACGCGAGACTGCGCCAGCGCCGTTCGACACGCGGCGACGGGGACGAGTTATCTACCGAATCAGCAAACGGAACATAGTCGTCCGCACCCGCAGCGACGGCGGGTTGCGGCGCCGGTTTGTCCGGCACGCACGCGGTGACTTCGAGGTGGCCGTTGCGATTGAGCAGCCGGGAAAATCCGTTCGCCGGAAGTTGGCGGACATTCACGATGACCGCCTCCGGCCCCAGATTTTGCTGCACGATCCGCACAGCCTCGTGCGCGTTCTCGGCGGTGAAGGTGGAAAGTTTCATTCAAGTTTTTTCAATCACACCATCCTCGGAATGATTTTTTGCAGGCGTATCGTTTGCTCAAGCAGGTGGGGCGAGCGTCCTCGCGAGCCGCTTGGTCTAGCGGCGTTCGGCTCGCGAG
>JANYCI010000331.1 GCA_025360325.1 Limisphaerales bacterium | reverse complement strand
CTCGCGAGCCGACGCGTGCCAAACAGTTCTCGCGGCTCGCGAGGACGCTCGCCCCACCAACTCCATGATTAAACCCGGATCGGAATCAAAATAATTCCTGCCTTCCTCATTCAAAAATTCCCACTTGCCAAAACACGCTTTGCAACGCAAAGTAAAACCCATGAATCCGAACTGGGCCGAGGAAAATCTACAAACCATCCGCACCCTGATGGAACGCTCCGCGCTCTACCGCCGCGCCCTCGCGCCCATCATGTTGTATGTAGGCGTTGTCGGAATTGGCGGCGGGTTAACCGGCTGGCTATGGAAAATTCAAACTAAAAGCGGATTTGTTTGGTTGTGGATAGGCATGGCAATTATTTCATTGGCTGGCGCGTTGGTTTTAGTTCGGCGGCAGGCTTTGAAAGATAGTGAACCGTTCTGGTCTTCGCCAACGCGGCGCATTGTTCAGGCGTTGATGCCAGGATTTGTTATTGGTTTGTTGCTGGGCATCGTTGCTCTGATCGGTTTTCGTTGCAGTGCCCCTGATGAATATGATGATGCCATAGCTAAAATTCTAGTAATTGTCTGGACATGGTTTTATGGCTGCGCGATTCATGCTGCAGGATTTTTTATGCCGCGCGGAGTGCGCTGGTTCGGCTGGATTTTCATAGTCATAGGTTTTGTATTGTTTGGTTGTCTGATTATCAAGACAAGTAGTTTGATGGAGTTTTCGCCGCATCTCCTCATGGCCGCCATCTTCGGTGGCCTGCACCTTGCCTACGGCATCTATCTTTATTTCACTGAAAAGAAAACCCCCAACGCGTGAACCCGGATCTCTTCTTGCAACTGGATCGCGTGATCCACGAGAAAGGGCGGCTGGCTATCATGTCCATGCTCGCCGCCGCGCCGGAATTGTCGTTCACCGAATTGCGTGATGCGCTCACGATGACTGATGGCAATCTCACCACGCACATCCGCGCCTTGCAGGAGGAAGGTTTTATTTCCGTCGCCAAGTCGTATCAGAACCGGCGTCCGCTCACGACTTGCTCGCTCACGACGCCCGGCCGTAAAGCCTTCGCTGAATACATCAGCCTGCTGGAGCAAATCGTCAGGCAGAACAAACCTAAATAAAAATGTTTGAACAAAAATTTCTCCGCGTGGTCTTTTACTTTGTGATGCAAAGCGAAAGTAACAATTGCCAATTGGGCTTGATCGGCTCGCCCCGGATGGGAGCGCCGGCATCTCGCCGGCGAGTTCCCCGCCGCTGGTCGCCAAAACCCGCCGGCGAGATGCCGGCGCTCCCGGAATATGTCTTATGAAAATTATCCGCGCTGAACATCTCGGAATGTGCTTTGGGGTTCGCGATGCCATCGCGCTCGCGCTCGCCACCGCGCAACGTGAACCACTCACCATCCTGGGCGACCTCGTCCACAACGAAACCGTGTTGGCAGAATTGCGCGCCCGCGGAATCCGCTTTGAACACACGACCGCCGCCGTGCAAACGCCCACGGTGATGGTCACGGCGCACGGCGCGTCCGAGCGCGCGCTGAACGCGACGCGTCAGCGCGGATTGAACGTGCTGGAGGCCACTTGTCCGCTCGTCCACGTCGCGCATCGCGCTTTGGCGAAACTGGTGCGTGAGGGTTTTCACCCCGTCATCATTGGCAAACGTGACCATGTGGAAGTTCGCGGGATGACGGAAGATTTGGCTGTGTTCGAGGTGGTGTTGAACGAAGACGATTTGGAAAAAATTCCCGAACAAAATAAATTTGGAATCATCGCGCAGACCACGCAGCCGATTGAAAAAGTTCGTGCGCTCGTCCAGCGGCTGCGCGAACGCTATCCAAATTCCGAAATCCGTTTCGTGGACACCGTCTGCCAGCCGACGAAGCAACGCCAAAACGCGGCGGTGGCACTCGCGCAACAATGTGATGTGGTCATCGTCATCGGCGGCGCGCAGAGCAACAACACGCATGAGCTGGTGCAGACGTGTTCCCAATTTTGTCCGCGCGTCTATCACGTCCAGACGGCGGCAGATTTGCGCGCGGAATGGTTTCGCGAAACGGACACCGTGGGCATCACGGCGGGAACTTCCACGCCGGATAGCCTCATCAACGGCGTCGAGCAGCAGCTTGGACTTGGCGTAAATGAAATCGGGTAGGGCGCTGCGCTCCGCGTGCCCGACCAAGCTTGTTTATGA
This sequence comes from Limisphaerales bacterium, assembly GCA_025360325.1. Taxonomy (GTDB): domain Bacteria; phylum Verrucomicrobiota; class Verrucomicrobiia; order Limisphaerales; family UBA11358; genus UBA11358. Next base: position 694 of record JANYCI010000331.1, on the reverse strand, counting down.
TCGGATAATCCCAAATCGCCGTTGGCTTTCCGCGTGCCGCCTGCTAATTTTCGCGCCCATGCCCGAACCGGTCAGCGCTCCGTCATCGCCCAGCAAGGCGCAGGTTTTTCTGCGCCGCGCGGCCTCCACCGCGTTTCTGTGGACGGTCATCCTCGCGGCGCTGTTCTCCGGCAACCGCTTCCTCTCCGACGGCGTTTTTATTTTTCTCATCGCGTTGCTGGCACTGTCCGGCCTCGTGGAATTTTATGGCATGGCGGAAAAACGCGGCATGGTGAACTTCAAGATTTCCGGCGTGATCGGCGGATTGCTGCTGATGGTGGGAACTTTTTTGAACGTCACCGGGCATCTCGGCACGTCCGGCTCGCCGTCGCGCGTGAACGATTTTGAAACCGGCTTCCTGATTTTGTTCGTCCTCGGCTTGTGTGTGCGCCAGTTGTTCGCCAAAAATAATTCCGCCGGGCTCACGGCCATCGCCACGACGTTGTTCGGACTGATGTATGTGCCGTGGCTGCTGAACTTCATCCAGAAAATTTCCTTCTTCCCGTTTCCACCCGGCAGCCCGGCGGACGCGGGGAAATTTTTTCTGCTCTACTTTATCCTCATCACCAAGTTCAGCGACATGGGCGCGTATGCCGTCGGCTCGCTCATCGGCAAACACAAGATGATTCCACGCATCAGCCCCGGCAAAACGTGG
>JANYCI010000329.1 GCA_025360325.1 Limisphaerales bacterium | reverse complement strand
CGATTTCCTTACTGAGGACGTCGAGCGGATCGTGGTGGATAGTCAAAAAGCCTATGACCGTATGCGCACGATGATCAATAAGATCTCCTCGCGCGCTGCGAAAAAAGTCATGGTCTATACCGAAGCGCAGCCCATCTTCGACCGCTTCCAAGTGAGCAAACAATTGGAGAACGCCTTCTCGCGCCAGGTGCATTTGAAGAGCGGCGGCTATCTCGTCATTGATGAAACCGAAGCACTCGTGGCTATTGACGTGAACACCGGTCGTCATAAAGGCGGCAAAGATCAGGAAGCCGTCATCTTGAAAGTGAACCTCGAATCCGCCGAGGAAATCTGCCGGCAACTCCGCTTGCGCAACATGGGCGGACTCATCGTGCTTGATTTCATTGATATGAAATCCGGCCGCGACCGCCAGCAGGTTTACAACCGCGTCAAAGACGGATTGCGCCGCGACAAAGCCAAGACGCACATCCTACCCATCTCGCAACTTGGCCTGATGGAGATGACCCGCCAACGCCACAGCGAATCCGTTCGCAGCGCGGTGTATGACGACTGTCCGTATTGCAAAGGCCGCGGCAAGGTGAAAAGCACCGTGACGATGAGTGTGGAAATCCAGCGCAAGCTGCAAGAGATTCTCAAGAAGCGCACGCGCGATGAGAATGATTTCCAACTCCGTATCGTCGTCAATCCCACCGTGCTGGAACGCCTCCGCGTTGAGGACGAGAAACATCTCATCGAGATGGAGAAACGCTATTTCGGCAAACTCTCCTTCCGCGCCGACAACGGAATGCACGCCGAACAGTTCAAGATCGTGAACGTGGACACGAACGAAGAACTCGCCAGCGTCGGCGCGTGAGATAAGTCTGAAAACACCAAACGCCCCGCGAGTAATCGCGGGGCGTTTTTTTGTGATTAGTTCTACTCCACGACTTTGGTTTTGATGTTCGGTGGTGAAGAGCGAGGCAGCGCTTCAAGAAACTCGGGAACCCCGCGTAAGAACTGACTTAACCGAATAATCCCGTAGCCTTCTGTGCGAATCCGATACCACTGCATGGTTGCTGAAAAGTCATATGAACGGACTGCGTAAAAAGGAATTGTCCGCCGTTTTCGCCAAGGGGACTTGGTATAGATGTTTTCCTTGTCCCAAGTGATGCACACTCCGAAAGCTTCAAGATGTAGAGGTAAGATCAGCGCGGTGAACAAGCCGATGATGCAAAGCACAGATTTGATATCCGACTTCTTTGCAGTGAAAATGGCAAGAGCTATGACAATGAGGATTGCGCTCCAACCGACATACACAAAAACACGCATCGCTTTGGGATATGAAATAGAATGACTACCTTTAGTCAACAGAGTTTCTGTTTGAGCGGACTGGACTATCAGACCCAGAATCAGCACTGCCAAAATTCCAGTTGTAGCATGAGTAAGTATCTCGTTTGAATTTATTTCAGATAGCATTGCGTGATGGAAAGCGGCGCAAATCAGACAACTAATTCGCAACCATAATTTTCACTAATCCGTTTGTCGGGCGGAATTTCCGCGCCCCGCCCAAAGCGCCAGAGGGCTGGCGCACTCCCAGACGCTGCGCGTTCGTCGGGCGTTTCGTTCCGCGCGCCAGCGTCTTGGACTGCGGTGGCTGGTGGGGAAAGGGGCTGACACCGCTTTCGCACGGACGAGACGCTTTTAATTTCCCAACCCGAAACGCGGTTCACCATCCGACTATCCTAAAACATTTTCTCGCGGCCAAAGAATTTTTGAAACCGTTCTAATTTTTCCCCAGCGGATGCGCCTTCGCCCATTTCGCGTAATGCTGCTCGACCCGTTTCGCCGAGTCTTTGAACCAGCCGTAGCCTTTGCGGCGCTCGCGGGAAATTTCATTCACGTCGTCATGGATTGTCAGGTCGCGGTCACCAAAAATTGGTTTGTCCGAACCCACTTCGTAGTAACGCGCCCAGATCGGCCCGGCTTCCGGCGCGTCCACCAGCTTGCGGCTTTCCGTGCCGACGACTTGAAAGGCCTTGCCCATGATCTTCGTTTTTTCAAACCACGCCGCCGCCGCGTGGACGGACGCGACGACATTGGAATCCGGCTTGGGCAATAGCATCATGAACAAAACCAGCGTGGCGCTTTCGCTGGAGGCGAGCGACGGCATCTCGTAGTTGCGCGCCGAGACCGGCTGCAAGGTCAGCGCATCGTGCTGCTGGCCCCAAGCCGTGCGCCGTCCGTCCGTCACGACCTGCGCGGCGAGAATGCAATCGAGTCCGCGCTGCCAGCTCGCGTCCGCCTTCGCGCGCAACTCTGCCGGGATAAATGAAAATTCATTTTCACCCAGCGAAACATCGCGCAGCAATTTCAAGATGTTCAACATCGCATCGTCGTTGAACGTGATGGCGTCGTGATAGCCGCCTTGCAACGGATAAACCTGCGGCCAGCCGCCGTTCGGAAATTGCGCGGCAAAAATGTATTCCAGTCCGCGCGCAAAAGATTTTTGCAGTTCGGCATTATTCGTTTTGCCCGCGTGAATGACCCTCGCGAGAAAGCGCAGTTCCGTGATGGTCGCGCCGTTGTCGAACGTGCCGATGTAGCTCCAGTTCACGCGCGGCGGACGGTCGAAATCGTTCGTGGAGAGAAAGCTCGAAGTGCTGTCGGCGGCGAACAGTTCGCCCGGCGCGCGGTGGTGCTGCGCGAAATCGGTGTGCTTGCTCCACCCGCCCGCCGGGGTCTGAAACGATGCGGCATTTTCCGCGATGTGTCGTGCTTCATCAGTGCCATACCAACTGGCCGTGCGATCCAACGGCGTGCCTTTGGGCGAGGCGGATTTCGGCGGTGCAATCGCGTTGGTCATTTTCGCCGTCTTCATTTCAGCGTGCAAAAAATCCTGATCCGCCTGCCACTGGCGCGTGGAATTTTCCAGATAACTTTTCCACGCTGGTAACGCCGCCACGCGCTCGGCAGTCAACGGCTGCGCGGGAACATTTGTGCCAATGACGGTGGCGTGCACCAGCAGCGGACAGCACAGCAGCGCGAATAAAATCTGGCGGTGGAGTTTCATGGTGTTGGAGACGCCGGACGGGTAGGTGAAGTTTCAAACGAAAACCGTGATCATGTTTTGCAAAGCCGTCCGAAAAGTCCCGCGAGGTCTTGGACTGCGGCAGCCCTCTGCCGCTTTACGTTGCTAGGCCTACGAGGGAAAAGCGGCAGAGGGCTGCCGCAGTCCAAGACGCTACCGCGCTTCCCGATCACGCCAGACCCGGCATATCGGCCACTATTTTTTCACGGCACGATGACGCGCAATTTTTCACGCCCGACTGAAAACGTCACCGGCAGATGCCCGACCCACTCTCCATCCAGTTCAAACGCGGCGCGCGTTTCGCTGGTGAGCATAATTTTTTCCCCGGCCGCGCGGTGGACAGTTTTTTCCGGCAACCGCTTTTGCAGCAGCAGGCCGGGCGCACAACGAAGCAGCGTCCACAAATTCGCACGCGGCCAGACGCAGATTTCTAGCCGTCCATCCGTCCAGTCCGCCGCCGGAAAAATGGCAAACGTGCCGCCATAAAATTTTCCATTGCCGACGAGCGCCAGTTCACCGCTGATTTTCTGCCCGTCAGCGTTCACGGAAATCTGCGGCTTCTTTTCCGTGAGCGCCCGCAGCCCGGCGACGATGTAAGCCAGCGGTCCGACTTTTTTCTTCAAGCTCCAGCTAACAAGTTCGATGGAGCGGGCATCCAATCCGGCCCCGGCCATTTGGATGAAATAACGACGCTCCGCTTTTCCCCCCGTGAAAAATTCGGCGAGCGGCACGTCCACGGCGAGTTCTTTTCCGCGCTGCAAAATCTTCCACGCGTCAGGAATGTTCGTCGGCATTTTCAATTCACGCGCAAACACATTCACCGTGCCCAACGGCAGCACGCCGAAACGCGTTTTTGCAAAACCGTCCGGCGCATCGCCAAGGCCGTTGACGACTTCATTCACCGTGCCGTCGCCGCCCGCCGCGATGACGAGTTCAAAATTTTCCGCCACCGCTTCCGTTGCGAGCCGCCGCGCATCGCCCGCGCGTTGCGTGGGCTTGAGCGAACATTCCGCCGCGACGCCGTCAAGCCACGCGCGAAAATGCCGCGCCTTTTCGCCGCGCGCCACGGGGTTGAAAATGACACAGGTTCGCACGCGCAAATGATTTCGTCCGCGCCAGATTAGTCGAGCCGAAACCGCAGTTGTGGCTGAATGTGGTGGGGCGAGCGTCCTCGCGAGCCGCGAGAACGTTTTGGCTCACGTCGGCTCGCGAG
>JANYCI010000327.1 GCA_025360325.1 Limisphaerales bacterium | reverse complement strand
CTCGCGAGCCGCTTGGTCTAGCGACGTTCAGCTCGCGAGGACGCTCGCCCCACCAAACGATACCACCGGCGCGTTAAAGGTGGTTGGCACAACGAGCCGGGTCGGAGACCGACGTTTCTCTCGCTGACACGGTCGCGTGCTTTGCGCTTGATTCATAGGCCATTGCTGTCAGGCTGAAACCTCAATTCACTTTGCATTTATGAAAATTAAAATTCTCCCGGTTTTGCTTGGCCTTTCCTTGATGTCGGTTTCGGCTCGCGCCGGATTCCTCGATTCGTTGACCAAAGTTTTTGCTTCAACCAACGCCGCGAGTGCTGCCATCGCCGCACTGCCACAGGATCAAATCGCTGGCGGTTTGAAAGAGGCGCTCGGCAAAGGCGTGTCGAACGCGGTCGCCTCGCTCGGACGCGATGGCGGTTTTCTGAAAAATGCCGACGTGAAAATTCCGTTGCCCGGCGCGATGCAAAAAATTGAATCCGGGCTGCGGCTCGCGGGTCAGGGTCAGATGGTGGATGAATTTATCGCCTCGATGAACCATGCGGCGGAGCAGGCCGTGCCGGTGGCGGCGGGCGTTTTTGGCGACGCCATCAAACAAATGAGCATCGCCGATGCGCGGAGCATTCTGTCCGGTTCGCCCGACGCGGCGACGCAATTTTTTCGCCGCACCTCGGAGACTAATTTACACGCGCAATTTTTGCCGCTTGTGAAGAAGGCGACGGATTCCGTCGGCGTCACGGCGCGCTACAAGGAACTGACGGGGAAATTTGCAGCGGTGAGCGCCTTCGGCAGCCTCTTTAGTTCCAAGAGCGGCGGCTCGACCAGCCCGCTGGACGTTGACAACTACGTTGCGAGCAAAGCGCTGGATGGCCTGTTCAAAATGGTTGCGGCGGAGGAAAAAAACATCCGCGCCAATCCGCTCGCGCGCACGAGCGAGGTGTTGAAAACGGTTTTTGGAGCAGCGGGGAAATAGGTTTGGATTTGGTGGCGCAGTGCTGCTGCGATGCAGGCGAAAAGTGCCAATGGCGGCTGGCTCGGCGACTTGTTAGTTGCCCATCGTGGACTTCCTAATTGCTCGTAAGCAAGCTCGCGTGCTCGCTCAATCATGTCTGTGTGACTGCCGCTGTGGTGAACATGACTCCAACGCGCTCCATATCCAGCCTTCCAATCACTCGTGTCCCACCACTGCAAATAAATCCGATAATCTCCGGTCTCGTCAACCGTAATAAAAACTCGCTGCTGCTTTGAGTCGGAGCAAATCGTCTCGATAATGCGCTGGCCGGGAAACGACGGCTGCTGCGCGCTATCGGGCGGCGGCGGCGGCCTGAAATCGGAAAAAATAAATCGTCGAAAAACCCAAGCATACGCAATGACACCTAACAAATCTTCGCCCACTTACGGTTTTTTAATCGGCAAGATTTTGATGTTACGGAACGAGACCGAGCCGTGATCGCCTTGCAACGCAAGATAACCACTATCTGCTTTGGCGAATAGCGGCATCTTCCCAAATTTACTTTTGGCCACGCGGTCGTTGAAATCTTTGCTGCCCAGAACGTATTCAAAATATTTTACGCCATTGATTTCATGCACGCATTTTTCCGGCGTCACAAGCAGGCGGATGTGGTTCCATTGTCCGACCGGTTTGGTGGCGTCGAGAATTTTTTCCGGCGTGGCGGCGGGCTTTCGTTGTGCCGGAAAAATCCAGCACGCCCGCTTTTCCACCGCGCCACCATAACGGCTTTTCACGAACGGCGGCTGATACAACGCGTAAAGCCAGCCGCAGCGGATGGGGTCGGCAGCTTTCTTGTTATCTTCCAGTTGAAATTCCGGGCCGGTCGCCCACACTGCGCCACCTTCGTCGGTGACGTGGAAAATGATGCCGCTGTTGCCGCCTTCGGAAATGTTGTAATCGAGTTGCAGTTCAAACGCGCCAAATTGATTTGAAGTCACGAGGTCACCGGCGTTGTGCGGGTCCACGCAAACCAGCGCGCCGTCCTTCACCTGCCAACCGGGGCGCACGCTGTCCGTTTTGAAATTATGCCAGCCGTTGAGACTGGAGCCGTCGAAAAGCAGTTGCCAGCCGGCGGATTTTTCGGACGCGGTGAGCGTGTTGTCAGCGGCCACCGCGTGAACGGTGACGGCGACAACAAGCGCGAGCAGACTAGGAAAATAGCGTTGGTTCATGCGAAAGAAATACGACATCCGCCCACAGCGCGCCATCGGAAAATAACGCGGCACTCGCCAATTTTATTTGGCCGACTTGGCGTTCCAGACCGCGAGCGTGTCCGGCGAACCTTGGGAGCGAACGCCGTTGTCGGTAAGGATTTCTTCGGTGGCGGCGAGCATTTGCGCCCGGGGGAAAACCAGGGTTTCGCCCAGCTTGGCATCAAATTCTAGGCGGATGAATTCGTCTTTTGAATCGCGCAACATTTCGACGAGATGGTTGAGATTTTTCACCTTGATGCCGTTGATCGCTTTGACCACGCCGGCTTGCGGATTGCCATAGCCCTTGGCGAGCTTGTGCGGGAAAAAAGGCGAGGAGACGAGGACGAGACCTTCGCCCGGAAATGCGGGCTGGTCGGAACTGCGGACGATGAGCGGGCTGGCATTATCTATCATCATGCCCAGATAACGCGTGGCGTATTTGGATGACAAATAGCCGGTCAAATAATCCACGGTGGCACCGGAAAAAACGAGGGGGCCATAAATAAAAAATGAAGGGTAGCTGCCGCTCAAAGACGGAATCGCACGCGGATAATTCGCGGTGACAGGCAGGTTGACCTGCATTTCTTGCTGATCCCGCACTAGCGTCAACGGCACGGTGCCATTGGTGGCGAGGTGCTGGATTTGATAACTGAAACGCACGCGAAGATTGTCGCCGAGCTTGATCATGCCCTCGTCATCCACCGGCGAGCTGCCGATTTTGGTGATGACATCCCATTCCTTCAGCGGATACGCCGCGTCGTTTTGAAACGGTTTGTTCACGACCATGCCCTCAACGGCGGCGGGCAATTTCAAAAATTTACGCAGCGCAGGATTTCCCAAAGTCTGCAAACCGTCATACTGGGCGGGCTTGCCGTCGTAATGCCCATCGGCGATATCAGCCAAAAATAATTCCACTTCCTCGCTCGGAATGATGTAGCCGATGTTTTGGGCTTCGCTCAAATGACTGAACGTTAGGCCGATCATTTTGTCGCCCACCACCGCCGGGCCACCGCTGTTGCCCGGATTGATCGCCGCATCAATCTGGATGCGTAACCCGCTCACGGGAAAATTATACGGCGCAAATTCCACGCGCGAGACGATGCCTTTGGTGATGGAAAGATTATTGCCACCTTCGGGAAAACCGTAGGCCAGCACCGCATCCTTTACGGACGGCAAAGTCTTCGCGCGCGCCAACGGCGGATGCGTGTCAAAAAATTTTCCGTCATCCAGCTTGAGCACCGCTAGGTCAATGCCCGGCGCGATGAATTCCACCGTGGCCGAAAGTTTATCCCCGGACTGATTCGCCTGCACCTGCACCTGGCTCGCGTAATTGACCACATGGGCGTTGGTGAGGATGCGTTTCCCCTCGATCACCACTCCGCTGCCGGTCGCTTCCATCGGTGGCCGCTTCGACCACGGCTCATAGACATCCGGGTAGCGAACGGTCGAAAAAATTTTCACCACGGAGTTTTCAATCGTGCCGCCGGACGGTGCTGCCACCTCATTCGTAGCCGGATCTTCCGCGCACAGATTCATCCGCGAGCACCACAGCAACCCGACTAAAAACCACGTTGCACGAAAACCGGATGGACAGAAATTTTTTGGCATAGCGCCGCGATGCTAGAGAAAGGTCGTGGCTCCGGCAAAGAAATTTGTTTGGCGTTCACCACGGCCGCTGCAAATCCGGGCCGCGTTTGCGCGTCGGGGCATTTTTTTTCTGCGCGATGATTTTTTCCACCCGCGCCGCCTCCGCCTGAATCGCTGTCATCAACTCCTCGATCACGCCCAACAAATCCTGACGGCCTTGCGCGGTGTTCGCGGAACAAGTAAAGCTCGTCGGCGGTTCCACAAACCACGCGGCGATTTTTTCGTTGAAGGCCGCGATGTTCGCGGACACCTCGGCGGGCGACGACTTGTCCGACTTCGTGAACACCAGCACGAACGGCACCGTGTGGCGCGCGAGCCACTGGATGAATTCCAAGTCAATCTCCTGCGGCGGCAACCCCGAATCCACTAGTGCGAACACGAGCGAAAGATTCGCGCGATCCCGCAAATAGCCCGTCACCGCACGGTTAAACCGCTTGCTCTCCTTTTTTGCGCCGCTCGCAAAACCGTAGCCCGGCAAATCCACCAGCCGCCAAATTTTGTTGATCGTGAAAATGTTGATCATCTTCGTGAAGCCCGGCCTCGGCGAAACTCGCGCCAGCCCCACCTCGCCGGCGAGCATATTTAGCAGCGACGATTTGCCGACATTGGAGCGGCCAATGAAAGCGAACTCGGGCAGCGACTCGTCGGGACACGTCTCCAAGTCCGGCGCGCTGCAATGAAAAATAGCGGATGAAATTTGCACGATGAAAAATTGAAACCAGACTGTCGCAGAAAAATCACCGCGCGGAAACACCTCATTTTGAAAGGCAAAAAATTGCCCGGCTTTTCAAGGCCGCGATTTTGTGGTCGGTTCGTTTCCCCTCACCCCGGCCCTCTCCTCCGCCTTCGCTGCGCTATGGCGCGACGAGCCAGCGGAGAGGGAGAAACGCTCCCAGCTTTTTGGCGAAACTACGGCTGGCTTCTGCTCAATTCGCATCAGAATTATTGGACGCGAGCAACGGCTGTTCCCTCTCCCTGGGGGAGAGGGTTAGGGTGAGGGGAAAGCGGTCAAACTAAAGGCGGGATGCGTTTGCGAAAAACCGTGCGCGATTCACATCCAAAAATTTATAGTTGTAAAGCTGGCCCATCACTGCAACGGCGTGCGCGTATCTTTGATGAACTGCACATGGTCATCGAGAAAAACGCGGCAACGTCCGCCCGCGTGAATCGTGCGGCCTTTTAATTCGGGTGCCACCGTCGGAATCGTGCTGGGAAAATACGGATCCACCGCGAGTTCCACATCGCTCGCGCCATTGATGATTCCCAGCGTGGCATCGGTGGGCGCCGCCGCGATCAAATCCGCCACTGCCTGTGATTCGCTCTTGCCCCAGAAATCTTCTGAACCCACCGGATCATCATTGCGGTCAAAACGCCAAGCCCAGTAGCGGCACAGCGGCCCATTGGTATCCATCGAAGTGGCCTGCACAGATTGAATCGCGTTACCAGTGGCGGAATTGATTGCCGTCGGACACGACCAGACTTTTAGGTTTGGACATTCCGCCTGAAAATTCGTTGCGGCCCAGCCGGCGCGGGGATCAGACGGATTGGGCGTGGATGGGCCTGACGGCCAAACGGCATTTGGCCACGGATGATAACCGCCGGGCAAACTGGATTTCAAATCGCGCCGGTCGGGAAACCGTCCGCCGTTGTCGCCAAGATTCAGCGCGAAGCCAAGCCCGATTTGTTTGAGGTTGGAAAGACAAACGGCCTGCTGGCCTTTTTGTTTCGCGCGCGAAAGTGCGGGCAAAAGCATCGCCGCCAGAATCGCGATGATGGCGATAACCACTAGCAATTCAATCAGCGTAAAACCTGATTTTTTTTGGCTCACGAAAACGATTATTGCTGCAACACGCGGTAGAAGCGATACGGAAAATTCGTCGCCTTCGAGTCCAGCAGGTTGAACAAATTTGTGGCAGCGGTGTTAGTGCTGATGGCAGTCCAGTTGGAGAAATTCGTCGTGGCCTGCAATACATAATTACTGCCCGGCACGCCCGCAAAGCCAAGTTGAAATTGCTGGTTCGGTAAAAAACCTGACGACGTAAAATACAGCGGCGTCACGAAAAAGAGCGCGCTGGTGGTGGTGCTATTGACGTAGTTCGTGCGGAACGCGCTCGCGGCAATCGTCGCGTTGCTGGTGAGATTGAAAGCGCCGCTGTAGAGGAATGAATTCGTGCCGGGCAGCGAACCGTCGAGCGTGTAATAAATCACGGCGTTCGTGTCGGGCGCGGCGAATGTTATGCCGACGCTGGAGAAATAATTTCCACCATTCGGCGCGATGGCTGGCGGCGCGAGCGCGGGCGTGCCGGACAAACTATTGATCCAGTCGCCGACGACTTGCACGGCGTTGCTGTCAATCAAGCTGCGCGCGAGCGGCGGCATTTTGTAAGTGTTCGTGGCGGTGTTCATGCGGACGTGCAACACGGAACGCCAGATGTCATTCGGCTGCACGACGTGCGCGTTGTCAATGCCGAGCGATGACGACGCAAAGGTGCCGACGATGTTTTGATTCGCGAGCGGCGTGTCGAAACGCGCATCGAAGGTGATGCCTTGTCCGCCGGGGCGATGGCAATGAGCGCAATTCGCATCAAGATAAGAACGCGCCCGCAGTTCCAGCGAGGCCGTGGTGTTAGTGAGCGCAAACATTTTTGCGTAACCAGAAACATTCGTTTCATTGAACGCTGGATTGAGCAAACCAAGCCGGTTCAACGTGCGGAGTTGGTTATCAGTATTGCCAGTCGCGGAATACTTCAAATCGCCGTTGAGCTGGCGCGTATTGACGCCAAGAACGTAACCGGACTGCGGCGTGTGGCACGTCAAACAATCCGCCGGACTCGGATAATACCACGTCTGCGTCCGCACGCCGGTGGCGTTGGTGATGAGAATGTTTTCGCTCAAACTCGTCGCGAGCAGATCGGCATCGCTATTGTCTGCGCGCCATTTGTAAGTGACGCCATAAACCGCGCCGTTGATGTCGCGCACTATCAAACGTGTTTCGAGGCGGCGGGGCGGGACGTTCGTATTGGTTTCATCCACGACGAGGTCGAAGTTTTTCACAAAGATCGTGCCAGCGGGGAACGTCCAGAAATTGCTCGTCGTGAAACCAATTTGTTCATCCGGCGTGATGAGACCGCCGGTGTTGGGCACGGCCAGCAAACGCGATTTTTGCGCGGCGTCGGACCAGAGCGCAGCGTTCGGGTTGTAGGGAATAAATCCGCTCGCCGCCGTGCGCGCCGGAGTATTCGCAAACGCGCCGCTGCCGGAAAGCAATGCGGGCAACGCGCCGCCGCTTGTGGTCGGCATATTTCCGAACGCAGAAAAATTTTCATTCGTCGCGAGGCCGTAAGGTTGTCCGCTCGCGGCGGCGACGGTGATGTTCACGGCGGACGAGGTGCTGACAAGTCCGCTGGCGTCGGTGGCGACAGCGGTGAGCGCGTAACTGCCTGCGCCCAGTCCGGTCGTGGTCAGAAAATACGACGGCGCATAAACGCTGTTGTTCAACGTGCCGAGTAGATTTCCGTTCGCATAAAAACTCACCATGCTGATCGGATTGTTCGGCGCGTCGGCATCCGCGCCCAGCGTCACGCTGGCGGCGGCAGTGTAACTCGCGCCATTCGCGGGCTGCGTCATCACGACTGACGGCGGTGGATTCGTGAATGGATACAACTGCGTCTGCGGAATCACGCCGAGCGCAGTGGATGCGCTGCTCCACAACAGTTGCGCGACGGCGGTATTCGTCGTCTGAAAATATTCCAAACGCACGTTGTAAAGCTGCTGCGCGTTGAGCGTGATCGCGCCGCTGTTCGTCGCCGCGTTGGTGTGCGTCGTCCAGTCGTTGACGAGCAACTGGCCGTTGATCCACAGGCGCACGCCGTCATCGGCGACGGTGGTGAACGTGTAATTCTCCGTGAACTGCGGCTGCACGCAACCCGTCCAGCGCGCGGTGAAATTTGTTTGGCCGATGACTACGTTCGGCGCGGTGTTGCTCCAATTGAAATTCACCACGGCATCGGTGCGCGTCAGTGTTGCCGCAGTCGCGAAATTCACATTTGAGAACACAGTCGCCGTCGTGTTCGACCAGTATTGACCGAGCAATCCAATACCGTTGCCGAGCGCGGCGGTGTTGATGAACGCGGCCGTCGCCACGGCGCTGTTGGCCGCGCCGGATTTCACGGCGATGGCCGAGACATTCAACGTGGTCGTCACCACGAACGGCGCGGTGTAGAGCAGCGAATTCGTCGTGGGCACCGAGCCGTCGAGCGTGTAGTAAATCGTCGCGCCGGGCGTGGCGTCGGCGAGCGTGACGGCGACGGAATTCGCGTAGCTCGCGCCGTTCGGCGAAATCGTCGGCGTGGCGAGAAAGGTGTTGAAGCCATAAATGTTCAACGCGAATTGCGCGCCGACATAAACTTTTCCGTTCGCGACGGTGGGCGTGGTCATCTTGATGCCGCCGCCGGGACCGTCGCGTGTCTGAAGCTGGCTGCTGCTGTAAAGCGTCGCGAGGTTCGTCGCGTTGTAGGCATACAACACCGCCGTCGCGCCGCCGCCCGCGCCATTGACGACCCACACGATGCCGTTGTTCGTGCCGTTGGCGGAAACGACTGGACTGCCGTTATACGCGCCGAACGACGCGCCCGCCGTGGCGAACGCGACCCCACTGATGCTCGCGTTGAAAATGGAATAACCTTTCATTGCGCTGTTCGCGGGCTGGTAAAATAAACGGTTGTTCCAATACGCCGGCGAACTCCAGATATTCGCCATCGTGCCGATGACGGATTGCACAATCTGATTGTCGTTCGTGGCGTTGAAGTGACCGAGGTTGTCGCGATCCAAAAGATAAATGGTGCCGCTCTTGCCGCCCGCTGCGAGCAGATGCGGATGCGTGGCGTTGCCGACGGCGTCCGGTAGCAGCACTGCGCCGACGGAGCCAAGATCGGTGTCGGCATTGGCGAGGGTGAGTTGATCGTAAGGCGTAAAATAATCCGCGACGGCCAGACCATTCGTCGTCGTCATTTTCATCACGCTATCAGAATAATCGCCGCCGTTTGTATTCGCGCTAAAACTGCCGTTGCCGGTGATGAAAAATAAATTTGTGTTCGCATCCACTACGAGGCCGTGACCGCCCTGCCAGATGCCGCCCTCCGCCGCGTGCGGCGTGCCAAAGGCGGCGACGGTGGCGTTCGGCGTGGTGTTGTAAATGGAAACCTGCGCGAAGTTCGTAGCGTTGTAGCCGAAGAGCCAGCCGTGATACGGATCGGTGTCCGCATAACCGGCGTAGGCGACATATAAAATTCCGCCGGCCAGCGTGAGCGCGGCGCGTTGGTTGGACTGCATGGCGTTGAAAGTCACCACGCCACCGACGCTGTCCACGCCCGTGCCGGGAACCGAGCCGCTCACGACGACGGGACTGTAACTGCGTTCCGTGCCGTTGGTGAGATTGAGCGCGTGGAGACGGTGATAATAATTCGTCGTGCCGGAAACTTCGCGCGTGAACACGTTCACATAAAGCGTGCCCGTGCCGGGGTCAATGACCGGCGTGCCCGTGATTCCCACTTCCGGCGTGATGTCCGTGAAAGGATTATTGACTCCGGTATAACGACGACCATACGGACCAAGGGCGTTCAACGAAGCGATGCCCAAATTGGTTTTCCACAACAGCCCGCCGTTCGCGCCCGCGCTGCTGTCCGCGTCGAACGCATAAACGGTGTCATGCTCGCTCGCGACATAGACGACGTTGCGGACGCCGACGCCGGGAATGTTCACGCCCGGCACATATAGCGGCTCCGTGTAGATATAGCCGTCGGTGGTGTATTTGATGAGTCGCCCAAAATTATTCGTGTTGACCTGCGACGGCGTGAGCAACACTTCATTCGTGTTCGCGCCACTGCGGGCGTTGTCATAGTGATACGTCGTCACGGAAACCACCGGCGCAGTCGGCAGTGTGGTGAACGAGAGCGATGGTTGCGCCCACGCCGTGCCATCAGCGTTCACAGCGGCGGCGGTGAAATAATAAATTGTGTTCGTCGCGAGTCCCATCGCGGTGACGGAAAAACTGCCGCCCTGCGCGCCGAGATAAATACTGTTCGCCCACGCGCCCGCGTTTGTGCCGCCGTTGCTCGAGCCGTAGAACAACGTGACGTTTGGTGTTGAGTTGCCGATGGAGACGACTTGGCCATTCAAAATTGCCGACGCGCCCTGCACGTTGGCGGCAGGTAAATTCGTGAGGATGATCGGGGTCGCCGTGAGCGTGGTGAACGCGAGCGCGGGCGTCGCCCACGTCGCCCCAACGGCGTTCGAGGCCAACGCGGTGAAATAATAAGTCGTGTTCGCCGTCAGGTTTGAGACCGCCGCTGCAAACGCGCCGCCTTGCGCGCCGAGCGAAACGTTCGTCGTCCACGCCGCCGGATTTGTCCCGCCGCTCGTTGTGCCGTAATAAATTTTCACGGTCGGAGATTGTCCGCCGGTCGAAGTCACCAGACCGTTGAGCGTCGCCGCCGTGCCGACCACGTTGGCAGCAGCGAGGTTGGTGATAGCGGGCGGATTCGTCGCGACGAAACTGGGAACAGCCACCACCAAGCTGCCGTTCACCGCGAGATAATTGTTCCAGACCAAATTGGAATTAAGTGTCGGTAGATTGAGTGTGGAAAAATTTCCCGTGTAACTCGCCGCGTTGAACAGTTGAAACGTGTCGCCAGCTTGGAGCGCCGCGCCGGCGTTCGTCACTGTAAGCGTGCCGCCGAGCGTGAGCGCATTGAGTCCATTGATTTTGCTCGCCGTTTGCGCGTTGCCCCGGTTGAGCGCGAACGCCGTTGTGCCCGCGAGAAATAAATTATTGCTGATGGTCAGCGTCGAAGTGTCCCCGCCGGCCAAACCGGGTTTCAAAGTGCCGCCTGCCTGATTGGTGACTGCGGCCTTGATAGTGCCGTTGCCGCCCAGTGTTCCAGTGCTGATGGTGACCGCACTGTTGGCCAGCACGCCGTTCACCAAAACGATTCCACCATTGACGGTCGTGCCGCCGGAGTAGGTATTGGTGGCGGATAAAATGATCGTTCCAAAAGAGCTGAAGGTCGTGAATCCGCCGGGGCCGCCGATGATCGAGGTGATGGTCAACACATCCACAATCTCACCCACATTCAGTCCCGATCGGAAAATGACCGTCCCGTTCAACGTGATGTTTCCCGCCAAAGTGGCGGCGTTACCCCCGGACGGCGCGGTCAACTCATTGGTGGAGTTGTCATCCAAAATTAGGTTGGTGATCGTGACGGTTGCCGCCGTCTTGCCGCGTAAAGCACCGAAACTTTGGATCTCCAACGAGTCGCCAGCAAACGCGATTGAAGTTGCATTCGCGGGTGTCCGCAGAACAAACGCCGCCGTCTGGTAGGCGTTTCCGCTCGTCGGCGCCGCGCCACCAACCCAGTGTCCCACGGTGTTGAAACTGGTCGTGTTCAGTGCATCACCGACGTTCAGCGCAATGGTGGCGGCTTGAGAAATATCTGCGCCCGCTAACAAAAATAGCGCGGCTAAGATGTTCCAGAAAATAGGCCGGATGGTTGCCACAAAACAAAGTCGCGGGAACATGGAAAACTTCTGATTCTGCAAAAACATATTGGCTGACTAGTTTAGCGCAGAAATTGCAATCCACAACTCCGCTTTGCCGGAAAATTGCGACTGTTTCCAGCCTTGAAAATCCCGGCGCGCGAAACCGCCACGCCGCACTTGTCAAATGGTTCGTCGCGTGAACGTCACAATTTTTTTGAAAATTTTTCTTGAGTAAATTTCCGGATGGACGATTTATGTATCAGCGGTTGATCTTTGGTAGTTACATAAAAATTTCCCTGCCCTGTTTGTGATTCGTAACAATCCTTGGACCGTAATTAAAACGATAACGGGATGAGTTTCGACTGCGGCCGGCACGCCTTCAATGGAAGCCGAAAGCAACCAAGCAAGTTCCACATATGGCAACATATGTTCAATGGATAGAGTTCGACACGGCAATGGCGGGGGTTCTTTCAAGATTACCGGACTGCTTCGGCAACCCGGTCATCAAAGCCCGCCACCCGTGCGGGCTTTTTTGCTTCCATATTCAAGACAGGTTACGCCCAACTTTGTCTTAAAGCCGTTCACCGCGCGGCACCTTCGCGTGCCCACTAAAAAAATAATTTTTAGTTCTACCTCCAGAAAAACCCTTTAGAAACGGGTTGAATTTGGCCTCACCGTTCGCCCAGCAATAATTTCGTCCCCCCCCATCATTCACTTGGCAGACGGCTTGCATTAGACCGCGAGTGATTCGTCTGACGCGCAACTATTTTTTCCGACGCTGGCAACACGGCTTCGTTTGGCTGCTGAAATGTATCACCATCACGGCTTTTCCCGTGACGGCGTTGGGTTCGGTCAGCACGACTATCGCGTGGTTTCCAAGTTCAGATACGAACGTGACCGGCTACAATATTTACTACGGCACGACGAGCCACACTTACACCGGCATGATCGCAACGGGCAACGCGACTAACGCCACGATCACTAATTTGCAACCGGACACGACTTATTTTTTAAGTTTGAAATCGCACAACGCCGCTGGCGACGAAGGTGAATTTTCCGACGAAGCGTCGTTCGCTGGTTACGCAATCACGCCCACCAGCGGCGGTCTGCGTGTAAAAACTTTTCCCACCGCGCTGAAGTTGGATCAACTTATTTTCAGCCTCGCGCCCGGCGCACCCGCCGGCGCCCGAATCAATCCGACGAACGGCGTGGTGTCGTGGACTCCCAGCCTTGCCGATGCCAACACCACCCAGACCCTCAACGTCATCATCACTGACCTGACGAAGCCTGCCGCCTCTACGCAACAAACCATCGTCGTAACCGTTTCCGATTTTCTCAAAATCACGCTGGACTCCGTGGCGGTGCAAGTTGGACAAGCTGGTAATCTCTCGTTAAGCGCCAGCGCCAGCGATGGCCTCACCAATCTCACCTTCAATGTCAACTGGCCGAGCAACAACTTGTTGAATCCCCAGTTGACGTTTGCCGCGCCGATTGCTGGCGGCATTTTGCAAAATCAAGGAACCAATCTTTGCGGCAAGCTCTGGACGGCTAACGGCGATTTATTGACCGGCACCAATGTGTTCGCGCAAATTCATTTTCAAGTCGGGGCTGATCAAACTTCCGCGTTTCTCAACGTGCCGATTACCAGCGTTACGGCTAACAAAGCGGATGGCACCACCTTTTCCAACCTCGGAATCCAAGCTGGCGAAGTCGTGGTCATCGGCATCAATCCGCTGCTCCGCCCGGCCGTTAGCACCGATCAAGGCCGCGTGCTGTCGCTCTACACGAATCCCGGAATCAATTATCAAATCCAATACTCTACGAATCTGGCGGCGACGGTCGCCTGGCAACCACTGCAAAATTTCCAACCCACCAATGTGTTGCAAACCGTGAATTTAGATTCGGCGAATCCGATTATTTTTTATCGGTTGATGCAACTGTGACGATGTTTCTCCGGTTTTTTATTTTGGGCAAGCGCCCCGGCGAATGGTAATTTCTGCGCGTGGCTCACGATGAATTATTTTCCGCCCCGGCAAAAACATTGCCGGAAGAAAATTCTGCGCCCGCGCCCGACAACTTCCGCAACCAACCGCTCGCCGCGCGGATGCGTCCGCGCAATCTCGATGAATACGTCGGGCAGTCCCACATCCTTGGCCACGGACAACTTTTGCGCCGCGCGATTGAGGCCGACAGAATTCAGTCGCTGCTATTTTACGGCCCGCCCGGCACCGGCAAAACCTCGCTCGCCCAAATCATCGCGCGACAAACGAAAAGTAAATTTGAGCGCTTGAGCGGCGTGGAATCTAACGTCGCGGATATGCGACGCGTTCTCTCCGCAGCGGCCAATCGCCTTGAGAACACTGGGGCTTCTACGATTCTGTTCATTGACGAAATCCACCGCTTCAACAAAGCGCAGCAGGATGTTTTGCTACCGGATGTCGAGAGCGGCGTCATCAAACTTATCGGCGCGACCACACATAATCCTTTTTTCTTCGTCAACTCGCCGCTCGTCTCGCGCTCGCAGATTTTTGAATTGCGCCCGCTCACCGAGGAAGATTTGTATTCGCTACTGCAACGCGCATTGAAGGACGAGGAACGCGGACTCGGCTACTTGAAAATTTCTGCGGATGAAAATGCCTTGCGCCATCTCGCTAAAATTGCCGACGGCGACGCGCGCAAAGTTTTGAACTCGCTGGAAATCGCCGCGCTCACCACCGCGCCGGATGCGGATGGAATCATTCGCATCACACTCGCCGTCGCCGAGCAGAGCATCCAGAAAAAATCCGTGGTCTATGACGGCGATGGCGACGCGCATTACGA